>DASRXN010000099.1:0-15983 GCA_035654135.1 Rhodocyclaceae bacterium | reverse complement strand
GAGCACGTGCTGATGGTCGGCACCTTTCAGCATCCGTTCTACCCGTATTGCGGCACCGAGAACCCGGCGCCCAACATGGTCAACGTGCCCATCAAGGCCGGCACGCGCGGCGACCGCTTCCGCGAAATCGTCAGCGATATCTGGCTGCCGCGTTTGCGCGAATACGCGCCCGAACTTATCTATATCTCGGCTGGTTTCGATGCCCACTACGAGGACGACATGGGTTCCGTCGGCCTGGTGGAGTCGGACTACGCCTGGGTGACCGAACAGCTGAAGGCCCTGGCACGGGAAACGGCGCAGGGGCGCATCGTCTCGATGCTCGAGGGCGGCTACTCCCTGTCGGCGCTGGCGCGCAGCGTGTCGGCGCACATCAAGGTGCTGGCCGACCTCTAGTCGAGTAAAATCGACTCCCTGATTTTCCTTTTGGCCAAACGGGCAACAAAATGGCAACGACCATGATTCAAGGCTCCCTACCCGCCATCGTCACTCCCATGCACGAGGACGGCAGTCTCGACCTGCCGCGCCTGAAGAGCCTCGTCGATTGGCACATCCGTGAAGGCTCCGATGGCCTCGTCGTGGTCGGCACCACCGGCGAATCGCCGACAGTCAATTTCGACGAGCATTGCCAACTGATCCAGATCGTCGCCGAGCAGGCTGCCGGCCGCGTGCCGGTGATCGCCGGTACGGGCGCCAACTCCACGGTCGAGGCCATCGAACTGGCCGAGTTTGCCCGGCGCGCCGGCGCCAGCGCACACCTTTCGGTGGTGCCCTACTACAACAAGCCGACCCAGGAAGGCCTCTACCGGCACTTCAAGGCCGTCGCCGAAGCGGTGGACCTGCCGATGGTGCTTTACAACGTGCCCGGCCGTACTGTCGCCGATCTGGCCAACGAGACCGCGCTGCGCCTGGCGCAAGTGCCACGCATCGTCGGCATCAAGGATGCCACCGGCAATATCGAACGCGGCACCGATCTGTTGAAGCGCGCGCCGCAGGGGTTTGCCGTGCTGAGCGGCGACGATGCCACGGCGCTCGCCCTGACGCTGCTGGGCGGCCGCGGTGTCATTTCCGTGACCGCCAACGTGGCGCCGCGTCTGATGCACCAGATGATCACGGCGGCGCTGGCCGGCGACCTGGCGACGGCGCGCACCATCAATTTCCGTTTGCTGTCCCTGCACCGCAACCTGTTCGTCGAGGCCAACCCGATTCCGGTCAAATGGGCCTGCGTCGAGATGGGTCTGATCGAGAATGGTCTGCGTCTGCCAATGACGACGCTGTCGCCCGAGTATCACGAGCGTGTGCGCTCGGCGCTGCGCGAAGCCGGCATCCAACTCTAATTCCCGCGAGGAACGCATGAAGCGTAACGCCCTGTTGATGGCCTCTGTCGTGCTGGCGCTGCTCGCAGGTTGCAGTGGTTCGGTGCTGGAATCGAAGAAGATCGAATACAAGTCGGCCGGCAAACTGCCACCCCTCGAGATCCCGCCCGACCTGACCCAGCCGACCCGCGACGACCGTTACGCAGTGCCCGACGTCAGCCCGAAAGGCTCGGCGACCTACTCGGCCTATGCTGGCGACCGCGCCGGCCAGGCGCGCACGACGACCGCGCAGGATCTGCTGCCGCAAGTCGAGAAGATGCGCATCGAGCGTTCCGGCACGCAGCGCTGGCTGGTCGTGCCGGGCTCGCCGGACAAGGTCTGGCCGGGCCTGAAGGAGTTCTGGCAGGAACTGGGCTTCATCGTCAACATTGAGCTGCCGGAAGCCGGCATTCTGGAGACCGACTGGGCGGAGAACCGCGCCAAGCTGCCGCAGGACATCATTCGCAGCACCTTGGGCAAGGTGTTCGACAGCCTGTATTCGACCGCCGAGCGCGACAAGTTCCGCACCCGCCTGGAGAAGGGTGCGCAGCCCGATACGACCGAGATCTACATCAGCCATCGCGGCATGTACGAGATTTACACCAACGAAGGCAAGACAGAGACCCGCTGGCAGCCGCGGCCGCCCGATCCGGAACTGGAAGCGGAAATGCTGCGCCGCCTGATGGTGCGTCTGGGCATGGACGAAGTGCGCGCGAAGACATTGGTGGCGGATAGCACGGCGAAGGATGAGCGGGCCCGGATGTTGCCGGGCAAGGATGGCGCCGGGGCGCTCGAAGTCCGGGAGCCGTTCGACCGCGCCTGGCGGCGCGTCGGCTTGGCGCTTGACCGCGTCGGTTTCACCGTCGAGGACCGCGATCGCTCGCAGGGACTCTATTTTGTTCGTTATGTCGATCCGGAGATCGATGCCAGCAAGAAGGGCGAGGACAAGAGCTTCCTTTCCAAGCTGGCTTTCTGGCAGGCCAGCAAGCTCGATCCCAGCAAGAGTCCGCAGTACCGCATCCATGTCAAGGGCAGCGGCGAGACGAGCAGCGTGCAGGTGTTGACGCGCGAGGGCGGCGTCGATACTTCCGATACCGGCAACAAGATCCTTCGCCTGTTATTGGAGCAATTGAAGTAAGGGCCGCAGGGATGCGCTTTGCATCCCTCGGCAGCGGCAGCCGCGGCAACGCGCTGATCGTCGAGGCCGGCGGCACGCGCGTACTGGTCGATTGCGGCTTCGGACCGCGCCAATTGGCCGTCCGCATGGGCCGCTTGGGTCTCGAGCCCGGTGATCTGGATGCCATTCTGATTACCCATGAGCATAGCGATCACGTCGCGGGCGCGGCCCCGTGCGCCCGTCGCCATGAACTCGACGTATTCCTGACCCACGGGACGCTAGGTGCGCTCACTCTGGATGGTGTGTCGATCCAGGTGATCGACAGCCATACGGTTTTCGCCATCGGCAACATTGAAGTGAGGCCGTTTCCAGTGCCCCACGATGCGCGCGAACCGGCGCAGTTCGTGTTCTCCGATGGTCATGACAGCCTGGGCGTGCTGACAGACGCCGGCTGCGTGACGCCGCATATGGTGGAAATGCTATCGGTATGCGATGCGCTGGTGCTCGAATGCAACCACGATATCGACATGCTGACCGCCGGCCGCTATCCGGCGCACCTGAAGCAGCGCATCTCCGGTCGTTTCGGTCATCTCGACAACACAGCGTCGGCGGACCTGCTGGCACGGCTCGATCATCGCCGGCTCAGGCACGTGGTTGCCGCCCATCTGAGTCAGGAAAACAATACGCCCGAACTGGCGCGGGCGGCGCTGGCCGCAGTGCTGGGCTGCGACGCCAACTGGATCGGCGTCGCCGATCAGGACACGGGTTTCGACTGGCGAGTCATTAGCGGCGGCTGAAGGCAAAAAAAAGCCGGCGCGAGCCGGCTTTTTTCGATACGAGAAGAAGAATTACTTCTTCATCGCGTCCTTGGCGCCTTCGACGGCACCCTTGGCCACTTCCTTGGCCTTGTCGGCAGCCATGCCGGCCATTTCCTTGGCCTTGTCGGCAGCCATGCCAGCCTGGCCTTCCATGCCGGCCATGCCAGCCATACCCTTCTGTTCGCCAGCCATGCCGGACATACCGGACATACCAGCCTGACCAGCCATGCCTTCCATGCCCTTCTGTTCGCCGGCCGGAGCAGCAGCGGCGGGAGCAGCGGCGGGGGCGGCAACGGGAGCAGGAGCCGGCGCAGCGGCTTGTTCCTTCTTGCCACAGGCGGTAACAGCCAGAGCGACGAGGGCGGCAACGAGTAGAGATTGTTTCATTTGGGTCCCTTTATTTGATAAGGAGAGTTGAGGCTAAGCAAATACTTATAGTGGCCGGTTTTCCGTCCAACTATGGATTATAGCAACAAAGATTCACTTGATGCCAAGTAGGGCATTGTTACAGTCCGGTGGCTGCGCCTGGGGAACAGACTTCACTCGCTTCCCAGACTTCGTCGAAGCGCTGCCACCACGGTCGGACTTCGGCTGCCGAGCCGGCGATGCTCTTGCCGCGCGCATGGTCGTCATGGAAGCGGATGGTGCCGTACTTCTGGTCGGCAAGTATCCAGGAATCGGTCAGATGCCGTAGATGCTCGGGGGTGCGGCGCACCTCGACGGTGTGTGTGTGCTGACGTATCAGGGTAACCAGTCGCGCCTGATGTCGCTCCAGAGGGCCGGTATCGTGCAGCACGATGCGCAGGTGGCGATCTCGTCCTCCGGCCAAGAAGCTGCTCAAGAGACTGATGTGGGCTCGGGCGTCCAACTCCAGGCGTTCGAGGTCACGGTCGAAGATGCGAATCTCGCGTTTCGCGGCCGCCAGCGTCAGGTCAGCCGCCGTACGGTAATCGACTTCGTTGTCGAAGAGGGTCATCGTTTCGGTCATGGCAAATGTACGAAACCGCAACGGTACCAATCGTAGAGCAAATCCTGACCCGCCGGACTGATCGGCAGCGCGGGCAACACCCTCTCGTCGGCCAAGTCGCGGAAAGCCGCCTGATCCTGGCGTGCCACCACGACTGACTCTCCGTTGATGTAGAAACGGCTACCGGCGAACAGCAACTGGCTGCGAGCATCCAGCCGCACGCCGCGGCGGGCGAGGGCGGCGGTGAAGCGCCGCTCGCTCAGTGGTTTTTCCGGCCGGTCGAAAAAGACGTGCGACTTGGGCTCGGTCAGGGTGGCGCCGAGAAAATCGCGGATCGTGTCGCGCTGCCAGCGGATGCCGGAAAGGATGTCGGCGACCTGGTCGATCATGGGCGTGCCGATCTCGGCCGGATGACGCTGGCGTTTGAGGCCGGGATCACGGTACCGGCCGGACAGTTGAACGCGATCCTGGAGAAACATGAGGAACTGCTCGGCCAGTTCCTGCGCCGGCGCGGCGCGGAAGCCGACCGAGTAGGTCATGCACTCGCCGACGGCGATGCCGTCGTGGGCCCATTCAGGCGGCAGGTAGAGCATGTCGCCCGGTTCCAGCACCCAGTCGTGCACCGGCCGGAAATCCTTGAGGATGCGAATCGGCAAACCGTCGATCAGCGTCTGGTCCTTCTGGTTGCCGATGCGCCAGCGCCGCTTGCCCATTCCCTGAATGAGGAAGACGTCGTAGCTGTCGAAATGCGGGCCGACACCGCCACCGTCGGTGGCGTAGCTGACCATCAGGTCGTCGAGGCGGGCGTAGGGAACGAAGCCGAATTCCCGCATCAGTTCATCGGCCGTCGGCAGGACGAGATTGAGGCTCTGCACCAGCACCGTCCAGGGCTTGCTCTTGCGGCGCAGAGCGGCGCGCGAAAACGGGCCGTGGCCGATGGTCCAGCCGCCGGTCTGCGAGACGAAGCGCGATTCGACGTCGTCCCGGCAGGACAAGTCGAGCAAATCATCGCGCGACAGCAGGCCGGAGAAACCCGGCAATGCGCCGCGGACCAGCAGCGGCTTTTTCTGCCAGTATTCGGCAAGAAACTGGTCGGCCGTCAGGCCGCCGAGGAGGGTCGGGATCATTCGATCATTATAATCTCGCCCTTTTCCCGGAAGCAGATATGTCTGAAGCCCTGATCGAATCGCTGGACAACGAAGGTCGCGGCGTGGCGCATGTCGAGGGCAAGGTGATCTTCATTGAGGGCGCCCTGCCGGGCGAACGGGTTGAGTACGCGAGCTATCGCCGCAAACCGACTTACGAGCAGGCGCAAGTCGTCCACGTCATCAAGGCCTCCAGTCAGCGGGTGACGCCCGGTTGCCCGCATTTCGGTGTCTGCGGTGGCTGCAGCATGCAGCATCTCGAACCGGGCGCGCAGACGGCGGCCAAGCAACGCGTGTTGGAAGATGCGCTCTGGCATCTGGCCCGGCTGAGGCCGGAAACGATATTGCCGCCGATTTCCGGCCCCGCCTGGGGCTACCGCCACCGCGCGCGCCTGTCGGTACGCAACGTGGTCAAGAAGGGTGGCGTGCTGGTCGGTTTCCACGAGAAGCGCAGCAGCTACGTGGCGGTGATGGATTCCTGCGCGGTGTTGCCGTCGGCCATTTCGTGCCTGATTTCGCCGCTTAAGGAACTTGTGGCCGGGATGTCGACGCCGGATCGCCTGCCGCAGATCGAGGTCGCGGTGGGTGACGACCAGCACGTGCTGGTGCTGCGCAATCTGGAACCTCTGACGTCCGGTGATGAAGACAAACTGCGGCGCTTTGCCGACGACTACGGGATCGTCTGGTACCTGCAACCCGGCGGACCGGATACGGCCGCGCTATTCCATCCTTCGGATGCGCCGCCGCTGGAGTACCGGCTGCCGGACTTCGGCGTTGTGCTGCGCTTCCGGCCGACCGACTTCACCCAAGTCAATCATGGCATCAACCGCATGCTGGTGCGGCGGGCGATGAGTCTGCTGAAGCCCGCGCCGGGCGAGCGTATCGGCGATCTCTTCTGCGGCCTTGGCAACTTCACGCTGCCGATCGCCGCATCGGGCGCCCACGTCGTCGGCGTCGAGGGCAGCAAGCCGCTGGTCGAGCGCGCTCGCGCCAATGCCGAGTTGAATGGCCTGGAGGAACGCTGCGAGTTTCATGTCGCCAACCTGTTCGAGGCGACGCCGGAAAGCCTTGCCGCCCTGGGCACGTTCGACAAACTGCTGATCGATCCGCCGCGTGACGGAGCGATCGCGGTCGTCAAGGCGCTCGGTAAGGCAGGTCCCCGGCGCATAGTTTACGTTTCGTGCAGTCCGGCGACGCTGGCGCGCGATGCCGCCGTGCTGGTGCACGAGAAGGACTACGTGCTGCGCGGTGCCGGCATCGCCAGCATGTTTCCGCATACCTCGCACGTAGAGTCGATCGCGCTTTTTGAGCGCTAGAAACGAAAACGCCGACCCGCAGGTCGGCGCTCAGGTGGCGTATTGCCACGGCTGACTTTTCTTAATCGCGCTGGCCGGTAAACGCCATAAGCAGGTTGAGCAGGCTGACGAAAACGTTGTAAATGTCGAGATAGACCGCCAGCGTCGCCGTAATGTAGTTGGTTTCGCCGCCCTGGACGATGCGGTTGATGTCGAACAGGATGTAGGCCGAGAACAGCACCACCGCGATGGCGGAAATCGCCAGCGCCAGCGCCGGAATCTGGAAGAAGGCGTTGGCCAGTGCCGCCACCAGGACCAGGATCAGGCCGGCGAAGAGGAACTTGCTCAGGCCGGACAGATCGCGCTTGGTGGTCGAAGCTACGCCCGCCAGGGCGAAGAAGATGGCGCCGGTGCCGCCCGCCGCCATGGCGATTAGCGAACCACCGTTTTTGAAGCCGAGTGCCACTTGCAGGCTCATGGACAGCATCAAGCCCATGAAGAAGGTGAAGGCGAGCAGCAGCAGCACGCCCGTGCCGCTATCCTTGGTCTTCTCGATGCCCCACATGAAGCCCCAGGCGACACCCAGGAACAGCAGGAAAGCCATCACCGGGCTGCCAGAGAGGAACGAGAAGTTCAGTTGGATGCCGACCAGCGCACCGAGTACCGTCGGCACCATGGACAAGGCCAGCAAAGCGTAGGTGTTGCGCAGGACACGGTTCTGCCCGAGTACCGAGCCGCTGACCGAGCCGCTACCGATAACGTCGAAATTGCCTTGCATCTCGAGAATCTCCCTCACATTAGGAATTACAGCGCATTAGAGTGGGGCATTATTGCCAAAGTTTCAAGCTTGATCTTGCTGAAGTCAGAGTATGAGCGATTTGTCGGGGAACAGCGACATCCTTGACCAACCACGCAATCTTCTTGACCATATGGCAACAGGTTAGCAACAGGTCGCATCAGGAGGAAAAATTATGGTCGAACGTCGATTCTATGACCGGCGCGCTGGTGGCTCCAGGACGGGACGTCGTGCTACGGACCGGCGCGCTTTCCCGCCCCCGTACTGCGGGAAGCCTTCGAATGTCGAAGCTCGCCAGCGCTTGGTGGTGGTCGGATGTCGAGGCGTGGCAGGTGCCAACATGGCACGATTCCTCAAGCTCTGGGCCGGCAACCGCCTGGATGTGACGCTTGTCGAACCCAACGTCCGCGGCAATGCGCCGTCTCCGGCTGGTGCGGAAGGAAAAGATGACGGCTTTACCGAGCACTTTCCGTACGACCGCCGAAGTCTGGCCAGCCGTTACGGCATTCGCATCATCGGTGCCACGGTCGCTGGAGTCGACCCTTCGGATCACGCCTTGATGCTCGGCGACGGTACGCGGCTGCCGTATGATCGTCTGGAAGTCGCCCCTGGTGCCAGGGTCGCCGGCCTGAGCTGAGACTTTCTTGGCAACTGTTTGGCGGAAGCGGTGAGATTCGAACTCACGAACGGTTGCCCGTTGCCGGTTTTCAAGACCGGTGCATTTAACCACTCTGCCACGCTTCCGCAACGCTGAGCGGGGCGGATTCTACGCCTGTTCCCCGGCGTTAGTCAGGTCGATACGGGTGGCGTCCGCCCAGCAGTTGGGCGTTTCATAAATCCTGACCTGTTCCAGCCGCAGATGGTTGCCGTAGGTGGCGCGATATTTCGGGTCGAGGATGGAGAACGCTGTGCGAGCCAGGTTCTCGGCCGTCGGCACGGCATCCAGCACGACTGTCTTATGGTCCGGCAGCGACGCCAGAAAGGCGACCACGGTGGCATCGCCGCGATGGACCAGAAAGGCGTGGTCCCAGACATCGACGACATGTTCCTTCGCCAACTGCTTGACGCGGGAGAAATCCATGATCATGCCGTTTTCCGGTACGCCCGTGGCCTCCAGCACGGTGCCGGACAATGTGATCTCTATGGCGTAGCGGTGCCCGTGCAGATGGCGGCACTGGCTCTGGTGGTCGGGGATGCGATGGCCGGCATCGAATTCGAGGCGGCGGGTGATCAACATGGGATCGATGGTAAGCTGAAACGGCCCTCATTATATCTCCCGGCCCGCAATGCCCCTCACTTCCAGTCTCCTGTCGGTCGAAGATCACTCCAGAGACAGCGCTGGCATGACCTACGTCTATCCCGTGGTATCGCGGCGTGCGGGCGGCGTATCGATCGGCGTCAATCTCAATCCCAACAACGCCTGCAACTGGCGCTGCATCTACTGCCAAGTGCCGGACCTGAAGCGCGGCGGTCCGCCGCCGATCGATCTCACCCGCCTGAAGCGGGAACTCGATCGGATGCTGGACGACATCGTGGCCGGCGACTTCCTCGTCCGGCGGGTGCCGAAACCGCACCGGCAACTGATCGACATCGCCATCTCGGGGAATGGCGAGCCGACCAGCGCGGCGGAGTTTCCGCAGGCCGTCGAATTGGCTGTGGATGCCCTGGCGCGGCGGAATCTGCTGCCCAGTGTCAAGCTGCGGCTGATCACCAATGGCAGTCTGGTCGATCGGCGCGCCGTGCGAGCGGGGATTGCCAGTATCGGCAAGGCCGGTGGCGAGGTGTGGTTCAAGGTGGATGCGGCGGACAGCAGTGTGGTCGCCCGCATCAACGGCACTCGCTTGAAAATGGACAGCGTCGAGCGGCGATTGCGGGAATGCTGCGAGCTTTGCCCGACCTGGGTGCAAACCTGCCTGTTCGAACTGGATGGACAATTGCCGGCCGCCGGCGAAGTGGATGCACTGGCAGCGTTTTTCGCTCGCAGTCGAGCGAATATTTGTGGCGTTTTTCTCTACGGTCTTGCGAGACCGTCGGCCCAAATCGAGGCGTCGCGCCTGAAACCGGCTCCGCTCGCCTGGATGGAAGCGGTGGCCGAGCGCCTGCGCGCTCAAGGCCTAACTGTCGAAGTCAGGCCTTGAGCTTGTCGACAAAAATTACGCAGCCTTCTTCAGGGAAGACCGTGCCTGTTTTTTCAGGTTCTTGAAGGTGTCGGGGTCGCTGGACTTGAGATATTCGACGACTTCGAAATCCTCGCGCTTGACCTTGGCAATATCGATCTGCTCGACGTGGACCAGGCGGAGCAATTGCTGCACCGGGCGGGGAATGTTGCGGCCACTTTCATAGCGGGAACCGCCGCTCTGGGTAACGCCCAGCTTCGACCAGAACTGCTGCTGGTTCATGCCCAGCTTGCGCCGAATCTCGCGTACATCCAGCTTGTCTGCTGATTTCATGACGAACGTCCTTTGCAATTTACGATGAATGGGTATGACATCAGTACGCTGCGTATTACCGAAGTCATATGCCGCAAAGCATAGTCAATATTGCTATGCCATACAAGCCCCCTCATGCACTATTTGCAGGCCCGCCGACTCGGCCCATGCGCCGCATGGCCAGTGAATCCGCAAGCCGGTATAATTTAGAGCTTTTTAATTCTGACCAGTTCAATTCTGTCATGGCTCTAATTGTCCAGAAGTATGGCGGCACTTCGATGGGTGCGCCGGATCGCATCCGCAACGTCGCCAAGCGCGTGGCGAGATGGAAGGCGCAAGGACATCAGTTGGTGGTGGTGGTTTCCGCCATGAGCGGCGAAACCAACCGGCTGATCGGCCTCGCCAAGGAAGTTTCACCACAGCCGGATGCGCGCGAGCTCGATGTCATGGTGGCGACCGGCGAGCAGGTCACCATCGCCCTCCTGGCCATGGCGCTGAAGGATCTCGGACTCAAGGCCAGAAGCTACACCGGCGGCCAGGTCAAGGTCCTCACCGACAGCACCTTCACCAAGGCGCGCATTCTCGACATCGATGATGCCAACATGCGGCGCGATCTCGACAACGACACGGTGGTGATCGTTGCCGGCTTTCAGGGCGTAGACGAGCACGGCAACATCACTACGCTCGGTCGCGGCGGCTCCGACACCTCGGGCGTTGCACTGGCGGCAGCCCTCAACGCCGACGAATGCCAGATATACACCGACGTTGACGGCGTTTACACGACCGATCCGCGCATCGTGCCCGAGGCGCGCAAGCTAGATCGCATCACCTTCGAGGAGATGCTGGAAATGGCCAGCCTCGGCTCCAAGGTCCTGCAGATCCGCTCGGTCGAGTTCGCCGGCAAGTACAAGGTCAAATTGCGCGTGCTGTCCAGCTTCGAGGAAGAGGGCAAGGAAACCAACGGCACGCTGATCACTTTCGAGGAAGGCACCAAGATGGAACAACCAATCATTTCCGGCATCGCTTTCAATCGCGACGAGGCCAAACTGACCGTGCTCGGCGTGCCCGATCGTCCCGGTATTGCCTACCAGATCCTCGGTCCGATCGCCGATTCAAACATCGACGTGGACATGATCATCCAGAACGTCGGACACGACGGCACCACCGACTTTTCCTTTACGGTCCCGCGCGGCGAGTTTGCCCGCACCAAGAAGATACTCGAAGAGCAGATCAAGCCGCATGTCGGGGCCCGTGCCATCGAAGGCGACAACCACATCTGCAAGGTGTCGGCGGTGGGTGTCGGCATGCGTTCCCATCCGGGCGTGGCCAGCAAGATGTTCCGCGCCCTGGCCGAGGAAGGCATCAACATCCAGATGATCTCGACTTCGGAAATTAAGATTTCCGTCGTCGTTGACGAGAAGTATCTCGAACTCGCCGTGCGAGTGCTGCATCGCGCGTTCGGCCTGGATCAGGCTGCAGCCTGAGTTTGACCCGTGGTGCGTAGAGCGAGTATCATCGCGCACCTTTGGAGACGTGGCCGAGTGGTCGAAGGCACGCCCCTGCTAAGGGCGCATCTGGGCAAAACCTGGATCCAGGGTTCGAATCCCTGCGTCTCCGCCAAGTAACAAGCAAGAACGCCCCTTTCGGGGCGTTCTTGTTGCGGTACTGAGGCGATGCGCTAGAGAACGTTCAGAGCGTCTTGAACGCAATCGACGCCACGGACCGTCGATCGGTCAATGATCCTCTAGATGAGGGACGGATTCCTCCGCCGGTTGGCCGGTGTCCGGGTCAATCCAATCGGCCATGCCGATCTCTCTCTCAGCTTCCGCCAGTGATTCCCCGGCTTCGAGGTTCGCTTCGGTGTCTTCCATGTCCTCGGTCGCTTTCGACAGGCTGGGGAAGGGACCAAATTCCTCCCCGCTTTCCATGCGTTGCCAGTAAAAGCCGTCTGGGCGCTCAATGATACGCAGGTTGTCGTCGTCGGCAGTGGTTTCCGGAATCTCGATCGACATGATTGTGCTCCCGCTGGTGATCTCAAGGCGTCGGTCAGTACATCGCCGGATATACGCCTCTTTCATCTGTAGCGCAACAAGCGTGTCCTCATTGAGGAAAGTACGATGCGCCTCGTAGCCAGGCATGGTGCTGTTCAGCCTGGACGGTCAATGCTTGCGGCGTTGCGGAGCGGCTGGTCCGCGCCCCTCGATATGGCGGAAGGTGATGCGCCCCTTGCTCAAATCATAAGGCGACAACTCAAGGGAAACCTTGTCGCCGGCGATGATGCGGATGTGGTGCTTGCGCATTTTGCCTGCACTGTAGGCCACGAGATCGTGGCCGTTATCGAGCGTGACACGAAAGCGCGAGTCGGGCAGCACTTCAACCACCACGCCATCCATTTCGAGAAGTTCTTCTTTGGCCATGGTGATATCTCCAGGGAAAAGTCGGCAGGAAAACTCCCGGCATGTGTGCCGGGGCGCCCGGCAGCAAGGCAAGCCGGAAGCGCGAGTCAATAACGGGGCATGCCCCTGAACGGGGCGAAGCTCAAGTCGGCAGAGTGATGAAGGGAAGAAAGCCGCAGGACTGCGGATGCCGACCGGACAACAACGACACTGCTTGAAAATCGCTGGCGCGCACTATGCACGGGATCGCGTGCAATAGCAAACGGAATGATTGCCGGACATGCCCTTGTCGCGGTCGCGAGTGTCGTTCGTTGGCGCTTTTTCCGGTGGTCTGCCACAAGATCAAAAGTGGTTGTATAATGCGCAGCCTTCGAGGGCGCCCGTAGCTCATCTGGATAGAGTACCTGGCTACGAACCAGGGGGTAGGGAGTTCGAATCTCTCCGGGCGCGCCAACAATAATTCAGCGAAGGGCCACCATGGCGGTGGCCTGTTAGTTTTCTCGGACAACTCCGGGATTCTGCCGCACAATGGCGGCTTGCAGCACTCGGATCAATCTCACAGCGTTATCCCACTTTTGCCATGGCTGACACCCTTTACTGCTACCACTGCCGGACGTATCACCCTCGGGAAGAGATGCGCCAGATCGACACCAAAGGTGGCAAGCGCTGGCGTTGCATCAAAAGCATCGAGGCGACGAAACGCAGCGCCGCCGAGCGCGAGGCGTTCGGCAAGCAAATGACCGCCATCAACAAGGCTGAGGCGCAGAGCAAAGCCCGCATCCTGAACGGCCAGACCTAGTCTCGTCGATTCACCCCCGGCAGTGCCCACACTGGAAATTGCCAGCCTCGCCCTGCTTGGGGCGCTGGGCTGGTATTGGCTCGACAGTCTGCGTGCTCGTGATGCCGCTGTGGCGGCCGCACGGCGGGCCTGCGAGTCCGAAAGCCTGCAATTCCTCGACGATACGGTGTCGTTTGTCGGCATCCGGCCGCAACGCGACGACGACGGCGTGCTGCGCCTGCGGCGCGTCTATAACTTCGAGTACAGCGATACCGGCAACAACCGGCGGCGTGGCAGTATCGTCATGCTCGGCCGGCGCGTCATCCTGCTGAATGTCGGTCTACGCGCCGTTTCCGATCAGCGCACGCTTCACTGACCGGACAATCCCGTCGGCTTGAGTTTGCTTGGAATGGCGTGTCCCTTCCGGGCGCGGCTGCCACGGCAGGTATCGAGGTCCTTGGCGGCCACCTTGCATTCGGACGGCTTGCCACCCCGGCCGATGCCCGTCACGACGAAGGCCGTCGAACCGGTGGCCACGGCGACAAGTTCGTCCTTGGCGTCGATGTCCTGAATGATCAGGCCGCGGCCCTTGGCCATGACTTTCAGTTCGTCCAGCGGGAACACCAGCAGGCGGCCGGTTTGCGTAATGGCGGCTAGTGACAGCGGCGTGTCGCCACGACTGACTCTTGCCGGCTTGATGGGCTTCTCGCCCTTGTCGAGCGACATGAAGGCCTTGCCGGCGCGATGGCGCGAGACGAGGTCGGCCAGCGTGGCGATGAAGCCGTAGCCACCCGAGTTTGTAAATACGTACAGTGCCTCCGGCGCGTCGGTGAGCGCTTGGGAAAGCTTGGCGCCGTCCTGGAATTCGATCAACGTCGTCAGCGGTACGCCGTCGCCGCGGCCGCCGGGAAGATCCGATACGCGCACGCTGTAGGCGCGCCCATTCGTGTCGAGGATGACCAGCGGCCAGACCGTACGCGACTCGGCGACCAGGAAGGGAAAGTCGCCGGCCTTATACGAGATGGTGTCCGGGGCTATGCCGTGGCCTTGGCGGGCGCGCACCCAGCCGTTCTGGGAAACGATCACCGTCACCGGTTCGTCGGGAATCGCCACTTCGGCCTGCGCCGTGGCGGCTTCGGCTTCGATCAGCGTGCGCCGATCATCGCCGTACTTCTTCGCATCTTCAGTGATTTCCCTGACGACGAGTTTCGTCAGCTCCTTGCGGTCGCCGAGGATCTTCTGGAGATTCGCTTCCTCGTCGCGCAGTTCGCCGCGCTCCTTCTCGATCTTGATGCCCTCCAGCCGCGCCAGCTGGCGCAGCCGGATCTCCAGGATGTCCTCGGCCTGGATCTCGGTGAGCTTGAACTTCGCCATCAGGTCGGCTTTCGGCTCGTCCGATTCGCGGATGCAGCGGATCACCTTCTCGATCTGCAGGAACACCGCGAGCCGGCCGTCGAGGATGTGCAGTCGGCGCTGCACCTCATCGAGGCGATGCGCCGAGCGCCGCTCGACGGTGGCGTGGCGGAACTCGATCCACTCGTGGAGGATGGTCAGTAGCGGCTTCTGCGCCGGCCTGCCATCGCGGCCAATCATGGTCAGGTTGATCGGCGCGTTGGATTCGAGGCTGGTGTGTGCCAGCAGCACGGCCATGAACTCGTCCTGCAGAATCTTGCCCGTGCGCGGCTCCAGCACGATGCGTACCGGCGCCTTGTCGCTCGATTCGTCGCGCACGGAATCGAGCACGCCCAGCACCACCTGTTTGAGGTTCTTCTGTTCCTGCGAGACGTCCTTCTTGCCGGCACGCGGTTGCGGGTTGGTGATGGCTTCGATTTCGGAGAGCACGCTTGCCGTGGAGACGCCGTGCGGCAGCTCCTCGACGATGACGCGCCACTGGCCCCGGGCCAGGTCCTCGATGCGCCAGCGCGCGCGCATGCGCACCGAGCCGCGTCCGGTCGCGTAGGCGTCGCGGATGTCATCGGGCGTCGAGATGATCTGGCCGCCGCCCGGGAAGTCTGGTCCCGGCAGCAGCGGCAGCACTTCCTCCAGTGCCGCTTCCGGCTTCCTGATCAGCAGCTTCACCGCCTCCGCCACTTCGCGCAGGTTGTGCGGCGGAATCTCGGTGGCCATACCGACGGCGATGCCGGAGGCGCCGTTGAGCAGCACGAAGGGCAGGCGGGCCGGCATCAGTTGCGGTTCGCGCATGGTGCCGTCGTAGTTGTCGACGAAGTCCACCGTGCCGCGGTCGAGCTCGGCCAACAGCAGTTCGGCGATCGGCGTCAGCCGGCATTCCGTGTAGCGCATTGCCGCCGCACCGTCGCCGTCGCGCGAGCCGAAGTTGCCCTGGCCGTCGACCAACGGATAACGCAGCGTGAAATCCTGCGCCACGCGCACCATCGCGTCGTAGACGCTGGTGTCGCCGTGCGGGTGGTACTTGCCGATCACGTCGCCGACCACGCGCGCCGACTTGACGTGCTTCGATGCGGCGCCGAGCCGCATCTCGTTCATCGCAAACAGGATGCGCCGCTGCACCGGCTTCAGGCCGTCCTCGACCTGTGGCAGCGCGCGCGAGCGCACCACGCTCATTGCGTAGGAGAGGTAGGCCTGCTCGGCGTAGCGGTCGAGCGGCAACGCGCCGCCGTCGTCAAAAGTCAGCTGTGGTGGCACGCCGCCGGGCGGTGGCGCTTCATCGAAAAGATCACCAGATTCGTTGCTCATAGGTCGGCATCCGCAAGGTGACCTTTGCTTTCCATCCAGGCGCGGCGGCCGGCGGCTTCGCCCTTGCCCATCAGCAGGTTGAAGAGTTGCAGGGTGGTGGCGTGCGCCCCTTCGTCCGGACGTTCGAACACCGGCAGAACGCGCCGCGTAGCCGGGTCCATCGCGGTCTCGCGCA
>DASRXN010000098.1:0-24354 GCA_035654135.1 Rhodocyclaceae bacterium | reverse complement strand
AGCAGATCGCCGGGCGCGGCCTTACGGGCGGCGGCGCCATTGACCGAGATCGTGCCCGAACCGCGTTCGGCCTTGATCGCGTAGGTGGTGAAGCGCTCGCCGTTGTCCACGTTCCAGATCTCGATCTGCTGGTATTCCTTGATGTCGGCAGCGTCGAGCAGGTCCTCGTCGATGGCGCAGGAACCCTCGTAATGCAGTTCGGCCTGCGTGACGGTGACGCGGTGCAGCTTGGACTTCAGCATCATGCGTTGCATGGTGGTTCCTTTCTCAGGCAAAGGAAACGACACTCAAAAGGGCGTGAACCCCATCCTTGTCGCTACTGGAACACCGCCGGCCTGAGCGCATCGCGGTGTCCTACACTTCCAGGTTGTCGATGAGGCGCGTGCTGCCGAGGCGCGCTGCCGCCAACACCACCAACCCGAATTCGTGAGCGGAAGGTAATTGTAGATCAAGTTTTTTCCGTATTGCAACATAGTCCGGAAACCAGCCTGCAGCGGCCAGTTCCGCCATGGCCTGCTGCTCCAGGCCGATGAAATCTGGGTTCCCGGCGCGGAGCGCCTCTACGACTTTGGTCAGAGCACGGTTCAGCTGGGGCGCTTCGGCCCTTTCCTGAGTGGAAAGGTATCCATTGCGCGACGACAGGGCCAGTCCGTCGTCCGCCCGGACCGTTTCGCCGCCGACGATTTCGATAGGCAGGTTGAGGTCGGCCACCATGTTGCGGATCACCATCAGCTGCTGGTAGTCCTTCTTGCCGAACAGCGCCACGTCCGGTTGGACGATCTGAAACAGCTTCATCACCACGGTGGCGACGCCCTTGAAATGGCCGGGGCGGAACTCGCCTTCGAGGATGCCTTCCTGCTCGGGCGGCGGCACCACGTGGTAGCCCTGCGGCCGCGGGTACATCTCGGCCTCGGTCGGCGCGAACAGGTGGTCGACGCCAGCGGCGGTCAGTTTCTCGCAGTCGGCCTGGAAGCTGCGCGGGTATTTCTCGAAGTCCTCGCCGGGCCGGAACTGCAGGCGATTGACGAAGATGGTGGCGACCACGGTGTCGCCATGTTCGCGCGCCTGCTGCATCAGCGCGATGTGGCCCTCGTGCAGGTTGCCCATGGTCGGCACCAGCGCGACACGACGGCTGACTTTCAGCGCGGTGCGCAGGCCGGCAATCGTTTCGTGAATCTGCATGGCTCAGTAGCAGTGCTCGGGCGCGGGGAAGGAACCATCCTTGACGGCCTCGACATAGGCCTTGACCGCGCCTTCGATGCTTTGCGCCTCGGCCATGAAGTCCTTGACGAAGCGGCCCTTCTTGCCAGGGTAGAGACCCAGCATGTCATAGAGCACCAGCACCTGGCCGTCGCACTGCGGTCCGGCGCCGATGCCGATGGTGGCGCAGGCGGTGAGCGAACGGGTGATCTCGGCGGCGAGCGGCGAAGGCACCATCTCCAGCACCATCAGCGCCGCCCCGGCCTGCTCCAGCGCGATGGCATCGGCCTTCATGCGCGCCGCGCCGGCCTCGTCGCGGCCCTGAACGCGGTAGCCGCCCAGCGCATGCACCGACTGCGGCGTCAGGCCGATGTGGGCGCAGACCGGCACGCCGCGCTCGACCATGAAATGCACGGTCTCGGCCATCACCGCGCCGCCTTCCAGCTTGACCATCTCGGCGCCGACGGCGAGCAGCCGGCCGGCGTTGCGGATCGCCTGCTCCTTCGACTCATGGTAGGCGCCGAACGGCAGGTCGCCGACCACCATCGGCCGCAGTGCCTGATGGGCCACGCATTCGGTATGGTAGACCATGTGCTCCATGGTCACCGGCAGGGTCGAGGTCTTGCCCTGGATGACGTTGCCGAGCGAATCGCCGACCAGGATCACGTCCACGCCGCAGCGATCCTCGAGCGCGGCGAAGCTGGCGTCGTAGCCGGTGAGCATGACGATCTTCTCGCCCTCGCGCTTCATGCGGGCGAGTTCGGGCAGGGTGATGGGCTTGTTGCTGGCGAGGTAGGTCATGGCGATAGTCAGCTGTAAAGCGGACGGCTAACTATACCGCTGCCGGCTCACGGCCGTGTCAGCGGATTGATGCGCTGGCCGGCACAGGCCGCCAGCAGCTCGGCAACCGGCCCACGACCAGGGATGATCAGATCGGGCGCGATCTCGGCCAATGGTGCCAGCACGAAAGCGCGCTCATGCATGCGCGGGTGCGGCAGCGTCAGCGCCGGATCGTCGATCACGGTGTCATCGTGCAGCAGGAGGTCAAGATCGAGCGTGCGTGGGGCGTTCTTCACGCTTCGCTCGCGACCGAACCTTGCTTCCAGGGAAAACAGCTCGTCCAGCAGCTTGCGCGCATCAAGCCGCGTGTCGATGGCGACGACGGCGTTAATGAAATCGGGCTGGTGCTTCAGGCCGACCGGCGCGGTACGGTAGAGCGAGGAGATGGCCTTGAGGAGGGAACCGCGCAGGGCGGCCATGGCATCGATGGCATCCTCGACGGTTTGCACCGGATTGCCGAGGTTGGAGCCCAGGGCGACATAGGCACGGATCACGGCGTGTCGCCACCGCTGACTTTCGCCTCGGCATTGCGGCCGCGTCCGCGCGAACGGCGCTTGCGCTTGTTGCCCGTGTCGGGCACCAGCATTTCCTCGCGCTGTTCGTGGCTGGCGTGCTGGAATTCGCGCCACCACTCGGCCAGTTCCTTCGGTGCCTCGCCACTTTCGGCGCGCAGGACGAGAAAGTCCCAGGCGGCGCGAAAGCGCGGCTGCTCGACCAGGCGGGCCGGGCCGCGGCCGGCGCGCTTCTCGAAACGCGGTTGCAGTCCCCAGATGTCCTTGATGTCGCCGGCGATGCGCTTGGTGATGGCGAGTTTCTCCCCCTGCTGGTCCAGTATCTCGTCCATGGCGGCATACATGGCCGGCATGGGCAGCTCACCGGCCTTCTTGCGCTTTTCCCAGTCGGCCAGCACTTCGTGCCAGAGCAGCGTGGCGAACAGGAAGCCGGGCGACACCGACTTGTCGGCGCGCACGCGCTCGTCGGTATTGGCCAGCGACAGCATGACGAACTTCTCGCCCATCGGCTGTTCCAGGATCACGTCCAGCAAGGGCAGCAGGCCGTGGTGCAAGCCTTCGTCGCGCAGCCGCTTGACGCATTCGACGGCGTGGCCTGAAAACAGCAGCTTGAGCATTTCGTCGAACAGTCGCGCCGCCGGCACGTTGTCGATCAGCTCGGCCATGTCGTGGATGGGCGCCTGCACCTTGGGGTCGAGGCGCAGGCCGAGCTTGGCTGCCAGGCGCACGGCGCGCAGCATGCGTACTGGGTCCTCGCGGTAGCGCGCGCGCGGATCGCCGATCATGCGAAGGGTCTTGTGCTGGATGTCCTCGACGCCACGGTGAAAATCGAGCACGACCTCGCTCGTCGGGTCGTAGTAGAGGGCGTTCATGGTGAAGTCGCGGCGGGCGGCGTCTTCCTCGATGCTGCCCCAGACGTTGTCGCGCAGCACGCGGCCGTGCTCGTCCTTGAGCGTGTCCTCGTCATGGGCAGCGCGGAAGGTAGACACTTCCAACGTTTCCGGCCCCTGCATGACATGGACGATCTGGAAGCGGCGGCCGATGATGCGACTGCGCCGGAACAGGCTGCGCACCTGGTCGGGCGTGGCGTTGGTGGCGACGTCGTAGTCCTTGGGGTCGATGCCGGCGATCAGGTCGCGCACGGCGCCGCCGACCACGTAGGCTTTGAAGCCGGCCTTCTGCAGCGCTTCGCAGGTGCGCCGGGCGCCCGGCGACACGTGTTCACGGCGGATGCCGTGGCGGGATGCCGGAATGGTTTCGGCCTGGCGTTTGGCGGGTTCGCCGCGCAGAAAGACGCGGCGGAATAGCTTGCGGATCATGCGGACGGGCTGCTTGAAAAGGCCGCCATGATACCGGATTAGCCGCGCAGACTGATCACGGGCCAGCCCTGGCCCCGCGCATGGTCGCGCAAGGTGGTGTCGGGATCGACAGCCACCGGCTGCGTCACTTTCGCCAGCAGCGGCAGATCATTGTGTGAATCGCTGTAGAACCAGCTTTGCCCGAAGGCACCCCACCAGAGGCCGAGCGATTCGAGCCAGGCTTCCACCCGCCCGACCTTGCCGGCCTTGAAGGCAGGCGTGCCGCGCGGTTTGCCGGTGAAGCGGCCGTTCTCGTGGGCCGGAACGGTGGCGATCAGGTGCGGGATGCCGAATTCGCGGGCGATCGGGCCAGTGACGAAGCTGTTGGTGGCGGTGACGATGGCGACCACGCTGCCTTCGTCGAGGTGGCGCTGCACCAGCGATCGTGCCGGTGCCCCGATCATTGGCCGGATGCGCGTGGCCATGAACTCGCGGTGCCAGGCATCGAGTTCCTCGCGCGGATGACGCGAAAGGGGAGCGAGCTGGAAATCCAGGAAGGCATGGATATCCAGCGTACCAGCCTGGTAGTGCTGGTAGAACTCGATGTTGCGCGCTTCGTGCACCTCGCGGTCGAGCACGCCCTTCGAGATGAGGAACTGCGCCCACTCGAAATCCGAGTCGCCGGCGAGCAGGGTATTGTCGAGATCAAACAGAACCAGATTCATGGTCATTGTCGAATTGAAGTTGCATGACTTCCTTCAGCAGAGGCAGCGTCGCCGGCCGCTGCTGTTCCAGGGTAGCGCGATCCAGGCTGTCGAGCACGGCCATCAGCGAGTTCAGGTCCCGCCGGCCGCGCGAGAGCAGGTAGCGCACCAGGCTCTCGTCCACGCGCATGCCCCGCATCAAGGCATGGCGTCTCAGCGCGGCTGACTTCTCGTCATCGGTGAGCGGTTTCACCTCGAACACCAGCATCTGGCCGATGCGCGTGCGCAGATCCTCGCGCAGGGACAGCCGTGCCGGCGGTTCGTGCCCGGACAGCAGCAATGCCAGCCCGGCCATGCGGGCGGCATTGAAGGTGCGGAAGAGGGCAATCTGGGCGGCCTCGCTCAGCGCCTGCACGTCGTCGATCGCCAGCAGCGTGCCGGGCGGCGTGACGATCTCGGCGCTCACTTTTGCAGCCTCCCGCAAGCTGACGGGGCGGCTGCCGGCCGCAGCGGTAGCCGTGGCTGCCAGCAGGTGGCTCTTGCCGCAGCCGTCCGGCCCCCAGAGGTAGATGGCGTCGAAGCTGCCGCGGTCGGCGAGTCCGCGCAGCCGGCTCACCAGTTCCGCATTGCCGCCGGCGACGAAGTTGTCCAATGTCGGCAACTGCTCCGGCTTGAGATCCAGCAACAGCTGTGTCATTCCGCCGCGCCCCGGTAGAAGCGGCTGCGTAGATAAACGGCACGCAATTCGCGCAGGCCCACCAGCAGGGCTGCCGACGCCGGTAGCGCGAGCAGGATACCGAAGAAGCCGAACAGCTGGCCGAAGGCCATGAGCGCGAAGATCACCGCCAGCGGATGCAGGCCGATGCGTTCGCCGACCAGGAAGGGCGTGAGCAGGAAGCCTTCGAGCAACTGACCGATGCCGAAGATCATCAGCACGGCAGCGACTGGCCCTAAACCTTCGAACTGGAGCGCGGCCACCAGCAAGGCGAGCGCAAACCCGGTGGCGAAACCCAGGTAGGGGACGAAGATCAGGAAGCCCGTCAGGAGGCCGATGGCAATGGCCGAAGGCAGGCCGGCGAGCCAGAGCGCGCCGCTGTAATAGACGGCGAGAACCAGCATCACCAATAGCTGGCCGCGCAGGAATTGCGACAGTACGGTGTCTACGTCGCGGGCCATGCCGACGGTCTTGCCGTGCCATGCGCGCGGAATGGCATTTTCCAGCCTGCCGAGCAGCGGATGCCAGTCGAGCAGCAGATAGAACATCGCCACCGGTGCCAGCAGCAGGTTGATCAGCACGCCAAGAAGCGCGACGCCGCCGATCTTGAGCGACTGATAGAGATGCTGGGCGATGGTCTGGACGCTGTCCATGTTTTCGGTTGCCAGCTTCTTGAGCGATGCCGGGTCGAAACGCAGCCGGATGCCGAAGTTGGCGCGCAGCCAGGGCGTGAGCTTCTCGTTGGCCAGGGCCAGCGCGTCGGGCAGGCGCGCCGCCAGCACTGCGGCTTCCTCGGCCAGCAGTGGCGCCAGGATCAGCACCAGACCGGCCATCAGGGCCAGCAGCAAGAGCAGTACCACCAGCACGGCGAGCACTCGCGGCAGTCCCAGCCGCTGCAGGCGATCCACCAGCGGGTTGCAGACGTAGGCGAGAATGCCGGCGAGCAGGAAGGGCGCCAGAATGGGGCCGAGCAGGTAGAGCAGCCAGAGCGAGAACAGGCCGAGGCTGATCCAGAGGGCGGTTTGCAGGCGGTGATCGGTGGGCATTTGCTGTAAAATCGCTGCATTACCGTATTGCACGGCGCATGCGGCTGGAAATGCGCAACTTTATCCGTGCCGCCCGAGGAACTCAACTTGAGCACACCACTTACCTATCGCGATGCCGGCGTCGATATCGATGCCGGTGACGCCCTCGTCGAACGCATCAAGCCCGCGGCCAAGCGCACCATGCGTCCAGAGGTTCTCGCCGGCATCGGCGGTTTCGGCGCCCTGTTCGAACTCTCGAAGAAATACCGCGAACCTGTTCTCGTCTCCGGTACCGACGGCGTCGGCACCAAGCTCAAACTGGCATTTCAGCTCAACCGGCACGACACCATCGGCCAGGATCTGGTGGCCATGAGCGTCAACGACATCCTGGTCCAGGGCGCCGAGCCGCTGTTCTTCCTCGATTACTTTGCCTGCGGCAAGTTGGAGGTGGGTGTGGCCGCGCAGGTCATCGAAGGCATCGCCAAGGGCTGCGAACTCGCGGGCTGCGCGTTGATCGGCGGCGAGACCGCGGAAATGCCAGACATGTATCCCGATGGTGAATACGATCTCGCCGGCTTCGCTGTCGGCGCGGTCGAGAAGTCGGAGATCATCGACGGCAGGTCGATCAAGCCCGGCGACGTCGTGCTCGGCCTCGCCTCATCCGGTGCCCATTCCAACGGCTATTCGCTGGTTCGGCGCATTATCGAGCGCGCCAGGCCGGATCTCGACGCCATGTTCCAGGGCCAGACGCTGGCCGAGGCCATTCTGGCGCCGACCCGCATCTACGTGAAGTCCATGCTGGCGCTGATGCAGGCGCTGCCGGTCAAAGGCCTGGCGCACATCACGGGTGGTGGCCTGGTGGACAACATCCCGCGCATCCTCCAGCCGGGCTTGACGGCCGTGCTGGACCACCAGGGCTGGGCGTTGCCGCCCCTCTTCCAGTGGCTGCAACGCGAAGGCAACGTCGCCGACGCCGAGATGCACCGGGTCTTCAACTGTGGCATCGGCATGGCGATCGTCGTGGCGCCGGAACATGAGCGTCAGGCGGTCGAGTTGTTGAGCGCCGCCGGCGAGCACGTCTATCTGATCGGCCGCATCGAGGCCAGCCAGCCTGGCCAGGCGCAGACCGTCGTCGTTTAGTCCAGCCAGCGCGCGATCCGTGTCAGCACCTGATCCGTCGCGGTCGGGTCGAGCGCGTCCAGCGTTTCGAGATCGGGCGTCGCGCGCAGCCAGGTGATTTGCCGCTTGGCGAACTGGCGCGTGGCGTAGATGCCACGGTCGCGCAGTTCGCTCTTCGGCATCTCCCCCTCCAGCATTGCCCACACCTGCCGGTAGCCGACGCTGCGCATCGACGGCAGACCGGCGTGCAGTTTGTATTTCGCGCGCAGCATTTCGACTTCCGCCACCAGCCCCTGTTCGAGCATGTCGTCAAAGCGTCGCGCGATGCGCTCGTGCAGCACGGCACGGTCGGAAGGTACCAGCGCAATCGACAGCATGCCGTAAGGAGGCGATTCGCTGCGCTGGGTGTTGAAGTGTTCGTTCATCGGCTTGCCTGTCATCCGCACGATCTCGAGCGCCCGCTGGATGCGCTGGGCGTCTGCGGGAGCGAGGCGCGCGGCGGTTGCCGGGTCGAGTTGCGCCAGCTCCGCGTGCAGCGCCGGCCAGCCGCGCGTGGCGGCTTCGGCGTCGATTGCGGCGCGCAGCACAGGATCGGCTTCCGGCAAATCGGCCAGTCCCTCGCGCAGCGCCTTGAAGTAGAGCATGGTGCCGCCGACCAGCAGCGGGACGCGACCGGCGGCGGTGATCGCAGCCATCTCGCGCAGCGCGTCGGCGCGGAACCGGGCGGCAGAGTAGCTTTCCTCGGGCGTGATGAGGTCGATCAGCCGGTGCGGATACCGCGTCAGCGTCGCCGCGTCGGGCTTGGCGGTGCCGATGTCCATGTCGCGGAACACCTGCGCCGAGTCGACGCTGACAATATCGACCGGGAAGCGGTCGGCGATCGCCATCGCCAGCGCGGTCTTGCCGCTGGCGGTCGGACCCATCAGCAGAATGGCCGGCGGCAGCTTCATTTGCCGCGCATGAACAGCGCGTCGATCTCGGCGAGGCTGACCTGCCGCCACGTGGGTCGGCCGTGGTTGCACTGGTCGGCGCGGTCGGTGGCTTCCATCTCGCGCAGCAGGGCATTCATCTCCGGCACGGAGAGGGTGCGCCGCCCGCGCACGGCGCCGTGGCAGGCCATGGTCGCCAGCAGTTCGTTGCGCTGCGCTTCGATCACGCGGCTGGCCGGATGCTCGGCAAGTTCCGCGAGCAGAGCGTGCAGCAACGTGCCGACGTCGCCGCCGGCCAGCAGCGCCGGCACGGCACGCAAAGTCAGTTGTCGCGGACCGCCTCGTGACACCTCGAAGCCGAGTTGCACAAGCGTTTCAGCTTGCTCCTCGGCCGTCGCCATTTCCTTCTCGCTGGCATCGATCAGCGCCGGTACCAGCAATGCCTGGGTCGGCGGCGGACCGGCTTCGATCTGGTTCTTGAGCCGCTCGTAGAGGATGCGCTCATGGGCGGCGTGCTGATCGACCAGCACCAGTCCGGCTTCGTTCTGCGCCAGGATGTAGAGGCCGTGCAGCTGCGCGATGGCGTAACCCAGCGGTGGCGTGGCTTGCGGCGCCGGTGCTTCGGCGAAGGCTTGCCGGGCGAACTCAAGGTAGGCGGCTGCCGAACGCGGTTCTTCGACAGCCAGCATGTGCTGGTAGTGCGGCGTCGATACAGGTGCCGGTGTCGCGGCCGGTACGGCGTGGGTGATGGGTGCAGCAAGCGCCCGCGTCAGGGCATGAAAAACGAATTGATGGACGCCGCCCGAATCTCGGAAGCGCACTTCGGTCTTGGCCGGATGGACGTTGACATCGACCGCGGCCGGGTCGAGCGTCAGGAACAGCACGTAGGCCGGATGGCGGGCGCCGTGCAGGACGTCGGCATAGGCTTCGCGGGCGGCGTGGGCGAGCAACTTGTCGCTGACGAAACGGCCATTGACGAAGAAGTACTGCTCGTCGCGCGAAGCCCGGGAATAGGCGGGCAGGGCGGCCAGCCCAGAGAGTCTGAGTGGGCCGGCCGCGACATCGACCTCGCGGGCATGGACGGGAAAATCGTCGCCGATCAGGTCGCTCACCCGCCTTGGAAAGTCAGTCGTGGCGAGACGCCGCCTCGTCGCGCGGTTGTGGCTCAGACTGAAGGCGACATCCGGCCGTGCCAGCGCCATGCGGCGCAGGACTTCGTGGCAATGCGCGTATTCGGTGCTCTCGGATTTCAGGAACTTGCGCCGCGCCGGGGTGTTGAAGTAGAGGTCGGCGACCTCGACCACCGTGCCGCGCTCCAATGCGACCGGTTCACGTGGCGTGTCACCACCACTGACTTTCCAGGCGTGCGGACGGTCGACCGTGCGGCTCGTCAGTGTGACGCGGGCGACCGAGGCGATGGAGGCCAGCGCCTCGCCGCGGAAGCCGTAGCTGGCGACGCGTTCGAGGTCGTCGAGACTGGCGATCTTGCTGGTGGCGTGGCGGGCGAGGGCGAGCGACAAGTCGTCCGGCTCGATGCCGGCGCCGTCGTCGGCGACGCGGATCAGCCTGACGCCACCTTCTTCCAGCTGCACGTCGATTTTCGTCGCGCCGGCATCGAGACTGTTCTCGATCAGTTCCTTGAGCACGGCGGCCGGCCGTTCCACGACTTCGCCGGCGGCGATTTGGCTGATCAGGAGATCCGGCAGGGGGTGGATGCGCGACATCGGGCGATTATAGGGGCCGTCGGGTACACTACGCGGCCTATGGAAATCTTCAGCCAATTCCTCGACATCGTCCTCCATCTGGACCGCCATCTGGCGGTGCTGGTGGCCCAGTACGGCACCTGGATCTACGCCATCCTGTTCGCCATCATTTTCTGCGAGACCGGCCTGGTGGTGACGCCCTTCCTGCCCGGCGATTCGCTGCTGTTCGTCGCCGGGGCCCTCGCGGCCACGAGCGGCGGCGGCATGGACATCGGCATCCTGATCGCCGTACTGCTGGCGGCGGCGGTGCTGGGCGACAACACCAACTACTGGATCGGCCGCTGGTTCGGGCTCAAGGTGCTGCACTGGGGTGGCGGCTCGCCGCGCTTCTTCAATCGCGGCGCCTACGACAAGGCGCACGGCTTCTACGAGCGCTGGGGTGGCCTGACCATGACGCTGGCGCGTTTCATTCCGCTGGTACGTACCTTTGCGCCTTTCGTCGCCGGCGTCGCGCGCATGACCTATCTGCGCTACTTTCTCTTCGACCTGCTCGGCGGCGTCGTCTGGGTCGTTTCGCTGAGCCTGGCCGGCTACTGGTTCGGCAATCTGCCTGTCGTGAAGAACAACCTTTCCCTGGTGATTCTGGTCATCGTCGGCATCTCCGTCCTGCCGATCATGGTGGGTTGGCTGCGCCAGCGGTTCTCCACTTGAAGACCTACGTCATCCTGATTTCCGGCCGCGGCAGCAACATGGAGGCCATGCTGGCCGCCGACCTGCCGGGACGCTGCGCCGCCGTCATCAGCAACCGGCCGGATGCCGCCGGGCTGGCCTGGGCGGCCGGCCGTGGCGTCGCCACGTCGGTGGTGGATCACAAGCGCTATCCGAACCGGGACGCGTTCGATGCGGCCCTGGCAGCGGCGATCGATAGCCACGCCCCCGATCTCGTCGTGCTGGCGGGTTTCATGCGCGTACTCGGCGACGATTTCGTGCGCCACTACGAGGGCCGCCTGCTCAACATCCATCCCTCCCTGCTGCCGTCCTTTCCCGGCCTGCATACGCATGCTGCCGCGCTGGCGGCGGGCGTGCGTCTTCACGGCGCGACGGTCCATTTCGTTACGCCGACCCTGGATTGCGGTCCGATCGTCATCCAGGCCGCCGTACCGGTGCTGGCCGACGATACGCCACAAGTGCTGGCGGCGCGGGTATTGGCCCAGGAGCACGTCATCTATCCGCGGGCCGTGCGCTGGTTTCTCGAAGAGCGCCTGCGCCTGGCCGTCGGCCGTGTCCTGCTGGCGGGAGAGTCGACCACGGCCGGGGCCTTGATAGCGCCCGAGGAATGAAAGTCCGCCGCCGGTTCTTGTGGGCGCTGGCGATTTCCCTGGCGGTGCATCTGGGTGTGCTGTCGGGGCCGGGCTGGCGTTTGCCGCTCGATGAACTGCTGCACGAGGACGAACCGATACTCGACGCGCATCTGGTCGGGCAGCCACGAACGTCATCATCGGCGCCGGCCCGGCCGAAGCCGAATGCAAAGCCGAAGCAGCGACGAGCGCCGGCCCCGGCTCCCGTCGATGATCGGAAAGTCAGTGCTGGCGATACGCCGCCGGTGGCCGACATTCCGGTCCCGGTGGAACAGGCGGCGGTCGCTGCCGAGCCTGAACCCGCAGTGGCGGTGGTGGTTCCAGCCGAAATCGCCTTGCCCAGGCAGCTTCGCATTCACTACGAGGTGACCATGGGCGAGAACGGTTTCGTCATCGGCGAGGCGATCCAGGAACTGCGCCACGACGGCGCGACCTATGCGCTGAGCAGCACGGCTGCCACGACCGGGCTGGCGGGCCTGTTTCGTCCGGCCAAGGTGGTGAATGTCTCCGAAGGCGACGTGGTTGCCGGCGGCCTGCGCCCCCGCGAGTTCCGCATCGAACGCAGCAGGGGCGAGAGCGAATCGGCCCGCTTCGACTGGCAGGCGGGGAAGGTGACGTTGTCTGGCGACCGGCAGTTCGAACTGGAGGCTGGCGCCCAGGACATGCTGTCGATGTTCTGCCAGCTGGCGCTGATGGTGCCGACCGACGCAGCGGTGGTTTCCGTGCCGGTGGTCACCGGCAAGAAGGTGGAACGCTATGCCTTTGCCGTCGTCGGCGAAGAAAAGATAGCCACGCCGCGGGGCGAACGAACGACGCTGCATCTGCGTACCCGTCAGGCCTCCAGCAAGGAGTCGACGGATGTGTGGCTGGGCTTGGAGGATTCGCGATTGCCGGTCAAAATCCGGCACGTGGATCGCCGGGGCGATATGTTCGAGCAGATCGCCGACAAGATCGAATTCGACGTTGGGACGGAAGGGCCGCATTGATGCGCATCACGGAAAAACTGCTGGCTGCCACGGTGGATGCGGCGACCGATATGCTGAAGTTCAACCAGCCTGCCGACGGCGTGCTGTCGACTCACTTCAAGGTGGACCGCACCGGGTCGCATGATCGCGCCTTCATCGCCGAGACGGCCTATGCCGTGCTGCGCCGGAAGCGGCTGCTCGATCGTTTGGCCGGCCCGGGCGCCACGCCGCGGCAACTGGTGCTGGCCGCGCTGGTGCGCCTGCAGGGTTGCAACCAGCGCCAGCTGGCCGAGGCGGTGAGCGCGCGCGAACTGGAATGGCTGGCGCAATTCAAGGCGCAGTCCGAGCCGGAGCTGACGCTGGCCGAACAGGCCGATCTGCCAGACTGGCTGGTCGCGCGCCTGCTAGGGCGCATGGGGGCCGACGAGCTGCTGGCGATGGCCCGGGGCCTCAACCAGCCGGCGCCGCTGGATTTGCGTGTCAATCCCATGAAAGTCAGCCGTGACGAGACGCTGGCGCGGCTCAAGGCCGACGGCATCGAGGCCGAGGCTTGTCGATACGCGCCGATGGGCATTCGCCTGAAGGGAAGACCCTCGCTCTCCCGGCACCCGCTCTACCTCGAAGGCAAGATCGAGGTGCAGGACGAGGGTAGTCAGTTGCTCGGCCATCTGCTTCAGCCCAAGCGCGGCGAGATGGTGATCGACTTCTGCGCCGGCGCGGGCGGCAAGACGCTGCTGCTGGGCGCGCTGATGCGTTCGACGGGTCGGCTCTACGCCTTCGACGTGGCCGAGAAGCGGCTGGCCAAGCTGAAGCCGCGAGTGGCCCGGTCCGGTCTTTCCAATGTGCATCCGGTGTGCATCACCGGCGAGAACGATATCCGCGTCAAGCGCCTGGCCGGCAAGATCGATCGTGTACTGGTCGATGCGCCCTGCTCTGGCCTCGGCACGCTGCGGCGCAATCCGGATCTCAAGTGGCGGCAGACACCGGAGTCGGTGGCCGAACTGACACGCAAGCAGGCCGATATTCTCGCCGGCGCTTCCCGGCTGGTGAAAGCCGGCGGCCGGCTGGTTTACGCCACGTGCAGTATCCTGCCGGAAGAGAACGAGATGATCGTCGATGCCTTTCTCGCCACGCACGGCGATTTCGCCCGGCTCTCGGCCGTGGATATGCTGGCGAAGCAGGGCATCGACATGGACGTCGGCCAGGACTTGAGCCTGCTGCCACATACCCACGGTACCGACGGCTTCTACGCCGCGGTGCTGGAACGGAGCAAGTGAGGAAGGCTGCCTTCTTTCTGCTGGCTTTGCTCTGCCTGCCAGCGCTGGCGGCGGGGCCATTGGCGGCAACGGGCACGGTGGAGGTGTTGTTCACTCCCTGGGACGATGCCGAGGGCGCGCTGCTGCGGGTAATCGGTCAGGCACGGCGCACCATTCACATCCAGGCCTACATCTTCAGCAGCCGCAACATCGGCTGGGCATTGGGCGAGGCACGTCGGCGCGGCGTACGGGTCGAAATGCTGGCCGACATGGAACAGGTGACGAAGAACGAGCGCAGCCTGGTGCGTACGCTGCATGATTCCGGCATCCCCATCTGGCTCGAGGTGCGTTACGCTAACGCCCACAACAAAATCATGCTCATCGATGCGGAGGACGCGGATCCCGTGGTGGTTACCGGCAGCTACAACTATACGTTTTCGGCCCAGGCGCGCAACGCCGAAAATCTGGTGATCATGCGTGGCAATGCACCGCTGGCACGCGCTTATCTGGACAACTGGCGCCGCCACCAGGCCGAGGCCATGCCCTATGCGGAGGCATTCCGATGACGAGCGCCGGCAGTCAGTTCGGCAGCCTGCTGATCGATCTCTGGGACGATCTGCAACAACCCGGCATGCCTTGGCAGGTCGGCGTGCTGGCCTGCTGCCTGGGCATCGCGACGCTGTTCAGTTATTTCGTGCAAAGTCGCAAGGTTCAGGCTGGTGCTACCGCGCTGCAGATAGGCCATCGTGGCTTCAGACGACTTGCTTTTCCGCTCGCGGCACTGGTGCTGGTGTTGCTGGCGCGTCCCGTCCTGGCGCAATGGCACCACGTGAACCTGCTGTCGCTGGCGGTACCGCTACTGGTTTCGCTGGCCGTCATCCGGCTGGTGTTCTTCGTCCTGCGCCTGAGCTTCAGCGGACCATGGCTCGGCGGCTTCGAGCGCGGTTTCGCGGCACTGGCATGGGGTGTCGTCGCCCTCTACATCACAGGTCTGCTGCCGGAACTGATCGACCTGCTGGAAGGCATCGGCTTCACGGTCGGCAAGCAGAAGCTCAATGTCTGGATGATCCTGCAGGGTGGCGCGACCGTGCTGGCGACGCTGCTCGTCGCATTGTGGATCGGCGGCGCCATCGAGACGCGGCTGATGTCGGCAGCGGGACTGGATTCCAATGTGCGCGTCGTGTTCGCTCGCCTCGCCAAGGCATTACTGATCGTACTCGCGGTGCTGATCGGCCTGCCCATGGTCGGCATCGACCTGACCACGCTGTCGGTATTCGGCGGTGCGCTGGGGGTCGGCCTGGGTTTCGGCCTGCAGAAGATCGCCGCCAACTACATCTCCGGTTTCATCATCCTGCTCGACCGTTCGATCCGTATTGGCGACCTGATCGCCGTTGGCCAGGATCGGGGTCAGGTGACCCGTATTACCACTCGCTACACCGTGCTCAAGGGCCAGACCGGCATTGACGCCATCGTCCCCAACGAGGTTCTGGTGGGTTCGGTGGTGCTGAACGAATCGTTTACCGATACCCGTGTGCGGATCAATCTGCCGGTGCAAGTGGCGTACGGCAGCGATCTCGAGCGCGCCATGGCGATCATGGTCGATGCCGCCACGTCGCAAACACGCGTGCTTGTCGATCCGCAGGCCAAGGCGTTCGTCATGGCCTTCGCCGATTCCGGCATCAACCTGGAACTGGGTTTCTGGGTGAACGATCCCGAGGAGGGCACCCAGCAATTGCGTTCCGACGTCAACCTCGCCATCTGGCGCGGCTTCCAGGCCGCAGGTATCGGGATTCCGTTCCCGCAACGGGAAGTGCGGATCATCAATGGGGGTTGAAAACAGGCAATAAAAAACCCGCCGAGGCGGGTTTTTTATTGGGGCGAAGCCTGGTTATTTCAGCTTCACTTCCTTGTACATGACATGCTTGCGCGCCTTGGGGTCGTACTTCATGAACTCCAGTTTTTCAGGCGTGGTGCGCTTGTTCTTGTTCGTGGTGTAGAAATGGCCGGTACCGGCCGTGGATTCCAGCTTGATCTTTTCGCGACCGCCTTTGGCCATGTTCGCTCTCCTTGGACGCTCGGATTAGAGTTCGCCGCGCTCGCGCAGTTCGGCGAGGACGACATCGATGCCCTTCTTGTCGATGGTGCGCAAACCGGCATTGGATACGCGCAAGCGCACCCAGCGGTTTTCGCTTTCCACCCAGAAGCGGCGGTTGTGCAGGTTGGGCAGGTAACGGCGCTTGGTCTTGTTGTTGGCGTGGGAAACGTTGTTCCCAACCATCGGGGCCTTGCCCGTCACTTGGCAGACGCGAGACATGGTCTTGCTCCAGTCAGTCGAATTCAGTAAAGCCGCGCAGTATACCCGGAATTTGCGCCGCCTTTCAAGCCTTTTTCAAAGCAAGCCGCGTTCGGCGAAGGAAAGGGGCGCAGCCCGGCCGGCGACGATGAAGTGGTCGAGGACGCGCACATCGACCAACGCCAGGGCTTCCCGGAGGCTGCGGGTCAGGGCTTCGTCGGCGGCCGACGGCTCGGTCAGCCCGGAGGGGTGGTTGTGGGCGAGGATCACGGCGGCGGCGTTGCGGGTGAGTGCCTGCTTCACGACTTCGCGCGGGTACACACTTGTCTGCGTCAGCGTGCCACGAAAGAGTTCTTCCCAGGCGATCAGTCGGTTCTGGGCGTCGAGCCAGAGGGCGCCAAAAACTTCGTGCGGCAGGCCACCGAGTTTCAAGCGCAGCCAGTCACGAACTGCGCCTGGGGAGCCGAGCAGATCGCGATCCTTCATCGTTTCGGCCAATGCGCGGCGGGCCAGTTCGAGCGTGGCGGCAAGTTGCGTCGCCTTGGCAGGGCCGAGACCGGAAAGTTTTGCCAGCTCCTTTGGCGACGCATCCGCCAGGCGGGCTAGGCTGCCGTCGAACTGAGCAAGCAGGTCGCGGGCAAGATCGACCGCACTCTTGCCGCGGATGCCGACGCGCAGGAATATCGCCAGCAATTCCGAGTCGGAGAGCGCTTGCGAACCGAGCGCCAGCAACCGCTCGCGGGGGCGCTCGTTTTCGGGCCAGTCGGTGATTGCCATTAGCAGGTAGAATTTCCCATTGATTTGAACGATTCTACCTGTCATGACTGAACTGGTCGGCAAGCGCATCGTCCTCGGCATCACCGGCGGCATTGCGGCCTACAAGGCGGCGGAACTGACGCGCCTGCTGGTCAAGGCCGGTGCGACGGTCGATGTGGTCATGACGGAGGCGGCGAGCCATTTCGTCAGCGCCGTGACATTTCAGGCTCTGTCCGGGCGGCCCGTATGGACCAGCCTGTGGGATGAAGACAAGCGCGGCATGGCGCATATCGATCTGACCCGCGGTGCCGATGCGACGTTGGTGGCGCCGGCGACCGGAGACTTCCTGGCCCGCCTTGCGCATGGCATGGCGGGCGATTTGCTGACGACTCTCTGCCTGGCGCGCGATTGCCCGCTGCTGGTGGCACCGGCCATGAATCGCCAGATGTGGGAACAGCCGGCAACGCAGCGCAATGTCGTACAACTCGCGACTGATGGCGTGACGATCCTCGGCCCGGCAACGGGCGAACAGGCATGCGGCGAGGTCGGCGAGGGGCGCATGTTGGAGGCTGCCGAGCTCTTCGATGCGCTGATTGCTTTCATGCAACCCAAGCCACTGGCCGGCAAGAAAGTGTTGCTGACAGCCGGACCCACCTTCGAAGCGCTGGATCCCGTGCGCGGCCTCACCAACACGAGTTCCGGCAAGATGGGTTTCGCCCTCGCCCGCGCCTGTGTCGAGGCCGGCGCCGAAGTCACGCTGGTGGCGGGGCCGGTGAACCAGCCGACGCCGATGGGTGTCCGTCGTATCGACGTGGTCAGCGCGCTCGCTATGCGTGCCGCCGTGTTGTCATCACTGACTTTCCAAGACGTCTTTGTCGCTGTCGCGGCCGTGGCCGATTACCGGCCGGCGGAGGCAAGCGAACACAAGATAAAGAAAGGTGCGCCGCGTCTGACCGTTGAGCTGATCGCCAACCCGGATATCCTGGCCGAAGTCGCCAGTCGGCCGGATGCGCCGTTCTGCGTCGGCTTCGCTGCCGAGAGCCGCAATCTGGCCGAGTACGCGGAAGGCAAGCGTCGTGCGAAGAAGCTGCCGCTGGTGGTCGGCAACCTGGTGCAGGACGGCCTGGGTGGCAACAGCAATCGCGTGACGCTGTTCGACGAAGCTGGAGAACATCCACTGCCGGCCGGCGACAAGCTTGCGGTGGCGCGCGGCATCGTCGCTCATATCGCGAGGCTCATGAAATGCACCGGATAGATGTCAAGCTTCTCGATCAGCGTCTGCGCGATAGCCCACCGCATTACGCGACGCCAGGCTCGGCGGGCCTCGACCTGCGCGCCTGCATCGAGGCGCCGCTAAAGATACATCCGGGCGAGACGCATCTGATCCCGACCGGCATGGCCATCCACTTGGCCGATCCCGGCCTGGCGGCCATGATCCTGCCGCGCTCCGGGCTGGGCCACAAACACGGCATCGTGCTTGGCAACCTGGTCGGGCTGATCGACTCCGATTACCAGGGCGAGATCTTCGTTTCCACCTGGAACCGGGGCAAGGACACCTTCACGCTCAATCCGCTCGACCGGCTTGCCCAACTTGTGGTGGTGCCCGTGCTGCAAGTTGCCTTCAACGTCGTCGTCGACTTCGAGGAAAGTCACCGGGGTGACGGTGGCTTCGGTAGTACCGGCCACGGCTGAGTGCCAAAAAACAAACCCCGCCGGAGCGGGGTTTGTCTTGATTGCAACGGCGACTACGATCAACTCGACATCTCGGTGAGGATGTTCTTCAGCCAGCTGTCGGCATAGATATGCTCCAGCGTGGTGGTCGAGAAGTCGGCAGGGGAAATGCCGCCCGAGTTGGGCACGCCTATGATCTTGCCTTCCGCCACCTTGTACACGCCGGCGATACTGACCGACTGATGGTCGCTGATGGCGCTGTAGCAGACGTTGATGCCGGACAATTCGATCGTTTCCTTGCCGTTCATCAGGTTCACCACGTTCTGGGCGCAGACCTTGGCTTCCGAATTGGCGGAGTAGCCGGACTTGGGCATGGCGCCAGCGACGGAGGCATCGCCGATGACATGGACGTCCTTGTGCAGGGTGGACTCGAAAGTGGTGGCATTGACCGGACACCAGTTCTTGTCCGCACCCACCAGGCCCGCCTTGACGGCGATGGCACCGGCGCGCTGCGGCGGGATGAAGTTGACCACGTCGCCCTTGTGATCCTCGAGGCCTTCGACGATCAGGTTCTTGGCGGACGCATCGACCTTGGTCACCTTCTTGCCGGGAACGTACTCGAAGATGCCCTTGTAGTACTCGTTCCAGGCCTTGGTGAACAGCGGTTTCTTGGAAACAACATCGGGGTTGGCGTCGAGCAGGAACACCTTCGACTTGGGCTTGTGCGTCTTCAGGTAATGGGCGATCAGGCAGGAACGCTCGTAGGGCCCGGGAGGGCAGCGGTAGGGCGTCAGCGGCATGCTGATGATGACCTTGCCGCCATCGGGCATGGCTTCCAACTGCTTGCGCAGCAGGATGGTCTGGTCGCCGGCCTTCCAAGCGTGGGGCAGAAGGTTCGGCGTGTTGGCGTCATAGCCTTCGATTTCCTCGGTGCGGAAATCGACGCCCGGGGAGACGATCAGGCGGTCGTACGTGAGCGTGCCGCCCGAAGTGACGACCGTCTTGGCCACCGGGTCGATGGCGGTGACTTCGGCGTAGACCATCTTGATGCCATGGTTGGCCGCCAGTTTGTCGTAGTTGATGGTCAGCGGCGACAGGTCTTTCATCAGGCCGCCGATATAGTAGTTGCTGAACGGGCAGGACACGTAGGTCTTGTTGCGCTCGACCAAAACCACCTCGATCGACTTGTCCAGCATGCGCACATACTTGGCGGCAATGGTACCGCCATAGCCGCCACCGATGACGACCACACGGCGACCGGTCTTGGCCATGATTTCGCCGGCGCTGCCGGACGAAACGGCTGGTGCGCCTGCGCAACCCGCCAAGGCAACGCCGGAGGCGCTGCCGAGAATCTTGATGAAACTTCTGCGATCCAAAGTCATGTCGTCTCCCCCTTATTTATTGACGCTGGCATAGAAGTGCAGCAGGGCGTCCAGGTCTTCCTTGGACAACGGCTTGACCTTCTCGGCCATCTTTTCCGGCATCTTGCGCTGGCCGGATTGATACAGGTCCATCTGGATCTTCAGGTAGGGCAGCCACTGGCTGGCCATCGTCGGCGTGTCGTCCTTGCCCTCCTTGCCGTCTTCAAGATGGCAACGGTCGCAATTGCCTTCCTGCAGGCTGGCACCCTTCTTTGCCTTGGCTGGGTCGACCATCTGACCGGTGAAATGGACCTTCTGCTTGGAGAAGAAGCTGGCCATCGCCTCGAAATCGGCGTCGGTGTAGCCCTTGGCCAAGCGGCCCATGATAGTGGAGGGGCGCTCGCCGCTCTTGAACTTCTTCATGGCGTCGACGATCGCGGTCTTCGACTGGCTGGCCAGGCTGGGCATGCTCGGGCCGGCGCTGCCGCCGCTGGTGCCGTGGCAGCCGGCACAGGCGAACGACATCATCTCCGGTGTCGGCGCCGCCGCCAACGCGGTCGCTGAAAATGCCAGGGCACCTGCGGCCAGGGCCCCACTCCAAGGTTGCTTCATCGTTGTCTCCTCCTGTAGATGGCAATGAACTGCTGACTGCTACTTCCCCGCTTACTGCTTGGTAACGTTGTAATAATTTTTCACGCCCTCGACAGCTTTGTCGAGACCGAACTGATAACCCAGCGATACATAGTGGTAGCGCGCTTCGGTGTAGTCCTCATGGATGGCGAAGCCGAAGTTGTAGATCTTGTCGGCCGTGATGGCGTGGTCGCCCTTGCCGCCGCCGGCGAGGCTGCGCTCGAAGGTCACCACCCACTTGTTGCCTTCCTTGACGCCCTCGGCCTTGATGAGGCCCTTGCCGCCTTCCATGTAGCGCTTGTCGGTGACATAGCCGTCGACCGGCTTCTCGCCCTTGCCGCTGCGGAACTGCATGAGGTCGTAGAACTTGCCAGTGGCGAGATCGCCGTCCTTGATGTACTTGGTCTTCTTGTCGTCCTTGGCATCCTTCATGGTGCGCATGTCGCTGTGGCAGGTCGACCAGCAGCCGTTAAGCTCGGCACCGGCAACCGTGCTGCCGCCGTCGAACAGCATGGTCACCTTGACCTCGTTCTTCTTGTCCATCTTGACGTCGCCGTTCTTCGGCGGCACCCATTCAAAGCGGAAGTAGATCTTGTCGCCATCGTGCGCCGCCTTGAAGGTGACCGGAATGAAGCCGACCTTGCCGGCGGGCGGCTTCGGTTCGAGCACAGCCTTGGAACTGCCGACCGGTTTGCCGGTGACGATCTTTTCACCAATCTCGTTGGCGTCGCCCTCGTGGCACTTGGCGCAGGGACGCTTCTTTTCGACGATATCGGGAACGGCTGAATGGTCAGCCTTGTTCATCACCCATTCGAACGACGACTGTCCGGGGTAGAACAGCTTGACCTTGCGTTCCGTGACCTTGTTCCAGTCGGGGGCGCCGGCAAATGCGCCACCGGCGACGAGCGCCCCCATCACAGCTAATGCAATCTTCTTCATCGATCAACTCCTGAACGTTGAAACTGCGAAACTCAAACCCGCGAAAAACGCAATGCTATCAACCTTCCTTCTTCTCGGAGCTGCCTTGTTGTTCTAGCAACTGATGTACCTGTTTGTGGGCGATGCCCTTGTGGCAGTCGATGCAGGTCTTGCCGTCTTCAATGGCGCCCTCGTGCTTGACGACGGAGCGATCCTTTTGCTTCTCTGTATCCATGTACTTGAAGTCATGACAATTACGGCACTCCTTCGAGTCGCGTTCCTTCATGCGCTCCCAGACGCGCTTGGCCATGGTCAGCCGGTGCTCGTCGAATTTCTCGGGCGTATCGACGACACCGCTGATCTTGCCGATGACGTCACGGGCGGCCATGAGTTTCTGGAAGGACTTGAACATGTAGTCGGTCGGCGTCTTGCTGCTGGCGACGTGGCAGTCTGCGCATTGCGCGGCAGCGCCGCTGCGGTTCTTGTAATGAACAGTCTTCTTCAATTCCTCGTAGGGGATGCTCATTTCGTGGCAGGAGATACAGAAATCGGCACGGTTAGTGTATTCCATGCCCATGTTGAGACCGCCCCAGATCATGATGCCAAGGATGGAGCCGACGGTCAGCATCCGCAGCATGGAGCACTTGGGCGGGTTCAGCAGGCGGTAAAACCAGCCTCCCTCCCGCTGATTGGGGGAGCCCTCAGTAGGCATTTGCGAGTTGTCGGCCATTCGGTTGTCTCCTGTCGCTGCGGGATTGCGTGACCGGTTTGTGCGAAGCCATCACGTATTCCGCGGTTCTTAACTATTTTTTGAGTGAGGGATTATTGCAGGACTGCGAAGGGATGAACAAGGGCTTAGCAGCGATTTTTTTATTGAAGTGTGTGATTTTGGTTTCAATTAAACTAATCGGGTCTCAAAGATGGAGGGTTTGTGCCGTTTACTGAATGTCAAAATGACAGATGATGCACCACAACATTTTTTGAAAATCCTTATAAAACAATCATATGATAATAAGAGAATGCTAATAAAGGATACGCTAATGTGCTCTTGCGCCAATCTCGTCGAATCTGAACGAGTAATCAATGTCTGCATTATTGGCGCCTCGGCATTTTCGTGACGTGATGCATAATTCCCTCCCGTGAGCCAAGGTTCTATGCCCCCGTCAGGTGTTGCCGCCGTCCATCTCGGGGACGGATTGCGAGAAGATCAGTTCCATCATGATCCTTTGCTGGATTGCCTGGTGGAGTTGACTCGTATCCACGGCCGACCCAGTACACGGGCAGCGCTGTCGGCCGGATTGCCGATGCCCAAGGCGGGGTTGACGCCATCCCTCTTTCCACGTGCCGCCTCGCGTGCCGGCTTTTCCAGCAAGGTGGTGAGGCGTTCGCTCGACAAGATCGATGCGGCGCTGTTGCCGGTAATCCTGCTGCTCGACGGCAATGAAGCATGTCTGTTGCTCGGCTGGGAGCATGATGGGGCGGTCGCGCGCGTGCTGCTGCCGGAGACCGGGCAGGGAGGCGTCACGCTTGCCCGGGAGGATCTGGCCGGACGGTATGTCGGCATCGCCATCTTCGCCCGTCCCCATTTCCGCTTCGATCAGCGTACTCCCGAGTTGGGCCCGGTCGTGCAGCGGCATTGGTTCTGGGGCGCCGTGATCGAGCAATGGCCGGTTTACCGCGACATCCTGGCGGCAGCCTTGCTGATCAATGTATTTGCGCTTGCGATGCCGTTGTTCACGATGAACGTGTACGACCGGGTGGTGCCCAATTATGGGGTCGAGACGCTATGGATGCTCGCGGCAGGGCTCGCCCTGGTCCTTGGACTCGATTACCTGCTGCGCCTGCTGCGCGGGCATTTCATCGATCTCGCCAGCGCGAGGATCGATATCAAACTTTCCACGATGATCATGGAGCGGGTATTGGGTATGCGCATGGTCGATCGTCCCGCATCGGTGGGCTCGTTTGCGGCGACCTTGCGGTCATTCGAGTCGATTCGGGACTTCATCGCGTCGGCGACGGTGACGGCGATGATCGATCTGCCTTTCGCCCTCCTGTTCATGCTGGTGATCCTGTGGATTTCCTGGCCGCTGGTTTTCTTCCCCATTCTTGGCGCCGTGGCTGTGATCATCTACAGCTACATCATTCAGCACAAGATGCACGAACTCTCGGAAAGTACCTTCCGAGCCAGCGCGCTGCGCAATGCCACGCTGGTGGAAAGCCTGACGGCGCTGGAAACCATCAAGGCGCACGGCGCCGAAGGGCAGATGCAGGAAAAGTGGGAGAAGACGGCGGCGTTCCTGGCGCGGGTGAGCAGCCAGTTGCGCCTGCTGTCGTCGTCGGCAATCAACGGTACAGCGACGTTTCAGCAGTTCGTGAATCTGGTCACGGTGATTGCTGGCGTCTATCTCATTCACGCCAACATGCTGACCATGGGCGGCCTGATCGCCTGCACCATGCTCATGGGCCGCGCCATGGCGCCATTGGCGCAAATCGTGGGCCTGTTGATGCAATACCAGAATGCGCGTCTGGCGCTGACTTCGCTGGAAAAGACAATGTCGCAACCGACCGAGCGCAGCGGTGAGACAGCTTTCGTACACCGACCCGAAATACGAGGTGAAATCGAGTTTCGCGATGTCACCTTCGCCTACGGCGAGCAGGGCGAGCCGGCCCTGAAAGGGGTGTCGTTCCGCATTCAGCCGGGCGAGCACATCGTGGTTATCGGCCGCGTCGGTTCCGGCAAGACGACGCTGCAGAAGCTCATGCTTGGGTTGTTCGCGCCGAAGGAGGGTGCGGTGCTGGTCGATGGCGTTGATCTCCGTCAGTTGGATCCTGCCGATCTGCGGCGCAATATCGGCTATGTGGGCCAGGATTCCATGCTGTTCTATGGCAGCCTGCGCGAGAACATTGCCATTGGCGCCCCCTATGCCGACGATCGCGCGATCATTGAGGCGGCCGAGGTTGGTGGCCTGAGCGAGTTCGTCAATCGCCATCCTCAGGGTTTCGACCTGCTGATCGGAGAGCGCGGCGATTCCCTCTCCGGTGGGCAGCGTCAAGGTGTTGCCATTGCCCGCGCCCTTTTGCTCGACCCGCCCATCCTGCTG
>DASRXN010000097.1:0-7875 GCA_035654135.1 Rhodocyclaceae bacterium | reverse complement strand
CGAGTATCGACGATGGCACCATGTCGCCCTCCCTGAACATGCGGCCTGGCAAATGACCTATCGTCTAGCGGCGGGTTCAGCACAACCCGGTCAATCACCATCCTGTCCGGCGATTTCATGACGCCGATACCAGTCTCCATGGTCAGAGGTACCATCACTCCTTCTATGTTCCGGTAATCGCGATAAAACACCGACAAGGTGGCAGACCTGCCAGCGGGATCCTTTGACTGACGGTCGTACTTGATGTCCAGAAATGTCTCCGCATCGATCCAGATACGGTGGACGGCACCCGAAGGCAACTTGACGCTCAAACGATAGGACTGACGTCCTTCGACCTCATCCATGCCATCCAGTGTTACGTCGATACCCTTACCCGCATGATCCATGAGCGGCCCTTCGATACCCTGGCCGTCGGCTGCAAAAGCCAATTCCTCAGCCGTATAGGGCTTTACCTCGGGAGTACCATTTGCCGAAGGACGGAGCTTCCAACCTTCTTTACCGTCATAAACACGTACGGATGCCAGGTTTTGCCTGCTGATTTCAAAACGTGTCTTGTTCTGGCGCTTCTGCTCCAGGATGAATGACAACCTGGCATCAGGATGATTGGCGCTCTCGATGTGACCGATCCAGGCCATGGTCTGAATCTTTCGCCACGCAGGCAATCCGCCCCGTGCGGCAACATTCCTTTCGATGACTTGGGCCACGGCCAGTTCGGACGCCATCGGGGGATCAGCCGCCAGGGCAAGGCGCGCAGGAAGGCAGATTGCGAGCATGCCAAGTGACAGTGCCAACCAGTTCACGGGTCACCTCTCCTGTTGGATGGAAGCCTTGGCTACGGGGAGTTCAGGTCTGGTGAACAACTTATCATCGAGCGGCGGATTGACAGTCACACGCTCAATGCTCATCTTGTGAGGCTGCGCTTGCTTGAAACCCTCCACCACCGTTTCAAATGTGTGTGGCACATTCAAACCTTGTTCGGCCTTGTAGTCACGATAATAGATGGCGACATTGCGCAGTTTGCCATCCATCTTCCGTGGCTCGCCATCGGTCTTCACTTCCAGGAAATTCGCCGCATCGACCCACAGGTGCCGTTCCTCGCCGCTCTTCAGTGTCAGCTTCAGCTTGTATGCCCTCCGTCCTTCGACGGCTTCCTCTCCTACCAATGAAACCCGCGTTCCCTTGTTGGCGTGGTCGATCAGCGGACCGTCTAGCTCCTGCCAGGACTCAGCCGCCTTCGACTCGGCCGCCGTGTAAGGCTCCACTTCGTTGCGCCCGAGGAAAGGCCTCACCTTCCAGCCTTGCGTGCCGTCGTACACCTGCACCGCCATTTGATCGGCAAATTTGATCTCCAGGCGACTCTTGTTCGACCGTTTCAATTTCAACACGAATGGCAATGCCGTGTTCTTCTTGCCGCCCGCCTCCAGTGTGCCTGACATTGTGAGAGTGCCGACGGAACGCCAGGCGTCCAGACCGCCGCGCGCGGCAATGTTTCTTTCGATGATCTGGTCCGCCGTCAGCGTGCCACTCGTACCGGCCTGGGTCGAGATAGCTGCCGTGGCGCTGAGAGAGACCATACCGGCAGCGAAGCAGAAAATTCGTTTCATGACTGTATCCTTCCGTCGCATGTCGCAAAGTCATTCAACCATCAGGCCAACAGCGCGAAATGAACCGATGATTACATCGACTCGATCTCCCACCTTGACAAAATTGCCCTTGTTCGAAAACACCATCCAGTAGTCTTGTCCAGATTCGGCATTGCCGGTGGTCTGCCGCAATTGGCCGACCTTGTTCATGACGGGGACTTGAAGCATCGCCCGGCTGCGTTGGCCATACATGTACGGTGTCGCCTTGCTGTCGCCAAGTGCCATGGCACGCTTCGAATCGACAACACGGTAACTGAAGCGGATCAGATTGCCCGACGCCGTCTGGCGTACCAGCAGATTGTCGATCCCCCAGACCGCCTGATAGTAGCCCTTCGAGCTTTTCATGATCCTCTCAGGATGGTAGGGGGAGGTCTTCCGCGCAGGCACCTCCGCCGAAACCGGTTTCGCCGTTGCGGTCTCTTTCTGCGTTGATTGGGCCAGTGCCAGACCCGATAGCTGGCCACTCAACGCGAGCGTCACAGCCAGCGTCGAACACCACTTCCAATTCAAATTCCTTGTAAGCCAGATCATGTCGAGCCTCCTTCAGCACTGGACGACTTTTCCTCAGTCCGAACATCGGAAGGGTCGTCGGTACCAGCCTGCCAATTGCTGTTGCAGGCCGCGCTTCTTTCATCCCGATTCAACTGTCCAAGCGCCGCGCGGTTGGCTTCATAGGCATCCTTGTATCCTCCCATTCGTCTCGCCTCGGCCACCTCTTGCATGGTCGCATTCTGGAGCAGTTGCTTTGCCTGTTCGCGGTAGCGCAGTGCCGATGTTGGATAATGCTGGCTACAAAAATCGAGCGCACTTTGCAGCTTGCCAAGCCATTCGCTGTCAGGCGCGTCTGCATGGACAAGCGATGGCAGCGACGCTGCAACACACAAGTACAAAAGGCGATAGCCCTTCATTACATTCCCCTTTCCGACCTGCACTGCTGTTGCAAACTGCCCATCAGACTTGATGTCCCACATTGATCACGCGAAAGACCTGGAGGGGGGCGACTTCATATTTGGCCGCCCCGCCCCATGGTTCTTTCTTATGGCACCGTTCCACCGGCGAAATTATCGATACGCGAGCCGAACGAGTTGAGCTGCAAGCCGATGCGTCCACCACCCGTCGTCCAGAGCGCGTTGGCAGGCAACGTGGCGGTACCGATGTAGGTCGTCACGTTCGCGACCGTCGTCTTCCAAACATAGACTGTGCCTCTCTGGTCGACCATCGCCGTCATGGTGTCGCCATTGGCGAAGTTGCCGAATCCCGTCAGACTTCCGGCCGTCGTGTAGCTGCCGCCATTGTTGGTCGTCGTCTCGATGGCCACCGTGCCGCCTGCGGCCGTCGTGTAATTGACGCGCACGAAGTTGGCTTGATAGCCTGCGGCATTGGTGGCTCCGGTTGCCTTCAACATAAGCGCTGTGTTGTTCGATGGCGTGCTTGCGAACGTGAAGGCGGCAGCTTGCCTGGCACCAAACACGCTCCCCGCCCCGTTCCAATAGGCATCCGCGGCAAGGCCCATAAGCGATACTGAGTATGCCTGGTTGGTGTTAACCCTGAGGATCGCACAGGGTGCCGACACTCCGGAGCGAGAACATAGCGCGTTATTGATCCGCGAAGGATTGAGCACAGCCTGACGCCAGTTCGCCCCCAAGGTGCCCGTATTCGCCCGGGTGAAGTTGTCTAGCACAGCCAGCGTCGGGATTGCTGGTGGCGGAGCTGCGACAGGAGCGTATTCGACTGCACCAATATCGATCCGGTTTGCACCATTCCTGGCCCTCGGGTTGCCGAAGAAGTCGGAGTTCGGCGCACCGGATGCATTATTGTTGCCAGCGTTGCGGGCCGGAGAACCACTCTGGATCGAATAGCTGCCTGCAGCCGGACCTACCGTGGCATCGGCCACCATTGCCTGGGCATTGTTCGAGTACAAAGCCAGTGGACCGAAGCTCAGATTGATCCAGTTGTTGCCTTCATCGACTGTCGCAGCGGGCGTGATCTGATTCAGCGCGAACACCGGATACAGACCCGTGGTTTCCGAGCGTCCTGGCGGCGCTTTGTAGCCGTGCCCGCCATTCTCGGGCGGCAGGCGCGAACCATTACAGAATGCGCTCACAACCAGTGGATTACCCGACAAATTGTTCGCTCCCGGGTAAGTCGCTGCATTGGTCAGGATGGAATAGCTTGGCTGGAGCACGAAGCCGGAGCCGGAGTTGGGAGTCGGGCTCGTGTCGCCACGGATGCCGATATCCCAGTAATTCACTGCTCCGCCGCTACCAGGCGCACCATTGCTCGTTCCTGTCGTTGCGCAAAAACCAGTCGCTGTCTGATTCAGCGAAGGCACCAGCGTCACGACTTTCTGCTGGTTCTGGCCGAGTGAAGCCGGGCCAAGGTCACCCACTTCGATATGGAACGCACGGTTGTGCCAGATGATATTGTTGCTCAGCAAAGGCAGCGAGATGCTCTTGCACGAACCATCGTTCAACTGTGCACCGGAACCGTAGCCATAGCCGGACGGGCAACGGATCTGCGTACCGGCCGGCACCGTATTCGGCAATGCTGCGACGAGATTCGGTGTATGCGGCATCGTCACCAGCCCCGCAGTCTGGTTGGTCGAGGTTATCACCGGGTTGATACAGCTCGGATCCTGCGGCAAGGCCGGATCCGGTTGCGGCGTGCAGCCCGGTGGCGGCACGGCGGCCAGGGGCGCTCCCAGGGTGTTGAACAGCACACCCGCGGAAGCCGTCGTATCGTTGTCGATCACCGTGTTATTGACGAACCGGACTTTCAGCGCGTCCTGCATCGATACGCCGCCGCCATCCCAGCCGGCCACGTTGTTCGCGATGATGTTGTTCGTCACCGTGACATCGTTCCAGCGGTTCGAGTTGGTCGGGAAGGCCACCACGTCCTGGCCATTGACCATCTGCAGGCGGATGCCGCCGCCGGTACCGCTCTCGGCGCTGTTGCCCGCGATCAAGTTGGCGTCGATCAGCAAGTTGCGGCCGGTACCCTCGGGCAGTCCGGGCGGGCAGTCCAGGTCTGCTGCCGTGTTGCCGCATTCCTGGCCATTGGGCAGCGTACGGTCGGGTGAAGCACCCAGTATGCCAAGACCACCGCCATTGGTCGGGATGGTCGCACTCTGGCTCTGGTTGAAAAGAATCCAGTTGCGAGCAATGACGCCATCGTTGATGAAGCCTGCATGCGCCACGCCACCGGCGTCGCCGGAGCTCAGGTTGCCGCAGATCCAGTTGTTGTTGAAGCGATAGCCATCGGAACCGGTACAGAAGGTCACCCCGCCAGCCGCCGAAGGCGTGCCGGAGTACAACGCGTCGCCGATCGAGGCATTGGCAGTGACGGAGTTGTGGTGCACGTTCACGCTCCGGTTGAAGCCGTAACCTGCCTGTTGTCCGGCGACCAGGCCCGCTGTGGGCAAACCAGCAGGAAGCGCCACATCACCGCCGACGATGAACGGATCAGGAAACTCGCCATTGCCGACGGTGATACCGCCCGTCAGCGTGCCATGGTTGGCGGAAATCCGCGTGTTGGCGATTTCCAGTCCATGGTTCCAGCCGTGCACGAAGATGGCGCCACCACCCTGCGAACTGTTGATGACGCTGATGCCGTCGATGCGCGACGGGTTGCACAGGAAATTCGCCGTGGTGTAATCACGTCCCACGACATTGGTCGGCGCATTCGTCCGGCAGTCGGAGTTGGCGTTGTTGTTGGTATTGCCGTTCAGATACCGGTATCCGGCCGGGAAACCACCGGCATTGGCGGCGCCGAACTGGTCGGACCCGACTGGAATCCAGATGCCCTTGCCGAGGACCGTGATGCCCGCGCCTTCATAGGCACCCATCAACGTCGGCTCCTGGATCATCTGTGCCAGGTTGCCATTGACCGTCACGTCCCAGCCGAGGATACCCTCGAACGGGATACGATCGGATTGCTGACGCATCGAGTTCGGGCAGCTGTAGGTTCCCGATGGATCATAGGGATTGCCACCGCTGATGGGTTGGCCGTTCAGTGCCAGACCAAACAGGCAATTCACCTGCCGCCGCCAGCCTTCCATTTTTTCGGCAGGATGTGCATCGGCATTGATCGACACCGAGGCGGCGCCGACGCCTTGCAGACGCACCGGCTTCCACATCAGCACGTTTTCGCGGTACGTACCCGGAGGCACGATGATCAGATCGCCCGAGACCGCAGCATTGATCGCCGACTGGATGGTCTGGCCTGCTGCCATCACTGTCGGCGCCTTGCCGCCGATGGTCACGGTCACCGTGTCGATCGACTGCTTGCCGTTGGCCGCAGTGACCACCAGCTGGGCACACCGCGTGGCCGCCGCGACTCCGCGTTGCTGCAGCGTGCAGGTCGAAGCTGCCGCAGGAATGGTTGGCACCGTTCCCGTGATGACGCCGTCTCCCCAGGACACATTAGTCAGCGGTCGTGAGACGCCGTCGCTACCGACCAGAGCCACCGTGCCCGCGCTGCTGCCAAATCCGTAGTGGCGGGTAATGAACTTCTGGTTGAATGGGGCGGTCGTCGCCTGCGGACCGGAATAGGAATGATTGAGCACCCGCTTGTCACCCAAGGCGGTGATGGTCAGGGTGTGGCCGGCTCCCGAAGTACTGACCCAGGGACCCTGTGCATCCGAACTGACCACCGTCGAGATTGCCGGGGTCGTATCCGGATATTCGCAGTCGGGCAGGTTGTATCCCGCAGCATGGGCCATGGTCGGAAGTACCGGCGTGTCGAGATAAGCCGTTTGTCCGGGCATGAACGGCACTTCGTAGCAGAAGTTGCTGTAGGCAGGGTTATAGACTGGATCCGTGATCATCTGACCTGGATTGGCCGGATCCGGTATCGGACCGGGATCGTTCATGCAGGCGATCATCATTTGCGGGACATAACCGCTCGGGCTGGGCGGATTGACCGTGAAGGTCGAGAAGTTCAGGCCGTTGTACGAGCCCCACTGGTCGGCATGGACACGGGCCACTTCCTTGCCGGTAAAGTCCTTGAACGCGACCGGCACGTTGGGCACGCCCAGTTTCTCGCCGAATTGCGGCGAGAACGGGTCGAACTCGGACGCGAAGTCGTTGGTGATGGTGCCCGTGAAGTGGCCGGCAACATGGGCGGAGCTGAAGATGTAGAACTTCGCCAGTGCCGTCATTTCGTCACTGAGCGTAACCTCCTTGCGATCGCACAGCGGACGCGACGCGCCAGCGAACGGCGCTGCCTGCCCGGCTCCCGGGAAAAGGCTGTTGAGATCCGGGACGATACGCATCTCGCCGACACACGGCCAGAAGACCTCAATCGATCCGGTATCGCCTTCACGATGGGGCGTGGCACCATTATTCGTGGTCGCCTGCAGCGTGTTTCTCGGGTTGTAGTAGGCATTCATCGCCGCCTGGTCGGGCAGGATGAAGACATTGCCGAAACCGGCAAACTGCTGCACCGCCGGGGCAATGAAGGCATCGCCGAGCAAAATGTTCTTGTCTTCCTCCTTCACCAGTTCGTAACCTGGCGGCACGATGACTTCGACAACATACTTGCCCGCTTGCAGCATTGGCGCGCTGCGGTCGAAGTCGTTCCCCGCCGCGAACGTATTGGGTACGCACCCCCAGGGTTCCGCCGCCGTCGCCATGTGGCAGCTCGTGCCGGTCTGCTTGCCGTTGACCGGGTCGCGCGCCGTGACGCTGGGGAACTTGTACATGCCGTTATAGGGCGCCGGCTGGACCTGGTTCAGCATCGACCAACCGTCATAACACTTGAAACGCCCCTCATATGCCAGGGCTGTTGTCGGATTGAGGTACTGCGTGCTGCCCTGCATGGTGAAGTAGAACGGGCTCGTGGTTTCCTGGCCCGGACAGTTCATGTTGGGTCTTCCATCGGAGCGGAAACCCTGCGCCCAGTCGTCCCAACTGCTGCTCGTCGTGGTATCCACGAGCTTGAGCGTCTTGGTGCCATCGGCCGCCGTGCCTTCCTGATACAGATTCACGGTTACGTTGGGCACACCCGGCTCCCAGCTGAGTTGCAGCAGCAGGGCGGGGTCATCGAACGGCCGCGTCGATGTATAGATGACGTGACCCTTGATGCCGCCATTTTCGCCCGGAGCAAAGGGTTTCATGGCGTATTCGATGAAGCTGTTCTGGCCGAGCAGACCTTGCCAGCCCTGTGTCGAGGCCCAGGGCGGGTCAACACGGCCGGTTGAACCGCCAGCAGTGTCGCCGACCGGGCAGTCGGC
>DASRXN010000096.1:0-12807 GCA_035654135.1 Rhodocyclaceae bacterium | reverse complement strand
GGGAAGTCCGCCACCATCGACAGGAACAGGTCAAGGATCTGGGCCTTCAGTTCATGCTGTTCCATGTCCACGGTCACGGTCGCGCGGACCTGCGCCGCGGCATCGAGCAGCGGCGCCAGGCGGGTTGCCACGCGCGCGCGGGTTCCGGCGGCATCGAGCGGATCGAAGCGCGCGGTGAGCGCAGTGAGCTTGATCGACAGGTGGGGTAGCCCGCGACACGCGAGCCACTCGATTAGCTGCAGGTTGCGCGCCAGGTAGCTGTCGGCTTCCGGCTCGGAGAGCACCGCCTCGCCGACCGCGTCGACCGTGGCCGCGGCCGGCACGCGCGCCAGCTCGTCCAGCGCCCGCGCCATGCCCCGTTCGCTCTCCTCGGCCATGAACCGGCCGGCCAGGCGGCGGATCTGATGCCGGGCAATCCAGGCAAGCGATGGCCGCGCCAGCAGGTCGAGCAGGAACCGTGGCCAGCCGCCACCGCTCCGGCCATCGAGATAGGCACGCAAGTGCGCAGCAAAGTCGCCGCTGCCGCGCAGCTGCGGCGCCACGTCGACCAGCTGGAACAGGCTGTCGCGCAAATGCGCATCTGCCACCATGTGAGCCAGAACCGTACCTGCCGGCCCACGGTAGAGACGCTGCCGCGCGCCGGCACCCCGCGCGAGCAGGGACCCGCCGATCACCCGGACCTCCTTCTCGAACGTGTCCATTCCGTCCCTTTCATCGACCGGCCGATCGACGGCCCGACGCCGGAAAGTCAGCCGTGGTGGCACGCCTCCGCTTGCGATGTTCCGAGTTACGTCGGAATATCCGGTGACCGCCTCCTCATGTCCACTTGCTGGTCCACTCGTCCAGCGGCGTGCAGGCACCCGGCGCCGGCCGATGCGGATCGGCGAGCATGTTGATCTGGCAGATGTACTCCCGGCCTACGTCGTCCACGAGGTTGCTGTACGGCGAAGGTTCGTAGCGGCCAAAGTCGCTGCAATCGGCATAAATGAATGCGTAGCTGTCACCAACGTCCACCTCCAGCTGGCCGCCGTGGCTGGCACCGTAATCGCGCCACCGGTAGCGTGGATCGCTGCCCTCGATGACCGGCGAGGTGCGTCCCGTCTTGCGGTCACACCACGCCATGAGCACGGGATCGGCAACCCCGCTGTCCTCTCTGGCACAAACCCTCGCCAATTCGGCTGCCCGGGAATAATCCATTTCGGTTCCGGAGAACCTGATTCTGACTTGTTTCATTTCGGCTCCTTCCGTGAGCTGATCTAGAAGCCTAGGAAACTCCGTGCGCAATGTCGACCCTCGATGCGGTCGTCCTTCCGACAAGGAAATCCCTTGTGCCATACATGAGATTCAAATATTTCCGGGTTTGCGGAATCTTCCCGGATACGGCTGTCCAACGATTGAATGACGCCGGTGGTGGTCAGGCATGTGCGCAGACACTGTCGTCAGTCGGGTTTTGGCCAAGAGAATTCACGGCAGCGCAGCGATGGATTTCATCCCGAGCAAACCGATCGATACTGGCGAGCGCAACAGCAGCGAGGTGGAGGCGTTGCGCTCGTCGGCAAGTGAATCGGCTCCCCTGATGGGAGAGGATTCCTTCCGGCGTGTCGTCGAATGGGCCCCCAATGCGATGGTGATGGCCGACGCCGAGGGGCGGATCGTGCTGGTCAATGCCGAAATGGAGCGGCTGTTCGGCTACCGGCGCAGTGAACTGGTCGGCCGGTCGGTGGACCAACTGGTGCCCGACAGGCTTTCCGGCAATCACGCATCTCTCCGGAGTGGCTTTTTTGACAGTCCCGCACCGCGCCCGATGGGCAGCGGCCGTGACCTGTTCGCACGGCATGCCGACGGCAGCGAGTTCCCGGTTGAAATCGGCCTCAACCCGATCGACACGGAGAACGGCGTGATGGTGCTCGCGTCCATTGTCGACATCACCGAGCGCAAGCGGGCCCAGCAGCGCATCGAGAAGGCACTGCAGGAAAAGACGGTGCTCCTCAATGAACTGCACCACCGGGTCAAGAACAACCTGCAGATGATTTCCAGCCTGCTCAACCTCCAGGCCGGCAACGTCGATGACCCGCGCCTGCGCACCGTCCTCGACGAATGCCAGAGCCGCGTCAAGGCCATGGGGCTCACCCACCAGCTGCTTTACGAGCACAAGGACTTTTCGCGGGTCGACGTCGGTGAATACCTCAGCCGGCTGGCGCAGCTGTTGTTGAGCGCCTATCGGGCGCGCGGCGGGCGGATCACCATGCGCCTGACGCTGGCGCCGGAGCGGTATTACATCGGCCTCGAGCAGGCCATTCCCTGCGGCCTGGCCGTCAATGAACTGATCACCAATGCGTTCAAGCACGCCTTTCCGGACGAACGGAACGGCGAGATCACCATCGGCCTGGTTGCCGCGGAGGAGGATGGCAAGGTACTGCTCACGGTTGCCGACAATGGCGTCGGCCTGCCGCCGGATTTCAACCTCGGCGCCGCCAAGTCGCTCGGCCTGCGGCTCCTGCCGCTACTGGCCGACCAGATGCGCGGAAGCGTCACCATCGACAGCAGCAATGGCAGCCGCTTCGAGTTGCGCTTTCCCGCGGACACCCTTCCTGGGGAGAAGAAAACATGAATGCACCGCTGCCTGCCAACCTCATGCTCGTCGAGGACGAGCGGATCGTCGCCTTCGACCTGAAGAACCAGCTTCAGGACATGGGCTACACCGTCTGCGCCATGGTGGCCAGCGGTGAACAGGCCATGGAGCGCGTATCCATCGATATTCCCGACCTGGTCCTGATGGACATCCATCTGGAGGGAGACATCGACGGCATCGATGCCGCATTGCGCATTCAGGCTGAACACCGGATTCCGGTGATCTTCCTCACCGCCTACGCGGAAGACGAAACGCTGCGGCGTGCCCTGGCCAGCCGCCCGTTCGGCTACCTCATCAAGCCATGCGAGGTGCGGGAACTCCATGCCATGATCCAGATGGCGCTGGCGCGCCGCGAAGTGGAGATCGCCGTCGAACAGAGCGAACTGCGCCTCAAGCTGGCGCTGGACGCCGCCTCGCTCGGCGTGCTCGAATGGGTGCCGACGTCGGGCCGGCTGCGCGCCGACGGGCACATGGGCATCCTTTACAAGGACCGGCGCCTGCCGGTCGACGAATCCTGGCCTGAATTCCTCGAGCGTGTCGCCCCGGATGACCGGCAGCGCGTCGGCGATACGCTCAACGAAACCCTCGGGCACGGCCACCCGGTGCTGTTCGGATTCCGCACTCACGAGGTGAATGGCTCCCAGCGCGAACTGGAAGCGCATGCCAAGGCCTATCGGGGCCTCGGCGGCGACGAACGCGTGGTCGGCATTGTCCAGGACGTGACACAGCGACGCAGCGACGAAGCCCGCCTGCGCCAGTCCGCCGTGGTTTTCCACACCACCGCAGAAGGCATCATCATCACCGACGCAGCGCAGCGCATTATCGCCGCCAACGAGGCCTTCTCCCGCATCACCGGCTTTGCGGAAGCCGAGGCCATCGGCGCCGACCCGGACGTGTTGCTGCGTGTCCGCCGGAAGGACGGCGAGCTGGCACGCCTGATCGAGGAGGACACCGACGGCTATTGGCAGGGCGAGATCCTGTGCCATCGACGCGGCGGCGAGCCGTTCCCGGCGTGGCAGAGCCTGAGCGTGGTGCGCGATTCCTCGGGCAGCATCACGCATATCGTCACCGCCTTCTCCGACGTGACCGAAATCCACGAGGCTGCCGAGCAGCTGGACCACCTCGCGCACCACGATCCGCTGACCGGCCTGCCCAACCGGCTGCTGTTCGACGACCGGTTCGCCCATGCCCTCGACCAGGCACAGCGCGAACAGGAGCCCTGCCTGCTGATGTTCCTCGACCTCGACGGCTTCAAGGTCGTCAACGACACCATGGGCCATGCGGTCGGCGACGAACTCCTGCGCGTGGTCAGCGACCGGCTCAAGGGCATCCTGCGGCAAAGCGACACCCTGGCCCGCCTGGGCGGCGACGAGTTCGTCATCCTGGCCAGCGGCGCGAACCTCGCCTACGCCTCGTATGTCGCCCAGAAGATCCTCGACACGCTGCGCAAGCCGATCCGGCTGGCCGGCGAGGAAATTTCGGTTTCCGGCAGCATCGGCATCTCGGTCTATCCGGACCACGGCACCGACCCGAATTCGCTGATGCGCGCAGCCGACATCGCCATGTATGTCGCCAAGACGGAAGGGCGCAACGGCTTCCACTTCTACTCGGAGGACATGTCGACGCACACCCACGAGCGCATGCACCTGGAGCAGGGTCTGCGCCGGGCCATCGATGCAAACGGCCTCGACGTGCACTACCAGCCGCAACTGGACCTGGCCGACCGCCGCATCGTCGGCGTCGAGGCGCTGGTGCGATGGCAGAAGGAGGATTTCGGCGCCATCATGCCGGCGCGCTTCATCCCGGTGGCCGAGGATAGCGGCATCATCGACAAGCTGGGACGATGGGTTCTGAAACGCGCCTGCAGCGAAATCGTGGGACTGACTGACCGTACGGGCCGCCAATTGAGGCTGGCAGTCAATGTTTCGCCGCGGCAGTTCATGCGCGACGACTTCGTGGCCACCGTACATGAAGTGCTGGACGAAGTCGGCTTCCCTGCCGACGCGCTCGAACTGGAGATCACGGAAAGCACCCTGCAATCGACCGAACGCAGTCGCGGCATCCTCGGCGCCCTGAAGCAGCTCGGCATTTCGATCAGCATCGACGACTTCGGCACCGGCTATTCCTCGCTCAGTGTGCTGCGCGACCTGCCCGTCGACCGCATCAAGATCGACCAGTCCTTCGTCGTCGAATTGCCCCATCGTAAGGAGGGCCTGGCCATCGTCGAGGCCGTGGTTGCCCTTGGCCATGCAATGGGCATGGGTATCGTAGCAGAGGGTATCGAGAGGGACGACCAGGCGGATACGTTGCGGCGTCTGGGCTGCACCGAGGGACAGGGCTTCCTGTTCAGCCGCCCATTGTCCTTTGACGAACTGCTGCGTCATTTCGTAAATGGGCGTGGAGACGATCCGTTCGTCGTCGGCCACGCCTGAAGGGCGTCCGGGGAGCAGCCGCAAATCAGCGCTTGCGAAGTAACTTTTCCTGCACTCGCACGTCTAACTTCGGGGCATAACAACAGCGAGGACGTCATGGACAACATCTTCACGCGGTACCAGGCCCGATTCGAAGCGGGTCGGGAAGAGGAAATGTCGGTTCAGGACTATCTGGAATTGAGTCGGGAGGATCCGACTGCCTACGCCAGCGTGGCGGAGCGCATGCTGATCGCGATCGGCGAACCTGAGCTGGTGGACACGCGCCACGACCCGCGGCTGTCGCGCATCTTCGCCAACAAGATCATCAAGCTCTATCCGGCCTTCCGCGACTTCTACGGCCTGGAGGAAGTGATCGAGAACATCGTCGCCTATGTGCGGCATGCGGCCCAGGGCCTGGAGGAAAAGAAGCAGATCCTCTATCTGCTCGGCCCGGTGGGTGGCGGCAAGTCCTCCCTGGCGGAAAAGCTTAAGTCCCTGATCGAAAAGGTGCCTTTCTACGCCATCAAGGGCAGCCCGGTACATGAATCGCCGCTGGCGCTGTTCCGCGAGGAGGATGCCCACCTGCTCGAAGAGGATTTCCGGATACCGCGCCGCTATCTCAATTCGATCATGTCGCCATGGGCGGTCAAGCGCCTGCACGAGTACAACGGCGACATCACGCGCTTTCGCGTCGTCAAGCTGATGCCGTCGGTACTGTCGCAGATCGCGGTGGCCAAGTCAGAGCCGGGCGACGAAAACAACCAGGACATCTCATCGCTGGTCGGCAAGATCGACATCCGCATGCTGGAGACCTACTCACAGAACGACCCGGACGCCTACAGCTACTCGGGCGGCCTGTGCCTGGCCAACCGCGGCATCCTGGAATTCGTGGAAATGTTCAAGGCGCCGATCAAGGTCCTGCACCCGCTGCTGACGGCGACCCAGGAGGGCAACTACAAGGGCACCGAAGGCTTCGGTGCGATTCCCTTCGACGGCATGATCCTGGCGCATTCCAACGAGGCCGAATGGCTTTCGTTCAAGAACAACCGCAACAACGAAGCCTTCCTCGACCGCATCTACATCGTCAAGGTCCCCTACTGCCTGCGTGTCACCGACGAGATTCATATCTACGAGAAGCTGCTGACCAACTCGTCGCTGGCCGCATCGCCCTGCGCGCCGGACACCTTGCGCATGATGGCGCAGTTCTCGGTTCTGTCACGACTCAAGGAACCGGACAACTCGAGCATCTTCAGCAAGATGCGCATCTACGACGGCGAAAACCTCAAGGACCGGGACCCCAAGGCCAAGAGCTACCAGGAGTATCGAGACTACGCCGGGGTCGACGAAGGCATGACCGGCCTCTCCACCCGCTTCGCCTTCAAGATCCTGTCCAAGGTGTTCAATTTCGACCACCGCGAAGTCGCCGCGAATCCCGTACACCTGATGTACGTGCTCGAACAGCAGATCCAGCAGGAGCAGTTCCCGCCCGAGATCGAAGCCAAGTACGTCCAGTACATCAAGGAATTCCTGGCGCCGCACTACGCGGAATTCATTGGCAAGGAAATCCAGACCGCCTACCTGGAAAGCTACAGCGAATACGGCCAGAACATCTTCGACCGCTACGTCACCTATGCCGACTTCTGGATCCAGGACCAGGAATACCGGGACACCAACACCGGCGAGATTCTTGACCGATCGGCCCTCAACGACGAACTGGAGAAGATCGAGAAACCCGCGGGCATCAGCAACCCCAAGGATTTCCGGAATGAAGTCGTGAACTTCGTCCTGCGTGCCCGTGCCAAGAATGAGGGCAAGAACCCGGCGTGGACCTCCTACGAGAAGCTGCGCAGCGTCATCGAGAAGAAGATGTTCTCGAACACCGAGGAATTGCTGCCGGTCATCTCCTTCAATGCCAAGGGCAGCGCCGACGAGCAGAAGAAACATCAGGACTTCGTGAACCGCATGACGGCCAAGGGCTATACGGAAAAACAGGTCCGCCTGCTGGCCGAATGGTATTTGCGCGTCCGCAAGTCATCCTGAACTCCGGCCGCGAGGGAGGCGAGGACCGTGCTGCAGATCATCGACCGACGTTTTGACAGCAAGAACAAGAGTGCGGCCAATCGCGGCCGGTTCCTCAAGCGCTTTCGCGGCCAGATCCGCAAGGCTGTGGCGGACGCGATCGCCCAGCGCTCCATCAAGGATATCGACAAGAACGAGCGCATCGGCATTCCGGCCAAGGACATCTCGGAGCCGCAGTTTTCTCTGGGCAAGGGCGGCCGCCGCGTACGCGTGCTGCCCGGCAACGATCGCTTCGGCCGCGGCGACCAGATGGACCGGCCACCCGACTCGGCCGCCGGCCAGGGCCGCGGCGGCAGTCCGGAAGGGGAAGGCGTAGACGACTTTGCCTTTACCCTGACCAGGGACGAGTTCCTCGACATCTTCTTCGACGACCTGGCCCTGCCCGAGCTGGTCAAGACGCAAATGGCACGCATCGAAGAGTACCGCCGGGTGCGTGCCGGCTTCACGCAGACCGGCGTGCCGACCAACCTGAGCATCGTCCGCTCGCTGCGAGGCGCGGCCGGCCGCCGCATCGCCGTCGGTACCCCTCTTGCGGCCCGTTTGCGTGAACTCGAAGCACAGCTGGACGACCTGCTGGCCAGCCGCGGCGAATCCGACCCGGCGGTGGTGGAACTGCGTGGCGAAATCGCCCGCCTGCGCGCGCGCATCGCGCGCATTCCCTTCATCGACAGCTTCGACTTGCGCTACCGGAACCGCATCGTGGTGCCGCAGCCTAGCACCCAGGCGGTGATGTTCTGCCTGATGGACGTCTCCGGCTCGATGGACGAGGAGAAAAAGCTGATCGCCAAGCGCTTCTTCATGCTGCTCTACATCTTTCTGACCCGTACCTACGAACACATCGAGGTCGTCTTCATCCGCCACCATATCCTGGCCTTCGAGGTGGACGAGGACGATTTCTTCCATTCGCGCGAGACCGGCGGCACGGTGGTGTCCACCGCGCTGGACCTGATGCAGCGCATCATCCGCGAGCGCTATTCGACCGCGCTCTGGAACATCTATGGCGCCGAAGCCTCGGACGGCGACAACTGGGACAACGATTCGCCGCACTGCCGGGAACTCCTGGCGGACACCATACTCCCGCTGGTCCAATACTTCGCCTACATCGAGATTGCCCCCGAGCCGCAGAACTTGTGGCTGGAGTACCAGAAGCTGCTCGGTGGTCACGGGAACTTCGCCATGCAGCGGATCGCCGAGCTGACGGACATCTACCCGATCTTCCGCGAATTGTTCGCCAAGAAGCTGGCATGACCGCGGCGCATATCGAACCGCTCCCCTATAGCTCTGACTGGACGGAGGATGGTCTGCGCCGCTACGAGGCGGAAATCGGCCGCGTCGCCGCCGCCCATGGCCTGGATTGCTATCGCCACCAGATCGAGATCATCACCGCAGAACAGATGCTGGATGCCTATGCCAGCATCGGCATGCCGGTCTTCTACCACCACTGGTCGTTCGGCAAGCATTTCCTGGCCACCGAGCGGAATTACAAGCGCGGCCAGATGGGCCTGGCCTACGAAATCGTCATCAACTCCGATCCCTGCATCGCCTACCTGATGGAGGAGAACACCCTGACCATGCAGGCGCTGGTGATCGCCCATGCCGCCTACGGCCACAACTCCTTCTTCAAGGGCAACTACCTGTTCAAGGCCTGGACGTCGGCCGATGCGATCATCGACTACCTGGTCTTCGCCCGCAATTACATCGCGGATTGCGAAGAGCGCCATGGCCAGGATGAAGTGGAGCACCTGCTCGATGCCTGTCACGCGTTGATGAACGTCGGCGTCGATCGCTACAAGCGTCCGCCAAAGCTGTCGCTGGACAAGGAAAAGGCCCGCCAGCGGGAACGCGAAGCCTATCTCCAGGCACACGTCAACGACCTCTGGCGCACGCTGCCGCGCCAGGAGCGCACCTCGGTGGAGGGAGAACGCGAGCGCTTCGTCAAGGAGCCGGAAGAAAACCTGCTCTACTTCATCGAGAAGAACGCGCCGCTGCTCGAGCCCTGGCAGCGGGAGATCGTGCGCATCGTGCGCAAGATCGCCCAGTACTTCCATCCGCAGCGCCAGACCCAGGTAATGAACGAGGGCTGGGCCACGTTCTGGCACTACACCATCCTTAATACCCTCTACGACGAGGGATTGCTGGCCGACGGTTTCATGTTCGAATTCCTCCAGTCGCACAGCAGCGTCATTTACCAGCCGCCCTACAGTGCCGGCTGGTTCAGCGGCATCAATCCCTACACGCTGGGGTTCTCGATGTGGCGCGATATCCGCCGCATCTGCGAGGCGCCCACCGACGAGGACCGCAACTGGTTCTCCGACATCGCCGGCAGCGACTGGCATGAGACGCTCGATTTCGCGATGCGCAACTTCAAGGACGAAAGCTTCGTCGCCCAGTACCTATCGCCGAAGCTGATGCGCGACCTGCGCCTGTTCAGCATCGAGGACGACGATCGCGAAGCCCGCCTGCGCGTCGCAGCGATACATGACGAGGGCGGCTACCGGGAACTTCGTCAGCAACTTTCCGAGCAATACAACCTCGGCAACCGCGAACCGGACCTGCAAGTGTGGGACGTCGACTTTCGCGGCGACCGCACGTTGACGGTCCGCTACACACCGCGCGACCGACAGCCGCTGGCCGACAGCGTCGACAGCGTCCTCGAACACCTGGCCAGCCTCTGGGGGTTCACTGTCCGACTCGAGGAAATTTCTCCGGACGGCAGCGTCGAGTTGCTCCGCGAACGGCAGCACGAGAAGCGGCACCGGTAGAAACAAAAAAGCGCCCCGGGAGGCGCTTTTTCGATGAATCCGTTGGCGGAGTGGACGGGACTCGAACCCGCGACCCCCGGCGTGACAGGCCGGTATTCTAACCAACTGAACTACCACTCCAGTCCTGCCGCAAGCGACAGGAGGCGCGCATTATATCCAACTTCGCCGCGCGCGCAACCGCTTTGTCACACCCGCTCGAAGATGCCCGCTGCGCCCATGCCGGTGCCGATGCACATGGTCACCATGCCGTACTTGAGTTTCGGGTCGCGCTGGAAGGCATGCACCAGCGTCGCGGTGCGAATCGCGCCGGTGGCGCCGAGCGGATGACCGAGCGCAATGGCACCGCCGAGCGGATTCACCTTCGCCGGATCGAGGCCGAGATCCTTGATCACCGCCAGCGATTGCGCTGCGAAAGCCTCGTTGAGCTCGATCCAGTCCATCTGCTCGGCCTTCACGCCGCCCGCCTTGCAGGCGCGCGGGATGGCCTCGATCGGCCCGATGCCCATGATCTCCGGCGGCACACCGGCAACGGAGAAGGACACGAAGCGCGCCAGCGGCTTGACGTTGTAGCGCTTCACCGCCACTTCGCTCATCAGCAGCACGGCCGCCGCGCCGTCGGACATCTGCGAGGCGTTGCCCGCCGTCACCGAGCCTTTGGCGGCGAACACCGGCCGCAGCTTGGCCAGCGATTCCATGGTCGTGTTCGGGCGCGGTCCCTCGTCGTTCTCCACCAATCGTTCGCTGATCCGCACCTGGCCGCTGGCAAAGTCCGGCAGATGCTCGTGCACGGCGTAGGGCGTGATCTCGGCGCTGAAGTGGCCGGCAGTGATGGCGGCCAGCGCCTTCTGGTGCGAAGCGACGGCGAAGGCGTCCTGCTGCTCTCGCGTCACCTGCCAGCGTTCCGCCACGCGCTCGGCGGTAATGCCCATGCCGTAGGCGATGGCCAGATGCTCGTTGCCTTCGAAGAAGGCCGGATTCGATGCGACCTTGTTGCCCATCATCTGCGCCAGGATGGTCATCGACTCGGTGCCGGCGCCGATGGCGACATCGCACTCACCTAATCGAATCCTGTCGGCGGCCATGGCCACGGCATTGACGCCCGAGGAGCAGAAGCGGTTGATGGTGATGGCCGGCACGCTGTCCGGAAGGCCGGCGAGCAGCGCGCCGATGCGCGCCACGTTCATGCCCTGCTCGGCTTCAGGCATCGCGCAGCCGACGACGACGTCGCCAATCTCCTTGGCATCGAGTCCGGGTACCGCCCCCACAACGCTGCGCAGCACGTGGGCGAGCATGTCGTCCGGCCGCACGTTGGTGAAGGCGCCCTTGCGCCGGGCCACCGGCGTGCGCGTGGCGGCGACGATGTAGGCATCCTGAATGATCTTGCTCATCTCGTTCTCCTCAATTCCCTTAGTTACCTCAGTTACGCAGAGGCTTGCCGGTTTCAAGCATGTAGGCAATGCGCGCCTGCGTCTCGGGGGTCTTCAGCAATTCGACGAACTCGCGGCGTTCGATATCGAGTATCCACCCCTCGGTCACCAGCGAGCCGGTCTCGACCTCGCCGCCGCACAACGCCACCGCCGCGGCCTTGGCCACGCGGTAGTCGTGATCGGAAATGAAATTGCCCGCCCGCATGTTCACCAGCGCCATCTCGCAGTTGGCGATGCCGGTGCGCCCCGCCGCGACGATGGCCGTCGGATGCGAAGGCGGCTCATAGCCCGCCTCGGCCATGGCGCGCGCCTTACGGATGGCAACGTAGAGCAGTTCGTGCGGATTGAACAGGACGGTGTCCGCCGGTTCGAGGAAGCCCATCGCCCGCGCATCGAGCGCGGAAGCCGACACCTTGCCCTGGGCGATGTTCATGAACACGCTCTGCAGGAACGGGAAGGGTTCGCCGAACGCCGCCTGCGACGCCAGTTCCGGCGCCCGACGCGCGAAATGGGCACAACCGCCGCCGGCCGGGATCAGGCCGACGCCGGCTTCGACCAGGCCGATGTAGGACTCGAACGCCGCTACCCGGGCGGCCGCATACATCGTGAATTCGCAGCCGCCGCCGAGCGCCATGCCCTGCACCGCGGCCACCGTCGGCACCTGGGCGTAACGCAGCGCCAGGCTGGCCCGCTGGAAGTCGGCGACGAAGCGTTCAAGTTCCTCGAATTGCCCTGCAGCCGCGGCCTCGGCAACCTCCTTGAGATTGGCGCCGACCGCGAATGGTGCGTCGTGCCAGATCACCAGCCCCTTGAAGTCCCGCTCGGCGCGGGCCACCGCCTCCAGCACGCCGAGAATGACGTCGCGGCCGAGCGCATGCATCTTCGTTGTGAAAGAGAGGATGGCGATGTCGGCATCGACGTCGTCGCGCACCCAGAGCTTCACGCCGGCGTTCGACCAGACCTGGCGTCCCGCGACGGCTGACTCTCCGAGCAGCTGATCCGGATAGAGCTGCCGCGCATAGACCGGCAGCGTCGAGCGGCCGATGCGGCGGCCAGCGCTGGCCGACCACGAACCGTCGGCGCCATGCACGCCGTCCACCTTGCCGACCCAGTCCGGCAGCGGCACAGCGGCCACGGCCTTGCCGGCCGAGATGTCCCCGGCGACCATGGCCGCAACTTCCTTCCAGCCCGCCGCCTGCCATATCTCGAACGGGCCGCGGCTCCAGCCGTAGCCCCAGCGCATAGCCAGGTCGACGTCGCGCGCGCAATTGGCGATCTCGCCCAGATGCACGGCGCAGTAGTGGAAAATGTCGCGCTGGATGGACCAGAGCAACTGTGCCTGCGGATGCGCCGAAGCACGCAGCTGGCGCAGGCGCTCGGCGGCGTCTTTCACCTTCAGGATCGCATCGACCTCGGGCGCCACTTCACCTGCCGAAACCCGGTAATCGGCGAGCTTGAGATCGAGGACTTTGGTCACCTTGCCGTCGCGGAAATAG
>DASRXN010000095.1:0-3187 GCA_035654135.1 Rhodocyclaceae bacterium | reverse complement strand
TACCGCCTGCTCTGCCTGTTCATCGCCAGTGCCGGTCGCGTGCTGACGCACCGGCAGCTGTTGCGCGATGTCTGGGGACCGGGGCACGGCGAACAAAGCCATTATCTGCGCGTCTATGTCGGCCATTTGCGGCAAAAACTGGAGGCCGACCCGGCTCGGCCCAGGCACCTGCTGACCGAAACCGGCATCGGCTACCGATTCCAACTATGAGGCCACCATGAGCCACGAAGAACACAAAGAGAGCACTGCCGTCCTCGCCCTTGCCGCGCTGGGCGTCGTTTATGGCGACATCGGCACCAGCCCGCTCTACGCCATCAAAGAAGTGTTTGGCAACCCGCATCATCCGGTGCCGATCACGCCGGACAACGTGCTCGGCATCCTGTCGCTGGTGTTCTGGTCGCTGATCGTGGTGGTTTCGTTCAAGTACGTATTCCTCATTCTGCGTGCCGACAACAAGGGCGAGGGCGGCATCATGGCGCTGATGGCGCGGGTGCTGGCGGAAAAAAAACTGCCGCCCGCCAGTCACCGGTTTGCACTTCTGCTGGGCCTGTTCGGCGCCGCGCTGTTCTATGGCGACGGCCTGATCACGCCAGCCATTTCCGTGCTCTCCGCCGTCGAGGGCATCGAAGTTGCGACACCGGTGCTTACGCCCTACATCGTGCCGGTGACCATCGGCATCCTGATCGGCTTGTTCTGGATCCAGCGCCATGGCACGGCCAGAGTCGGCGTCAGCTTTGGGCCCATCACCTGCCTTTGGTTCGTCACCTTGGCCGCGCTCGGCGTCATCCAGATTGCCGCGCATCCGGCCGTCCTGAATGCCCTGTGGCCCCATCACGCGCTGGTTTTCCTGGCTAACGATCCAAAGCTCGGCTTCCTCGCCATGGGCAGCGTCTTCCTGGCATTGACCGGCGCCGAAGCGCTGTATGCCGACATGGGCCACTTCGGCCGCCGGCCGATCCGCCTGGCCTGGTTCGGCCTGGTGCTGCCCTCGCTGATGCTCAATTATTTCGGGCAGGGCGCGCTGCTGCTCGCCGATCCGAAGACGATCCAGAATCCGTTCTACCTCATGGCGCCGGACTGGTTCCTGCTGCCGCTGGTGGGCCTGGCGACGGCAGCGACGGTGATCGCCTCGCAGGCCGTCATCACGGGTGTCTATTCGATCACGCATCAGACGATCCAGCTGGGCTATGCGCCTCGCATGGACCTGCTGCACACCTCCAGCAGCCAGATGGGGCAGATCTACATGCCGGGGGTGAACTGGCTGATGCTGCTCGGTGTCATCGGCCTCGTGCTCGCCTTCAAATCGTCCACGAACCTGGCGGCGGCCTATGGCATCGCGGTCACGGGCACCATGATCATCACCGACGTCTTCGCCTATCTGGTCGCCCGGCATCAGTGGGGCTGGAGCCGTGCTCTGGCCGGGCTGGTGTTCGGCATGCTGCTGGCGCTGGATCTCGTCTTCCTCGGCGCCAATGCCACCAAGATCATTGAAGGCGGCTGGTTCCCGCTGGCCTTCGGCGGCTTCGTCTATCTGCTGCTGACCACCTGGAAGACAGGGCGGGAACTCGTCCATGAGCGTCTCGACACGCATGCCATGTTCCTCGCCGAGTTCGTGCCGGTGGTGGAAACGCCCGACGCGATCACGGTGCCCGGCACCGCCGTGTTCATGACGCCCTATGCCGACCACGTGCCGCATGCCCTGCTGCACAACCTCAAGCACAACAAGGTGCTCCACGAGCGCATGGTGATCGCCACCGTCACCTCGCCGCCCGTACCGCGTGTCCCCGACGACCAGCGCGTGAAAGTCGAGCGCCTGAGCGATCGCTTCTACCGGGTCGGCATCCAGTACGGCTTCATGGAGCAACCCGACGTGCCGGCGGCGCTGGAATGCGCCGCATCGCAGGGACTGACTTTCGAGCCGCTGGCGACTTCGTACTTCCTCGGTCGCGAAACCGTGGTTCCGGCCGGCGGTGGCCAGATGTCCTATTGGCGGGAGGCCCTGTTCGCGACGCTCTACCGGAATGCCCGCACGGCGGCCGACTTCTTCCGGCTGCCACCGAATCAGGTGGTGGAGCTGGGGACGCGCGTCTCGCTGTAGTTCAGCGCCCGTCCAACGGCCGCGACTAGACGAACCCCAGGTTCCTCACGGTGAAGTTGCCGATGTTCGGCACGACGGTTGTCAGGCTGCTGTCGGACACGCCGAACCACGCCGCCAGGGTGGCGGCGAACTGATCCACCGAGGTGGTGGGAAGCAAGCGGCCCTGTCCTACGTCGTCGGGCCCGTTAACCGCGATGGCCGGCGCCGTGCCGTAGAACCTGCCGCCATTGACCGCGCCTCCCAATACAAAGTGGTGACTGCCCCAGCCGTGGTCGGAACCATCGCCGTTGGAGGTGAGGGTGCGCCCGAAATCGGAAGCCGTAAACGCCGTCACATTGGCGGCGACTCCCAACTCGACCGTGGCGTCGTAGAAGGACTTGAGTGCTTCGCCGACCCTGGTCATCAGCACGGGTTGCCTTGTCAGCAGGTTGTCGTGAACATCGAAGCCGTCCAGAGAAACGAGAAATACCTGGCGAGTGGAGCCGAGATTGTTGCGCCCGGCGATGAGTTTCGCGACCATCTGCAGCTGAACCGCCAGCGGATTGGTGCTGTTGAAGGGAGTGGCGAGTGGTGCGGCGCTGGCAAGCGCCGAGGTCATGCGGGCTTCGGCGTCGATCGAGCGACGTGTGACGACAGCATGTTCGTTTTCCAGCGAGTGGGCGCTGGTCCGGGTGATCAGGTTGCGCAACTCGGCAGCGTACGCGGCTGTGCCGTAGGGCGGATTCGCCAGCCCCTTGATGGGCACGGCGCCCGATGTGCTCACCTGGTATTGCACTGCCTGTTGTCCCGCCAGGTAGACGGCGTTGCCGGTCACGGAAATGCAGGTGAATGCCGACGTGCCGTTGCTGCCGAGAAACAGGTCGCCGATGCGTCCGCCCCAGCCAGTCGTGGCGCCTTCCGGCAACGAGGATTGCCAGACCGATTGCTGGTCGTTGTGGGAAAAGAGCTTGGGTGGCAGAGGTACAGATCGGGCGTTGTACTGGGCCAGGGTGGTCGGCACGATCAGCGGCCCGACGTTGAGTTGCACCGCCAGCTTTCCCTGGTCGAACACCGTTTTCAGGAGCGCGAGTTCCGGTGCCAGGGCGAGTT
>DASRXN010000094.1:0-4872 GCA_035654135.1 Rhodocyclaceae bacterium | reverse complement strand
GCCCGAGGCCGCGCGGCCGTGGATCGAGGCCGCCAGGCCCGGCTATCCCTGCCTGATCGACTCCAGCCATCACGTCGCCGACCTCTACAATATGGTCAACGTGCCCCAGGCGGTGTGGATCGACGAGGCGGGGCGCATCGTGCGCCCGCCGGAAAACGCCGGGTCGTCGGACGCGTTCCGCCACATGGACCGCGTCACCAAGAAGATGGCGCCCGAGCAGCTCGAGGAGCGGGAACGCACCAAGTCGACCTACGTTGCCGCCGTGCGCGACTGGGTGGCGAAGGGCTCGGCCAGCGCGTTCGTCTACGATGCGGCTGAGGCGCGTGCGCGGCTGCGTCTGCCAGATAGCGCGATCGCGCAGGCGCACGCGCATTTCCGGTTGGCGCAGCATCTGCTGCGGGCCGGCAAGCGCGAGGAGGCGGCGGCGCAGTTCGCGGACGCCAGCCGGCTGCACCCGGACTCCTGGACCATCTGGCGCCAGGCTGCCGAGAAGGACGCGACGGGGCTCGCGGCGGGGCCCGAGTTCTGGGCCCGCGTCGATGCGCTGGGCGACCGGCCCTATCACCGGCCGATCGACATGGAGGGGATTTGAGGGTTTGGGGACGACGGCGCCGAACTGTCATCCCGGAATTCGCGGAACGCGAATATCCGGGACCCAGGGTTTCAGGTTGAGTTCGCGGCCCTGGGTCCCGGCTCTCGCGCTTCGCGCAAGGCCGGGATGACAGGTGGTGGCCTCCAGCACCCGTGTTGCGCGGTGGACTAGGTTCCCGCCTTCGCGGGAATGACGTTTGCGGGGCGCGACACGCTCGCAACTGGCGTCATGCCCAGTCACTATGCTGCGACGCGTTCTCCCGATGATGATCTTGCGCGCGTCCTGCCCCTCTTTCGAATGGGCCACTCATCCCAAGTGCGGTTGTCGAGTGTTCGGCCTGTGCGCTTTTTATTCGTGCCGCCCCACTGCTTGAAATGAAACGGCACACCCGCCTCTATGCACTGGTCGCGTATCGAGCGCACCCAGTCCTTTTGCATCGGCCGCGCGCCCGGGCCGCTTTCGCCACCAGCAATAGTCCAATCGATTTCCTTTAGATCAAGGTCGTCCAACGGACCCAAGAGCGGCTCAAGACTAAGGAACTTTGTCTTTGCCTTTGTGCGACGCAAGTGATCGATGCGATAGGCATACGGCGCGCTCTCGACAGAGACGCCCATCCAAACGTTCTCAGGCCAACGAAGCTTCGTGGACAGCTCTTCGAGGCGCTCAGCACGCTTTGTAAGAACCTGATAAGTGTGGTGCGGCGTGTCGCGCATGACATCGAACACGGCTTTGATGAATTCAAAAGGCACCCGCTCGTGGAAGAGATCGGACATCGAGTTCACGAAGATCAAACGCCCCTTCTTCCATCGGCGCGGCACATTTAGGGAGGATGGGTCCGTCTTTACGACGCCGTTCCACTTGTGGCGGCCACCTGTCTTCCTAGTCGTCCCAATGTATTTTTCCTGTCCCATCACGGCCAGACGCGCGGCAAGGCGCATCGCGTAGCAGTTTGTGCAACCGGGCGAGAGGATGGTGCAGCCCGCAACCGGGTTCCAGGTCGCCTCCGTCCACTCGATCTTCGAGTTTGTCGCCATGGTTAGCTTTCCTTCGCAGGAAATGTGACGAGGATATCGTCGGCGAATGTCCCCTTCCTCGGTGCCCTGTCTGTGGCGATCTTCCCCTCGCCCAAAAGCGCTTTCAGCGCGTCTTTGTAGTTCTTCAGAGTAATGGCGTGCCCACGTTGTGCTTGTCATAGATCTCTTCCGTGGTCATCTTGTTGCCAGCATATGTCTTAAGAAGGAGCGTCCTGAGCTCGTCAAGCGGCCGTGTTAGCTCAAACAGAAGGGGCGTCTGCTCTTCGGAAAGCGCCGGGGCGTAGCCAAACGATGCGACGCCTTGATCGTTTTCCGAACTCTCCTTGGCCATGATCTCCTTCATGACCTTGTACCCAAGCTTGTCCTTGCACACGAAGATCAGATAGTGCGACGTGCGCTTCCGCTTGGGCTGCATGAAGGAGAAGGGCAACACAAACTTGAAGCCCATGTCTTTGAGCGCTTCAGAGAAGCTCTCAAGAATAAGCACCTCGCGATCTGCGGGCTTCTTGCCTTCGAGCAACTTCACCAGTGCGGCGACGCGGTCCTTTCCGCCGAAAAGTGCGGTGATGTGGTCTTCGACGATGTTGTTCGTCAGCGCCGCATTGATGCGGTTGTAACTGAAGAAGAGCACCAGATCGCAGCCCCAGTCCTTGAGGATTGCCTGCAAGAGCTTGAGCGTGACGCCCTTGTAACCGAATGGGTCGACGAACGTGAATGTTGGCACGATGGACGTTGCTGAGAAGTGGTCCTCGAACGCTTTGCCGACCTCGCTGCACGACACAACTGGCTTGTTGGCCAAGCCTTCTATGTTTGGAATAGCCGCGATGTTCTTGTTGAGCTTGTCTATGTGTTCCTGCTCTTTGTCGTTGAACAGTGTCACAAGCTTTTCGCGCAGGTCAGGGCTTTTCACCGCCTCCCGCAAGATGAGCACCGGCGTTGACGGCGAGCCGTCCTTGTATGTCCCTGGCCCGCAGTAGAAGTCCATGTACGCCAGCTTCTTCCCGCCGGTACGTTTCAAGACGCCGACCATGTGGCCTGACCAGAAGCCGAAATACTTTGTGACAATCCGAGTCTTGATCTGGGATGCAGGGGATTGGGCGTCGTAGAAGTCCTCTTCTTCTTCCTTTTCTTGAGCCTGGAGGTCAGCCACTGAAAACTCCTTCGAATCGAAATTGGAGTGCACCCCCGCGAGTGGACAGGGTCAGGCTGCGGATTTGACCGTCTGCCGGGCATGCTCCTGTTCGAACCTGACGGGGCTGCGGTATCCAAGTGCGGAGTGGAGCCGCTTGCTGTTGTAGACCTCGTCGATGAAGCGCGGCAATGAGCCGATCACATCCTCGAAGGTGTCGTACTCCATCAGGTACACCTCCTCCACCTTCAAGGTCTTCATGAAGCTCTCGGCCTTGGCGTTGTCGTAGGGGTTGCCGCGTCGGCCCATCGAACCCCTGAGGCCGTGGTTCTCGAGTTCGGCGCGGTAGTCCTCGGCAGCATATTGCGAGCCGCGATCGGAATGGTGGATGCAGCCGATCGGCGGCTGCCGGCTGGCGATTGCCGCCCTGAGCGCAGCGAGCGCCAGGCGAGCATCGACACGCCGCCCAATGGCGTAGCCGACCACGCGCCGCGACCAGGCATCGAGAATGGCCGCCAGATAGACAAAGCCCACCGCGATGGCGATGTAGGTGATGTCGGAGACCCAGAGCTGGTTCGGGCCGGTCGGCAGCATGTCTTTCGCCAGGTTCGGGAAGATCGGTCGATCGTGATCGCTGTCGGTGGTGGCGACAAAACGCCTACGCGGCCGCACCGTTAGCTCGTGCTCCTTCATCAGCCGCATCACCTTCTTGTGGTTCACCACGGTGCCTCCGGCGTGCAGCTCGGCCGTGACCCGCCGATAGCCGTAGGATGGCCACTCGGCGCAGATCGCCTTGATGCGTTCGACGAGCCGCGCCTCCTCGATCGGCTGGCCAGCAGGTTGGTCGTAGTAGGTCGATCGCGCGAAGCCCATCAGTCGACATCCTTGGGCGACCGAGACACCACCGGGCCGGCAATGACGGACGTAGCTTCGCTTTTCGGCCGCTGTGCGTCGCGCGAGGCCCCCTTTAAAAACTCGTTCTCGAGCGCCAGCTTGCCCACCAGACGCTCGAGCGCGCCAATCCGAGCCTCCTGCGCTTGCACGATGTCGGCGGCAATCACGTCGCTCTCGAAGGAGCCGGCCTCGTATTTGGCCACCCAGATGCGCACCAGGTTGCGGCTGATCCCATGGCGCTTGGAGAGGCCGTGGAAGGTCTCGCCGGCCAGGTACTCCTGCGCCACTTGGCGCTTGAACTCGGTCGGATAGCTGCGGTGCTTGGGCATGGGCTTTCTCCTCGAAAGCCCGGTCCAGATAGTCCGATTCTCATACCCTCATCTGTCCACCCGCAGGGGTGCACTCCAGATCAGGGGTGAAGATCCCGCGCCGATTGACAGACAAGGCTGGCTAATTACCTGCCTTCCCTCTGTCGGCCGTGTCCCGCGCCTCGATGCCCGCATCCGCCTCGAGCTTGGCGATCTCCTCGCGCAGCGCCTTCTGCTGTTGGCCGCGCCGGGCCATCTCGATCTGGATGCTCCCAATCTCCCGGTTGAGCGCGGCGCGGGCAGCGGGGTCGCTGGCTGGCCCATATTTGCGATAGGTGTCGAAGATCCTCTGCTGGTCGGAGCGGTTCGCCTCCTCGAGCTGGCGCACGCGTTCCTTGAGGTTGGCAAGCTCCGTCAGCCGCATCGCCTGCGCGGGATCGATTTTGCCCTTCAGGTCCTCCTCCAGCTGCTTCACGCGCCGCTGCAGAACCTCGTTGTCGGCAGCCGGCGCGCCGGACGACGGGCGCGGCATGCCCGGCAGCGAGGCAAGGTGGAAATAGAAGTCACCGGTCAGCGCGGAATGGTCCCAGGGCACCTGCCGGCCGCCCGTCGCCGCCAGCACCTCCTTGCGCACCTCGATCATGACGGCGGTGAGGTTGCGGCCGGGTCCCCGCACCCCCTTCACCAGCGCTGCAGTGAAGGGCGAGTTGCGCCCCTCGCCGTCGAGCGCAACGTTGCCCGGTTGCGTCGAGTAGGCGATGAACGTGCCGACGCCGGTTTCGACCTGCGCGAGCCCGCGGCCGATGCTGGTCGAGCGCGTGCCCATGGAGCGGGCGAGGTTGCGCGCGAGCGGATTGTCGCGGCAGGCATCGAGGATGACGATGCTGGTCTTGCCGTCGCGATCAAGCTCCATCT
>DASRXN010000093.1:0-2105 GCA_035654135.1 Rhodocyclaceae bacterium | reverse complement strand
TTCCTCGGCACCCACCTGGGTGCGCAGCAACTTGTTCGGCGTAGCGCCACCACTGACTTTCTCGGCGGCCTTCAACTGCGCTTCCAGTTGCGGCAACTTGCCGTACTGCAGCTCGGCGACCTTGTCGAGCTGGCCCTTGCGCTGGAAATCGGCCATCTGCGCGCGCAGCTTGTCGATCTCTTCCTTGATGTGCGCACTGCCCTGCACCTGCGCCTTCTCGGCCTTCCAGATTTCCTCGAGGTCGGAGTACTCCTTCTGCAATTTGGCAATCTCGTCCTCGATCAGGCCGAGACGCTTCTTCGAGGCCTCGTCCTTCTCCTTCTTCACCGCCTCGCGCTCGATCTTCAACTGGATCAGGCGGCGGTCGAGCTTGTCCATCACCTCCGGCTTGGAATCGATTTCCATCTTGATGCGCGCTGCCGCCTCGTCGATCAGGTCGATGGCCTTGTCGGGCAGGAAACGGTCGGTGATGTAGCGATGCGAGAGTTCCGCCGCGGCGACGATGGCCGGGTCGGTGATGTCCACGCCGTGGTGCAACTCGTACTTCTCCTGCAGGCCGCGCAGGATGGCTATGGTGCTTTCCACGCTCGGTTCGTCCACCAGCACCTTCTGGAAGCGCCGCTCCAGCGCCGCGTCCTTCTCGATGTATTTGCGGTATTCGTCGAGCGTGGTGGCACCGATGCAGTGCAACTCGCCGCGCGCCAGTGCCGGCTTGAGCATGTTGCCGGCGTCGATGGCGCCCTCGGCCTTGCCGGCGCCGACCATGGTGTGCAGCTCGTCGATGAAGACGATGATGCGGCCCTCGTCCTGGGCGATTTCCTTCAGCACCGACTTGAGACGTTCCTCGAACTCGCCGCGATACTTGGCGCCAGCCAGCAGCGCCGCCATGTCGAGGCTCAGTACCTTCTTGCCCTTGAGCGTTTCCGGCACTTCCTCATTGATGATGCGCTGTGCCAGACCCTCGACGATGGCCGTCTTGCCGACGCCCGGCTCGCCGATCAGCACCGGGTTGTTCTTGGTGCGGCGCTGGAGAATCTGGATGGCGCGGCGGATCTCGTCGTCGCGGCCGATCACCGGGTCGAGCTTGCCCAGCCGGGCGCGCTCGGTCAGGTCCATGCAGTATTTTTTCAGCGCCTCGCGCTGCCCTTCCGCTTCCTGGCTGCCCACGGACTGGCCACCGCGTACGGCTTCGATGGCCTGCTCCAGCGCCGGACGCGCCAGGCCATGCTCCTTGAGCAGCTTGCCGGTCTCGCCCTTGTCGTTTGAGAGCGCCAGCAGGAACATCTCCGAGGCAATGAACTGGTCGCCGCGCTTCTGCGCCTCCTTGTCGGTGACGTTGAGCAGGTTCGAGAGGTCGCGACCGATCGACACCTCGCCGCCGTGGCCTTCGACCTGCGGCAGACGGTCGATGGCAGCGTCGAGTGACTTGCGCAATGGCGCGACATTGACGCCGGCGCGCTGCAATAGCGAGGTCGTGGCGCCGTCATCCTGGTTCAACAGCGCCAGCAGCAGGTGCTGCGGCTCGATGATCTGGTTGTCGTGGCCGACCGCCAGGCTCTGGGCGTCGCTCAGGGCCTGCTGGAACTTGGTGGTGAATTTGTCGAAGCGCATGACTGCCTCCCGAATAGTCGTTAGCGACGATGTGGGGATTCCCGCAGGGATTTCAACCGAGCATAATGCTCTAATGAGTTCCAAGATCCATTCAGCGCGCGACGCGGTGGCCCGAATCAAGGACGGTGATACCGTCGGCACCACCGGCTTCGTCGGCATTGGTTTCGCCGAGAACCTGGCCGTGGCCCTTGAGCAACGTTTCCTGGAAGCCGGCGCTCCACGACGACTGACTTTGGTGTACGCCGCCGGCCAGGGCGACGGCAAGACGCGCGGCCTCAACCATCTGGGCCACGACGGTCTCGTCAGCCGGGTCATCGGCGGCCACTGGGGCTTGGTGCCGAAGCTCCAGGCGCTTGCCGTCGAAAACAGGATCGAGGCCTGGAACCTGCCGCAGGGCGTCATCAGCCACCTGTTCCGCGACATCGCCGCCGGCAAGCCGGGCACGCTGACGCGCATCGGCCTCGGCACTTTCGTCGATCCGCGCCATGGCGGCG
>DASRXN010000092.1:0-5188 GCA_035654135.1 Rhodocyclaceae bacterium | reverse complement strand
CGGTCATCAGTTGCAGGTAGTCGATGACGATCAGGCCCAGCTTGCCGCACTGGCGGTGCAGGCGCCGGGCACGGGCGCGCAGGTCGGTGGCGTTGATGGCGCCGGTCTCGTCGATGTGGATGGGCGCATCGTGCAGCTTGCCCAGCGCCACCGTCATCTTGTCCCAGTCCTCGTCGGACAGGCGGCCGCTGCGCGTCTTGGTCTGATCGAGGCGGCCGATGGAGGACAACATCCGCGTCGCGATCTGCGGGCCCGACATTTCCAGGCTGAAGATTGCCACCGGCAGATGCATTTCCACGCCGACGTGTTCGGCGATGTTGAGGGCGAAGGCGGTCTTGCCCATCGAGGGCCGGCCGGCGACGACGATCATGTCACCGGGTTGCAGGCCGGAGGTCATCTTGTCCAGGTCGTGGAAACCCGTGGGCACGCCGGTGATGTCGGAAGGATTCTCGCGGTCGTAGAGCTGCTGGATGCGATCCACCACCTGCCCCAGCAGCGGCGTGATCGCCTCGAAGCCCTGCACGGACTTAGCACCGGCCTCGGCGATCTCGAACACCCGTTGTTCCGCCTCGTCGAGCAGCTGCTTGGCGTCGCGGCCGGCCGGGTTGAGCGCATTGGCGGCGATCTCGTCGCCGACGCTGACCAGCTTGCGCAGCACCGCCCGCTCATGGACGATCTCGGCGTAGCGGCGGATGTTGGCGGCCGAGGGCGTGGCGTTGGCGATTTCGCCCAGGTAGGCCATGCCGCCGGTCTGGTCGACCTCGTTGCTCTTCTCGATCGACTCGTACACCGTCACCACGTCGGCCGGCTTGCCCATCTGGATGAGCTTGCCGATGTGGCGGAAGATGCGCCGGTGGTCGTCGCGATAGAAATCGCCCTCGGCGACGATGTCGGCGATGCGATCCCAGGCCGAATTGTCCAGCAGCAGGCCGCCGATCAGCGACTGCTCCGCCTCGATCGAATGCGGCGGCAGCTTGAGCGCTGCGACTTGCGGGTCGCTGACTGGATTGGCGTTGATCAGGCGGGCCTGGGCCATGGTGGGTGTATCTCCTTCGTGCGGAAGAAGTGTACCGGGATGATGAAGGGCTGGCGATAGAATAACTTGTGTATAAGCCGTGGATAGCCTGTGCAAACTCTGTGAAATTGATGAACAGCAACAAACGCCGGGAAATTTTTTCCCGCCTGGCCGCCGCCAATCCCGAACCGAAGACGGAGCTGCGCTACGCCACACCCTACCAGTTGCTGGTGGCGGTGATCCTCTCGGCGCAGGCCACGGACAAAGGCGTCAATCGGGCGACCGGCCCGCTGTTCCACGACGCCCCGACACCCGCAGCAATTGCCGCCCTCGGCGCGGAAAAGCTCGCGGATTACATCCAGACCATAGGCCTGTACAAGACCAAGGCGAAGAACGTCATGGCCATGACCCGGCTGCTGCTGGAACACCATGGCGGCGAGGTGCCCAACGATCGCGCGGCACTGGAAGCCCTGCCCGGCGTCGGTCGCAAGACCGCCAATGTGATTCTGAACATCCTCTTCAACGAGCCGACGATTGCCGTCGACACCCACATCTTCCGCCTCGCCAACCGCACCGGCCTCGCGCCCGGCAAGGATGTCCGCGCCGTCGAGGAGCGATTGATGAAGGCGGTGCCGGCCGAGTATCGGCAGCATGCCCACCACTGGCTGATCCTGCACGGGCGTTATGTCTGCAAGGCGCGCAAGCCGGAGTGCTGGCGCTGCCCGATCGAGGACCTGTGCGAATATCAGGACAAGACACCCGCGCCGTGAGGATGCACCATGTTTACGCCTAGCCGCGATCAGGCACGACAATTTCTCGCCGACGCCTGGCGCAAGCGTTGTGGCGGACTGCCCGCGACAGCGCTCGAAACACTGGCGGCGGACATCGTCGCGCTGCATCCCGAGTACCACGAGTTATTGTCCGGCGGCGAGGAAGCATTGGGCCGCGAGTGGACGCCCGAACAGGGCGAGACCAATCCCTTCCTGCATCTCTCGCTGCACCTGGCCGTCGAGGAACAATTGTCCATCGACCAGCCGCCTGGCATCCGGGCGATCTTCGAGCAGCTGCTGCTACGCCGGGGCGACCGCCACGCGGCGCTGCACGCCATCCTCGACTGCCTAGGCGAGACCGTCTGGCGCGCCAACCGCGACCAGGCACCGCCTGACGGCGCCGCTTATCTGGATTGTCTGCGCCGGGCCGCCAGCCGCTAGCTTTGCACGGGTGGTGCCACCTTCATCACTTCGTCGATGGTGGTAAGGCCGGCCGCCACCTTCTTGGCGCCGGAAATGCGCAGTGGCTTCATGCCCTCGCGCGTGGCCTGCTCGCGCAGACCGGCCAGATCGGTATGGGCCGTCACCAGCTTCCTGATCTCCGGCGACATCAGCATGATCTCGTAGAGGCCCATGCGGCCCTGATAGCCGGTCATGCGGCAATCGAGGCAACCGACCGGATGGAAGATCGTCTGCGGCTTGCCGGACTTCCAGGGCGACACCAGGGTTTGCCATGCTTCCTCGTCCTCGGCGCGCATGCCGCCTGCCTTCTTGCACTTCGGGCAAAGTGTGCGCACCAGCCGCTGCGCCATGACGCCGAGCAGCGTCGATTGCAGCAGGTAGGCCGGCACGCCAAGATCGAGCAGGCGGGTCACCGCCGTCGGCGCATCGTTGGTATGCAGGGTCGATAGCACCAGGTGGCCGGTCAGCGCCGCCTGGATGGCCATGTCGGCCGTTTCCAGGTCACGGATCTCGCCCACCATGATGATGTCCGGATCCTGGCGCATCAGCGCCCGGATGCCGGACGCGAAGTTCATGCCGATATCGGACACCATCTGCACCTGGTTGAAGGCTGCCTCGATCATCTCGATCGGATCTTCGAGGGTGCAGACGTTCACGTCGGGTGTCGCGAGCTGCTTCAGCGTCGAGTACAGCGTCGTGGTCTTGCCCGAACCGGTGGGACCGGTGACCAGGATGATGCCGTTGGGCTGGCCGGTCATCTGCCGCCAGCGGGCAATGTCCTCGTCGGCAAAGCCGAGGTCGGTGAAGTCGCGCACCAGCACCTCCGGGTCGAAGATGCGCATCACCAGCTTCTCGCCGAAGGCCGTGGGCAGGGTGGACAAGCGCAGCTCGACCTCCTGGCCCGCGGGCGTGCGCGTCTTGATGCGGCCGTCCTGGGGCCGGCGTTTCTCCACCACGTCCATGCGACCGAGGATCTTGATCCGGCTGGTCATGGCATTCAGCACCGGCATCGGAATCTGGTAGACCTGATGCAACACGCCGTCAATGCGGAAGCGGACGATGCCAATATCGCGGCGCGGCTCGACGTGGATGTCCGACGCGCGCTGCTCGAAGGCGTACTGCCACAGCCAGTCGACGATCAGGACGACATGTTGGTCGTTGGCATCGAGCGTGCCCTTGGACTTGCCCAGCTCGACCAGCTGCTCGAAATTGGCGACGCCGGAACTGGTCACATCGCCGCGCCCCATGGCGCCCTTGACCGACTTGGCCAGGTTGTAAAACTCGACCTGATAGCGGCCGATGTCGTCGGGATTGGCGATCACGCGGCGGATGCGCTTGCGCAGGATCGGCTCCAGCTCCGACTCCCAGGCGCGCTGGAACGGTTCAGCGGTGGCGATCACCACCTCCTGCGGCCTCACCTCCACCGGCAGGATGCGATAGCGCGTCGCGTAGGCATTCGACATCACCTCGGTGACGGCCGAAAAATTGATCTTGAGCGGGTCGATATGGAAGTAGTCGAGGCCGCACCACTGGGCCAGCCACTGGGCCAGGACATCGAGATCGAGCGTGCGATGCGGCGGCGGCAACGATTTCCAGCGCTGCTCGGCAACGACTACCAGCGGGTGAATGTCGCCCCGGAAATAACGGCGCTCGCGCTTGAACTTCTCGGCTGTATCGACGGCCACCAGGCCATCTGCCACCAGGGCATCGGCCACTTCCGCCAGGGCCAGGCGGCGATCCTGCTGCTTCACGGCATCTGCGGTCTTGCTCATCGTCCAGGCTCCTGCAATTGCCGGCGATTCTACCCTCGGCCAACGCCGGGATAGGGCGATTCGTATATGATCGTCCGTCATGATCCAACCACAGGAGTCCGCCATGAAGAAGCCTCTTGCGTCGATTCTCTACGCCATTGCCGCTGCCTTGTTCGCTTCGACCGCGCTGGCTCAGCCAGCCATGCCACAGCCAACGGATTGCGCCAAGGCCCGCAACCCGGAGCGCTGCGAAGCACGCCAGAAGGCTCGCGCCGCCTGCCCGGACAAGCGCGGCGCCGATCGTCGGCAATGCGTCAAGGAACACATGCCGCCACCGGACTGCAGCAAGGCGCCGAATCCGGCGCGCTGTGCCGCCATGCAATCCGCGCAGGAAGCCTGCAGGGGCAAGTCCGGCCCGGACTATCGCCAGTGTGTGCGGAACGCGGCAGCAGGCGCCAAGCCCTGATTCAGAGCCAACGATAGTCGAGGAGGACGCAGCCGTGAAACGAAGTCTTGTTCTGGTCATGCTGGCCGTGGCGCTCAACGCCCGGGCCGACGACGTGGTGCGTCTGGGCAATCTGAAGTTCGCCCATTACGGCGCCGTCTCCTACATGAAGGAGATCTGCGGCAGGCACGGCATCAAGCTGGAGGAGCGCATGTTCGCCAAGGGCCCCGAGATCATGCCGGCCATCGTTGCCGGCGAGATCGACATCGCCGCGCTGGCCTCCGACGGCGCGATTTCCGGGCGGGCCAATGGCGTGCCCATCGTGGTGGTGGCCGGCTTCGCCAAGGGCGGCGCGCGCCTGGTCGCGCAGGCCGATTCGGGCATCAGGACGCTCAAGGACCTGAAGGGCAAGCGCGTCGGCGTCACCCGCGGCGGCATGCAGGAGCTGATCCTGATGGCAGAGCTGGAAAAGGCCGGCCTGACCTGGGCCGACAAGCCGGGCAAGGACATCGAGATCGTCTACCTCGCCTTCGCCGACCTCAACCAGGCGCTGGCGGCGAAGCAGATCGACGCCATGTGCCAGTCGGAACCGCAATCCTCGCAGGCCATCAACAAGAAGTTCGGCGTCGAGATCCTCAAGCCCTACGACACGCCGCTGGGCGAGCCCTACCGGGTGCTGGTGATGACCGAGAAAATGTACAACGAGAAGAAGGATGTCGCCCAGCGCACGCTGAAATGCTTCGCC
>DASRXN010000091.1:0-5909 GCA_035654135.1 Rhodocyclaceae bacterium | reverse complement strand
ACCATCTGGTGCCCTTCCGCGGCGTTGCCCACGTCGCCTACCTGCCCGGCGGCCGCCTGCACGGCTTCGGCCGCATCGCCCGCCTGGTCGATGCCATCGGCCACCGCTTCACCTATCAGGAATGGATGACGCGCGACATCGCCGAAGCGCTGATGACCCACGGCAAGGCGCGCGGCGCCGCCTGCGTCATCGAGGCCGAGCAGCTCTGCCTGCTGCTCGGCGAGGATCGGCGCGGCGACGAACGAGTGATGACCCAAGCCTTCACCGGCGACTTCGAGAAGTCCGATCAGCTGCGTTATGAATTCCTGCGCGGCATCGACGGCAGGATACCGTGACCGTCAATTGCGAGCGTGCGAGACCTGGAAGCAATCCAGGCCGACGTAGCTGCTGAACAGTTGCGCGATGTCCGGGATCGGCGCGCCACGGCCTTTGCCGAGAGCGACGGCGACGAAGCGCCACTCGGGCTTCTCGTCCTGGCAGGTGATCTGCAGCGAGCCCCAGGCAATGTCGTAGCCGAGTTCGAGCATCGACTGGCGCAGCGTGTCTTCCTGCGGCACGGATTCAGGCCGGAAGCGCAGCATGATGCCGATCGCCTGGCGCGACGGCAGCCACGCTTCCAGTCGGGATATCCACATCATGCAGGCAGCTGACAGCAGGGCCAGCAGGATCGCGGCGGCATAGAAGCCGATGCCCACCAGCACGCCGATGGCAGACGAGGCCCAGATCGAGGCCGCCGTGGTCAGGCCGCTGATGTTGAGCCCTTCCTTCATGATGACGCCGGCGCCGAGGAAACCGACGCCGGTGACGATGCCCTGGATGACGCGGGTGGGGTCTGCCGCCGCCGTCGCCGCCATTGCATGACCGCCGTACCAGAAGTTCGGATAGCCGGAGATCACGGTCAGCGCCGCCGACGCCATGCAGACCAGGCCGTAGGTGCGCATGCCGGCGGCGCGGCCGTGATAGGAACGTTCGTAGCCGACCAGCAGCCCCAGCAGCAGGGCGCCGAACAGGTTCAGGAAGACGACGACGTTGGCCGCGACTTCCGGCCCGGACCAGTAGGCCGCCAGCGATTCCGGCGACAATGCGCTCATGGCATCCCTCCCCTTTGAAGTGCCGATGCGGCGCCAGTGTAGCGCACCCGGCCTGAGCTACACTGTGCGCCTTTTCCGAACGCTACCCGCCAGGCCATGCACATCCACCACGCGCTTCATCCCGACCAGCCCGTCCTTGCCTACGACGTCGAGGAGGCGAATTTCGACCAGCGCGTCGTCGCCCGCTCGCACCAGGTGCCGGTGCTGATGGATATCGGTGCCGACTGGTGCAGCCCCTGCGTCGTGCTGGCGCCGCTGCTGGAAAAACTGGTCGGCGAATACGGCGGCCGCTTCGAACTCGCCAAGGTCGATGCCGACGAGAACATGCGCATCGCCGGCCGCCACCAGGTGCGCGGCTTCCCGACGGTGATCGCCTACAGCCACGGCAAGGAGATCGACCGTTTCCACAGCGCCAAGCCGATGCACTTCCTGCGTGAATTCGCCGACCGCGTCATCGCCCGCCACGCGGCCGGGCCGGCGGCGTCCCACCACGACTGACTTTCAGCTATCGCCCATGCAGGTGCCCACATGCCGGGCACTGGCGATCCACGGGTGATCGACCGGCACGGTCTTGACCTTGCCGGCCACCTCCTCCAGTTTCACCGGCCTCGTGCCGTCGCCGTGCGCCGCCACCATGAGGCCGTAGCGCCCCTTGGCGATCAGCGCCGTCGCGGCCGTGCCCAGCCGCGTCGCCAGCAGGCGATCGGCCGCCGAAGGGATGCCGCCGCGTTGCAAATGACCGAGGATGGTGATGCGCGCCTCCAGCCCGGTGAGATGCTCCAGCCGCTTGGCCAGCCGCACGGTACGCACCGCGTATTCGGTTTCCGCGACCGGTTCGGCCACGGGCTTCTTCTTCCCCTTCGACTTGTCTGCCGCCGCGACCTCCTCGACCGACACCGCGCCCTCGGCCACCGCGACGATGCTGAAATTCTTGCCCTTGCGGCTGCGCTCGCGGATCGCCTCGGCGACACTTTCGACGTCGTAGGGAATCTCGGGGATCAGGATCACGTCGGCGCCGCCGGCCATGCCGGCGCCCAATGCCAGCCAGCCGGCGCGGTGGCCCATGATCTCGACCACGATGATGCGGTGATGGCTGTGTGCCGTGCTGTGCAGGCGGTCGATGGCGTCGGTGGCGATGCCCAGCGCGGTGTCGAAGCCGAAGGTGATATCGGTGCCGGCCACATCGTTGTCGATGGTCTTGGGCAGGGTGATGACGTTGAGGCCCTTCTCCTTCAGCCGCAGCGCATTCTTCAGCGTGCCGCCGCCGCCCAGGCAGACCAGGCAGTCGAGATGATTGTCGTCGTAATTGCCGACGATGACGTCGGTCATGTCCAGCACCTTGCCGCCGACCGGCATGCGATGCGGCTTGTCGCGGCTGGTGCCGAGGATGGTACCGCCGCGCGTCAGGATGTCCGACAGTTCGCCGCCGTCGAGGCGCATGGTGCGGTTTTCCATCAGGCCGCGGAAGCCGTCGCGAAAGCCGATGATCTGCATGCCGTGCTCGCCGATGGCGGCCTTGCCGACACCGCGGATGGCCGCGTTGAGGCCGGGGCTGTCGCCGCCCGAGGTGAGGATGCCGACGTATTTGGTCATGATGGTTTCTGTTGCGCCGAAGTGGCCCCACCCTAGCGCAACGCAACCGGCCTGGCAATTCAGAACGTCGTACTAGAATTCGGTTTTATTTATCGAGCCACCGCCATGCCAGTTTATGCCATCGGCGCCAAGCGCCCGCAAATCGAAGACCCCGTCTGGATCGCGCCCAACGCCACCGTCATCGGCGACGTGCGCCTCGCCCGCAACGTCAGCATCTGGTGGAACGCCGTCCTGCGCGGCGACAACGATCCGATCAGCATCGGCGAGGGCAGCAATATCCAGGACGGCTCGGTGCTGCATACCGATATCGGCGTGCCGCTGACCATCGGCGCCAACGTCACCGTCGGCCACATGGTGATGCTGCATGGCTGCACTGTCGGCGACGGCAGCCTGATCGGCATTGGCGCCATCGTCCTCAACCACGCAGAAGTCGGCCGCGAATGCCTGATCGGCGCTGGCAGCCTGATCTCAGAAGGCAGGGCGATCCCGGATCGCTCGCTGGTCATGGGCGCGCCGGGCCGGGTGGTCCGGCAGCTGACTGACGAGGATGTGGCCAACATGCGCGCCAGCGCAGCGCACTACGTCGAAAACTGGCAGCGCTACAGCGTGCAGCTCAAGCCCCTGCGCTGATCGTCACGGCTGTTTCTGCGGTACCTGGACGAAAACCTCGCCGTCCTTTATCAGGCCGAGTTCGTAGCGCGCTCGTTCCTCGATGGCCTCGAAACCGGTCTTGAGGTCGCGGACCTCAGCATCGAGACCGGCATTGCGGTTTTCCAGCTTCTGGTTGACGTCGCGCTGCGCCGCCAGTTGCCGGTCCATGTCCCAGACCCGCAGCCATCCGCCCTTGCCCAGCCAGAGCGGATACTGGAGCAGCGCAATCAGTGCCACCAGTATCCATGTCGGCCAGCGCATCGCCGGAAGCTTACTTCCTCAGGTTGTAGAAGGTTTCGATGCCGGGGTAGCTGACCGAATCGCCAAGATCCTCTTCGATGCGCAGCAGCTGGTTGTACTTGGCGATACGATCGGAGCGGGAGAGCGAACCGGTCTTGATCTGGCCGGCATTGAGGCCCACGGCGATATCGGCGATGGTCGAATCCTCAGTCTCGCCGGAGCGATGCGAAATCACGTTGGTGTAGCCGGCGCGCTTGGCCATCTCCACCGTGGCGAAAGTTTCGGTCAGGGTGCCAATCTGGTTGATCTTGATCAGGATCGAGTTGGCGATGCCCTGCTTGAGACCTTCGCGGAAAATCCTGGGATTGGTGACGAACACATCGTCGCCGACGATCTGCACCGTCTTGCCCAACTTGTCGGTGAGCAGCTTCCAGCCATCCCAGTCGCCCTCGGCCATGCCGTCCTCGATACTGATGATCGGATACTTGCCGGCCAGCGTCGCCAGATAATCGGTAAAACCGGCGGAGCTCAGTTCCAGCTTCTCCGAGGCCAGCACGTACTTGCCGTCCTTATAGAACTCGGATGCAGCGCAGTCCAGACCCAGCACCACGTCCTGGCCGGGCGTATAGCCGGCGGTTTCGATGGCCTTGAGGATCAGTTCGATCGCCTCGTCGTTGCCGGCCACGTTGGGCGCGAAGCCGCCCTCGTCGCCGACTGTGGTCGGGTAGCCCTTCTTGTCCACCAGTTTCTTCAGATGATGAAAAACCTCGGCGCCGCAGCGCAGCGCCTCGCGGAAGCTATCGGCGCCGACTGGCAGGATCATGAATTCCTGGATGTCGAGGTTGTTGTTGGCGTGGGCGCCACCGTTGATGACGTTCATCATCGGCACCGGCATGGTCATCGGCCCTGAGCCGCCGAAGTAGCGGTAGAGCGGCAGGCCGGCTTCCTCGGCCGCCGCCTTGGCCACGGCCATGGAGACCGAGAGAATGGCGTTGGCGCCAAGGCGCGACTTGTTGTCGGTGCCGTCAAGTTCGATCAGCGCATGATCTATGAAAGTCTGCTCTTCGGCATCGAGGCCGATGATGGCCTCGGAAATCTCGGTATTGACGTTCTCTACGGCCTGCATGACGCCCTTGCCGAGGAAGCGGCCCTTGTCGCCGTCGCGCAGTTCAATGGCTTCGCGCGAACCGGTGGAAGCGCCAGAGGGTACGGCAGCACGACCCATGACACCCGATTCGAGCAGCACGTCTGCTTCGACGGTGGGATTGCCGCGGGAATCCAGAATTTCGCGGGCGACGACATCAACGATTGCACTCATGAATACTTACCTCGGGATGAAAATCAGTAATGGTTGGCAAAGCCGTGACGCTTGACCACGGCATCCAGTTCTTTCAATGTTGCCAGCAGATCCATCATGCCTGCCAGCGGCCAGGAGTTCGGGCCGTCGGAAAGAGCCTTCGCCGGATCGGGATGCGTTTCCATGAACAGTCCGGACACGCCCGTCGCAACGGCCGCCCGCGCCAGCACCGGCACGAACTCGCGCTGGCCGCCGGAGGATGTGCCTTGACCACCGGGCAACTGCACCGAGTGGGTGGCGTCGAACACTACCGGGCAGCCCGTCTCGCGCATGATCGCCAGACTGCGCATGTCCGACACCAGGTTGTTGTAGCCGAACGATGCACCGCGCTCGCAGACCATGATGGTATCGGCGCCGCCATTGACTTCCTTCGCCTTGGCGACCACCTGCTTCATGTCGCCGGGCGCCAGGAATTGGCCCTTCTTGATATTCACCGGCTTGCCGCAACGCGCTACGGCCTGGATGAAATCGGTCTGCCGGCAGAGGAAAGCCGGCGTCTGCAACACATCGGCTACCGCCGCCACCGCGGCAACCTCGTCCTCGGCATGGACGTCGGTCAGTACCGGCACGCCGATCTGCCGCTTCACGTCGGCGAGTATCGCCAGGCCCTGGTCGATACCGAGGCCGCGAAAGGACTGCGACGAACTGCGGTTGGCCTTGTCGTAGGAGGCCTTGAAGATGTAAGGAATGCCAAGGCCGGCGCAAACTTCCTTCATCTGCCCGGCGATGTCGAGACAGAGTTGCCGGGACTCGGCGACGCAGGGGCCGGCGATGAGAAATATCGGCTTGTCCAGTCCTACTTCGAAGCCACAGAGGTTCATGCCTTGGCCTTGTGCGCCAGTGCCGCCTTCACATAGCCGATGAACAGCGGATGGCCGGCGCGCGGATTACTCGTGAACTCGGGGTGAAACTGGACGCCGACGAACCAGGGATGCATTTCGGCGGGCAGTTCCATCATCTCGGGCAGATTCTCGGTC
>DASRXN010000090.1:0-2664 GCA_035654135.1 Rhodocyclaceae bacterium | reverse complement strand
CTGTTGCGCCTGGATGAAGGGGCGCAGGTGATGGAGACCTTCGCTAGCCACCTGCACATGAGAGTCATCCACGTGGATGCGAGCGGCGAGTTCATGAAACACCTTGCTGGCGTGACCGACCCCGAGCAGAAGCGCAAGATCATCGGTCGCGAGTTCGTCGAGGTGTTCCAGGCCGAGGCCAAGAAACTGCCGCAGGCCAAGTGGCTGGCGCAGGGCACCATTTACCCGGACGTGATCGAATCGGCCGGCGCCAAGACCAAGAAGGCACACACCATCAAGAGCCACCACAACGTCGGTGGCCTGCCCGAGACTCTGCACCTCAAACTGCTCGAGCCGCTGCGCGAGCTGTTCAAGGACGAGGTACGCGAGCTGGGCATTGCGCTGGGCCTGCCGCATGAGATGGTCTATCGCCATCCCTTCCCCGGCCCGGGCCTGGGCGTGCGCATCCTCGGCGAGGTCAAGCGTGACTATGCCGAACTGCTGCGCCGCGCCGACGCCATCTTCATCGACGAACTGCGTGCCGCGGACTGGTACGATAAGACCAGCCAGGCCTTCGCGGTCTTCCTGCCGGTGAAGTCGGTTGGCGTCATGGGCGACGGCCGCACCTACGATTACGTTGTCGCCTTGCGCGCCGTCGAGACCCAGGACTTCATGACCGCACGCTGGGCGCAGCTACCCTACGAACTGCTCGGCCGCGTCGCCAACCGCATCGTGAATGAAGTGCGCGGCATCAACCGCGTCACCTACGACATCACCGGCAAGCCGCCCGGCACCATCGAGTGGGAGTGATCCAGGTCTTGCGCCAGGAACAAGCCGCCAGCGCTTCCTCCGCATGTGCCTGAGCCTGGCGGACGCCGATTAATAGTCGTAAGTCTCCATATCGCAAAGGCCGTATGTGCCTTCGTGCGATTGGCGATATCGTGCGAGTTAGCCATTAGTCTCAGTGGACTATTTGAAAATCACAGGAAAACGGGAGAATCTTGTCGATACCGCGTTGGCCGGCCTTGACTTGTCGCAACCCATTACGGGGCGTTTCTGATATTTTTCAAAATATAACCACTAAAACTGAAGGGAGTATTTCATGGGAACTCAGTACGTGTTCGCCTTTGAGGAAGGCGACGGCAAGAACAAGATGTTGCTGGGCGGCAAAGGCGCCAACCTTTGCGAGATGACCCAGATTGGCCTGGCGGTGCCGCCGGGCTTCACGGTCAGCACCGACGCCTGTCTCGCGTACCTGGAAAAGGGCAACTTGCCTGACGGCATATGGGACACCATCAAGCAATACATGGCGGACTTGGAGAAGAAGACCGGCAAGGGCTTCGGCTCGACCGAAAACCCGCTCCTCATCTCGGTCCGCTCCGGTTCGGCGATGTCGATGCCGGGCATGATGGATACTATTCTCAACTTGGGCCTTAACGACGAGTCGCTCAAGGGCCTGATCAAACAGACGAAAAACGAGCGTTTCGCCTGGGACGCCTACCGCCGCTTCGTCCAGTTGTTCGGCAAGATCGCGCTAAATATTGCCGACGAGCATTTCGACGCCAAGATGGCGGAGATCAAGGGCAAGTACGGGGCCAAGCAGGACGTGGACCTCAAGGCGGAGCATCTGAAGGAACTGGCGAGCGTCTTCCTGGCCATCGTCCATAGCCATTCCGGCAAGCCCTTCCCGCAGGACCCCTACGAGCAGCTGGAAATTGCCGTCAAGGCGGTATTCCGCTCATGGAACGGCAAGCGCGCCATCGACTACCGCAAGCAGTTCAAGATTACGCCGGCCATGGCAAGCGGCACGGCGGTGAACATCTGCACCATGGTGTTCGGCAACATGGGCAATGATTCCGGAACAGGAGTCGGCTTCACGCGCAATCCAGGCACCGGCGAGAATCAGATCTACGGCGAATATCTGGTCAATGCCCAAGGCGAAGACGTGGTGGCGGGCATCCGCACACCCAAGCCGATCGCCGAGATGGCTTCGGAAATGCCCGAGATCTACGCCCAGCTGATGGAACTGCACAACCGGCTGGAATCGCACTACAAGGAAGTGCAGGACTTCGAGTTCACCATCGAGAAGGGCAAGCTCTACTGCCTGCAGACCCGCAATGGCAAGATGAATGCCCGCGCCATGGTGCGCACATCGGTGGAAATGGCCAACGATGGCCTGATTTCGCGTGAAAAGGCGCTGCTGCGTGTCGAACCGGCGGTGCTGGAACAACTGCTGGTGCCGCAACTGGCGCCCAACTTCAAGGGCAAGTCGCTGGCTCAGGGTCTGCCGGCCTCGCCGGGAGCCGCTTCCGGACACATCGTGTTCGACGCCGACACGGCGGAGACGCGCGGCCGGGCTGGGGAGAAAATCATTCTGGTGCGCGAGGAAACCAAGCCTGAGGACATCCATGGCTTCTTCCAGGCCCAGGGCATTCTGACCAGTCGGGGCGGCAAGACCTCCCACGCGGCCGTAGTGGCGCGCGGCATGGGCAAACCCTGCGTGTCTGGCTGCGAGGCCATCCATATCGACGATTTCGCCCGCAAGGCCCAGATTGGCGATACGACGCTACATGAAGGCGACGTCGTCACCATCGATGGCGGCACCGGCCATGTCTACGCCGGCGAAGTGCCCACCGTCGAACCGGAATTTTCTCCCGAACTGAACGTGCTACTCGACTGGGCGGA
>DASRXN010000089.1:0-8785 GCA_035654135.1 Rhodocyclaceae bacterium | reverse complement strand
GCCTATTGCAAGGAGGTAGATGGTCGAGTGAGCTTGAGTAAGGTCTTTCCCGGCATTGTTGAGGCGGTGCAATTCAATGTCGAGAAGTGGTAATTGCGCCCTAACCCATCGTTGCAGGGGACGCTCCGCCTATCGGCGGCGCGCCCCTGAACTCAAACGTTGGGCGTCACCAAACGGAAGTGATCATCATGCACGAGCGTAGGCAAGAGAAGATCGGGTGGGTCGGTGGATGGCTGGGAGGATTCATCTGGGTCTTGCTCCTTTCGGTGATGCTCCTCGTCCGCGGCGAGACGTTGCCGGCATTCATCGGTCTACTGATCTATGCGTTGTCTTGCACCGCGATTGGGTTTCTTGCGCCCTGGAGGCATCCCGGGACAACCTATCGACGACTCCTGGCACCGCTCTACGTGCTTTTGTTTTCCGCAGTGGGCTGGGGAGCATGGTCCTTCGGGGGGGCGCGCGAAATTGGCATCAGTTGGTGGTTCCTGTTCCTCTTGATGCCGCTCATGCTTCCTTTGTGGATGGGTGGCCATCGGCGATGGCAAGACAATGACGCCCAACTACCACATCCAGCGGACGGCACTTCGCACCGCCGCCGATGCTGAGCGTTGGGTGTCATGAAATCACGCACTCTGGTCTCTCTCGCACGTTGCTTTAGGGTGTCTGTATCCGCATCAAGAGCGCCATCGACAATAGGCTACTGTCGTGAAGGTAAAGTCCAATGAAGCTATACGGTTTTGCTCCGACTCGCGCCCTCCGTGTCCAGTGGATGTTGCAGGAGTTGGAAGTTGATTTCGAGTACGTCCGGGTGGACCCCACGAAGGGCGAGCTCCGCCGGCCAGAGTTTCTAGCATTGAATCCCGCTGGCAAGCTCCCAGTCCTTGTCGATGACGACTTTGTGTTGAATGAATCGATTGCAATCGTGCTGTACCTTGCGGAGAAGTATCCGCAGAAGGGGTTTCTCCCCGCTAACCTACGAGCCCGTGCGGACGTGTATCGCTGGCTACTCTTCACGGCGACGGAACTCGAACAACCGATCTGGCGCATTGCACGCCACACGCACCTGTATCCGGTGGAGAAGCGGCTGCCCGCCGAAATTCTCCTAGCGAGCCAGGACTTTCTCGACATGGCCGCAGTCATGGAGAAACACCTTGAGGCGCGCCCTGTCCTGGTTGGTGAAAGCGTGACCGTTGCAGACTTTGTTGCTGCATACACGCTCGACATGGCGAGCATGGTCAATCTGCTTGAGTCATTACCGAATCTGAGTGCGTACATGGAGCGGATGTACGCAAGGCCCAAGGCTGCGCCACGCATCGCGCAAGCGTTCGCCAGTCTCAACCTCTGAGGGACCAGCGCGAGGCTGTTGGGGGATTTTGAATCTAGTGTATGGAGGCCTGCACGAACATGACACCCAACCATGGCATCCAGCCTACGCATTTGCTTTCGCTTCGCTACGGCAAATCCGCGGCTGATGCCGGGCGTTGGGCGTCAAGAGCCGATGCCTGAGAATTCCATGTCGTATATACGCATAGCCGCGTTAACGTCATTGGCCATGATTGCATTTGCTTGCAATTCGTTGCTGTGCCGTGCTGCCCTGAAACACACCGGCATTGACGCTGCAAGCTTTACCACAATCCGACTGATCTCCGGTGCAGTAATGCTTTGGCTGGTTGTACGAATAAGTCACAGCGCACAAACTGGCAGAGGCAACTGGCCATCGGCATTTGCATTATTCGTTTATGCGGCGGGCTTTTCCTTCGCATATGTAAGTCTGCCCGCGTCCTCGGGTGCACTCCTGCTCTTTGGCGCGGTTCAGGCAACGATGATCGGCCATGGTATTTGGGCGGGGGAACGCTTGCGAACCATACAACTTGTAGGGCTTATCCTCGCCCTCGGAGGGTTGATTGGTCTATTGTCACCAGGTCTATCTGCGCCACCCCTGCCGGGTTCACTCTTGATGTTGAGTGCCGGAGTTGCATGGGGCATCTATTCCTTGCGTGGAAAAGGTGCAGGCGACCCTACCAGGGTAACGGCGGGGAATTTTCTGCGTGCCGTTCCCATTGCTGCAATTTTGGGCATCCTAATGCACCGTGGCATTTTTCTGGACAGCGCCGGAGTGTTATACGCGATTGCATCGGGCGCAGTGGCATCTGGGATAGGCTACGCCATCTGGTATACCGTATTGCCTGTGTTGAAAGCCACCAACGCCGCTACAGTGCAACTCAGTGTTCCCGTGATTGCGGCCCTTGGTGGCATAGTTTTCCTCGGTGAGTCAGCGACCATGCGCCTCGCTTTGGCGTCCGTAGCAATACTCGGTGGAATCGGACTCGTGATTCGCGAGAAATGAAACGCAGATGACGCCCAACCCATCAATCGAGTGGACCTCGCGCGAAAAGCCGCGCGAGGCCGCTCGTTTTGAACGTTAGGCTTCATGAGTATCCACTCGCTCCTGACCGGTCCGAATGCCCGCACACGTATTGTGCTTGTAGGTGTCGGCGTCATTCTGCTTGTGCTGACCATCAATCAAGTCATGTGGCAACGATGGGGTTTTGCGGCAACACAAGGAACTGTTGGACTCAGTCTTTTGCTCGCAGGAGTCCTCTCATCAGACTCGACACTCATGAACATGGCGACTAAGGATATTCTCAAGACCGCCTTGTGGAGTGTGTTGCTAATTGCAGGCGTCGTTGCAGGTGCAGCTACATCCGAGTTCATCGGCCTGTCGATACCCTACATTACTGCCCTCTGGCTGCTCGCGGTCGGCGCTCGCTTCGCCCAAAGGCGCCTGTCTGTCATAGCCATAACGATTATTGCCAGCCTTCTTCTTTTGCTCCAATGCGGCATATTTGCCGTTGGCATCCTTCTGAGCCCAGACCACTTCGCGCATCGAACTCAGTTTCAACTTCTACTTGCCGCCGTAATAATCACGGGGGTGGCTCTGGTTTTTTGGTTCGCATATGCCAAACGACGTCACACCAAGGCGTCGGCCTAACCATGCGGTCGACCCCGTTCCCTTCTCACTATGCATGGTTGCTCTTCTCCGCTAACCCGGTTGCGTGCTTCTACAAGTAAAGTGGCGCTTGAAGCACTACCTTGAACGGTATGCACCCTCCAATTTCGACCAGTTGAAGCTAATGGCAAACCAATTCTTCTTCGCATGTCTCATGCTTGCTACCGGCATTGGTATCCCTGTTATGGCCGCGCTAAGCGCAACTCTTGGCACTAAGTACGGAAGCCCGGCGTTCGCTGCCTCTGTCTTATTTCTGGTTGCGCTATCTATTTCTGTTGCCTTCCTTTTCGCCGTAGAGGGTGGCCTGAAGCCATTGCCGAAAACATCGCTGCCGTTCTATTTCTACTTAGGCGGCGTTTTCGTAGCCTTTTACGTCCTCAGCGTCACCTGGGTTGCCCCACAATTCGGCGTGGGCAATGCCGTGGCTTTTGTACTTCTGGGCCAGCTCATATCCATGGCGGCCATAGACCAATTCGGCCTGTTGGGTGCTCCAGTACATGCCATCACCTGGCAGAGGTCTATCGGCCTGATTCTGATGTCAGTCGGTGTGTTTTTGGCCGTACGCCGCGGGTAACATGCGCCGGGCGCCGACCAGGTGGAAATCAAATGGAATGCATTCCAGCGTTTCTGCCGGCGAGGCCCAACTCGAACGTCGGGCGTCTTCATCCATGAGCCATGGAGCGCAATGAAGAACTACGCAATCTTTCTGCGGGGTGTTACTCCCACCGGCAAGAATCGTGTGCCGATGGCTGAACTGCGCGCCGCCCTGAGCAACTCCGGACTGTCGGATGTGCAAACATACATCCAGAGCGGCAACGTCGTTGCGAAGTCGGCCCTCGATCAAGTGTCTGTGCAAGCTCTCGTACATGATGTCATTGCCCGCGAAATTGGAGCCGACATAGCCGTGATCGCACGGACGCACGGTCAACTCAAGCGAGTCATGGAAGGCAATCCGTTTCCCTTGAGTGCGGCTTCTCGCACGTACTTCTCTCTGCTCGCCGTGCCTCCTACAGCGCATCTAGCCGGAGAACTGTCCCAACTCGACTTTTCACCCGATAGTGTGAGGGTCGTCAACGATGGTATCTACACCTTGTACGCCACAAAACACAGCGACTCGAAGTTCAACAACAATTTTTTCGAGCGAAAGCTGAAGGTTGCGGCGACTACTCGGAACTTCAACACTATGTCTCGTTGTGTGGAGCTAAGTGCGTAGCCAATTCCCCAAGACGCCCAACCCTGCTGTCAACCGGACCGTGCGCATGAAGCCGCGCAAGGACGGTTACCTTGAACGTTCGGCCGGGAGCGAGACCTGAATGGGCAAGAGCAGATTCGAAGCGTTCAGCGACGGTGTGATCGCCATCATCATCACCATCATGGTGCTGGAGCTCAAGGTGCCGCACGGCGAGAGCATCGATGCCCTGGCGCCGTTGATTCCGGTGTTCCTGAGCTACGTCTTGAGCTTCGTCTACGTCGGCATCTACTGGAACAACCACCACCACATGCTGCACACGTCACACAAGGTGACGGGACCGATGCTGTGGGCCAACCTGCATCTGTTGTTCTGGCTGTCGCTGTTCCCCTTCACCACGGGCTGGATGGGCGAAAATCATTTCGCCGCTGCGCCTTCGGCCATCTATGGTGTAGTGTTGCTGATGGCCGCCATTGCCTACTGGCTACTGCAACAAACCATCATCGCGTCACAAGGCCGCGAATCCTTGTTGAAGAGGGCAGTCGGCAGCGACTGGAAGGGGAAGATGTCGCCGCTGATCTACCTCATCGCGATACCGACGGCGTTCTGGTCGCCATGGCTGTCGCAAGCTCTGTACGTTCTGGTGGCGCTGGTCTGGCTGGTGCCGGATCGACGCATCGAGAATGCTCTTGCCGGACTCAATCGGGAGTGAGCCATGAAAACGAAGAAGATCGTCTTCATCCACGGCATGTACATGACACCCGCGTGCTGGGAGCCGTGGGTCAGGCGCTTTCGCGCCAGCGGCTACGATTGCCTGGCGCCGGCCTGGCCGGGGCGGGATCAGCCGGTGGCGGTATTGCGGCGAAACCATCCGGACCCGAAACTGGCAGCTTTGACGCTGACGGCGGTGCTGGAGCATCTGTCAGGCATCATCAAGGCGCTCGGCGAAAAGCCCATCCTGATCGGCCACTCGATGGGCGGCCTGATCACGCAGATCCTGTTGCAGCGCGGGCTGGCCTCGGCGGCGGTTGCCATCGACTCCGCGCCGCCACAGGGTGTATTCACGACCAAGTGGTCCTTCATCAAAGCCAACTGGGGGCATATCAACCCGTTTGCCTCGAAGCGACAACCGGCGACGATGTCCTTCGAGCAATTTCAGTTTGCGTTCGTCAATTCCCTGCCCTTGGCAGAGCAGCAGGCTGCGTATGAAACTCTGGTCGTGCCGGAGTCGCGCCGCGTTCCGGCGGAGTCGCTGACAGCCACCGCGCGCATCGATTTCCGCAAGCCCGGCGCACCGCTATTGATGATCGCCGGCGGCAACGACCACATCATTCCGGCGTCCTTGAACCACAGCAACTTCGCCAGATACCGGCGGCCCGGATCGGTGACCGACTTCAAGGAATTCCCCGGGCGCACCCATTTCACCATCGGGCAAAGCCATTGGGAAGAAGTCGCCGACTATGTTTCCTCCTGGCTGGAGAACCAACCATGACCCTGATTGCCAACGTCGCCGTCACGCTGGTCGCGCTGCTTCATCTCTACTTCATGGTGCTGGAGATGTTCTTCTGGGACAAGCCGCGGGGCATCAAGGCCTTCGGCCTGACGCCGGATTTCGCGCGCGCCTCGAAGGCCCTGGCGGCCAATCAGGGCCTCTACAACGGCTTTCTGGCCGCGGGGCTGATCTGGGGGTTGCTGCTCGGCGCCGGGGGCAACGCCATCAAGCTGTTCTTCCTCGGCTGCGTGATCGTGGCCGGTGTCTACGGCGCGCTGACGGCCAGCCGGAAGATCCTGTTCGTGCAGGCCGTGCCGGCAGCGGTGGCGATGCTGCTGGTGCTGCTCAATTGCCGTTGATCCAGAGCCGAAATACCTTCTCGGCCCGATTCGTGTCAGACCTCGAGCCGAAATAGCCTTCGGTGGTCTTGAACACATACCGGCACCAGTCTTCCGTTGGAATCTTTTTCCATTCGATGGTGACGCAGTAGCGGCCGTCAGGCGAAATGTGCCACTTCCCCGGGGCAGTCGCAGCCCCCGTGCTCAGATACGAGACCCCGCCAAGCGCTCCGCGGTTGTCGCTCGAGATGACGAAAGCACCATCCTTGTCATTGGTCCAGTAACGGGTACTGCCGGTGGACGCCACCTTTTGGCTCATCTTGGCGCCGGTCATCAGTTGTTCAAGCTGTTCCCTGGACAACTTCTCCGGACTCAGCGGCTCAAGATCGCCGAAGAGCGTCGGCGGCTCGGCCAGCGCAACGCCGGGCAGGACAAACGATACGCACGCAAGAAACGAGTAACGCGATACGAATCCACTTCCGTTGCGGTTGCCAATGGCCATGTCTGTTTCCTCCGTTGAGGTTCAACATCGACTACTGCTGGTTTCTTGATGACCCGTTCATGGCCCGGGAGGTTGGCCGGGGCCGTGCTCACTCGCCGACGACGTCGGCACCCTTGGGCGGCGTGAAGCGGAATACGTCGGCCGGCAAGGCGCCATTGACCTCGAACTGATTCAACAATAGCGTCGTCGTCTGACCGAAATTATCGCGCACTTCCATGACGCGCGGCAACTTGTCCTTGAAGCCGATGCGCACGCGTTCGAAGGTGCCGTCCTTGGCTTTCGGCGTCGCATCGACGAACTCGAAACCGTCGACGGCGTCGCCTTCCGCGAGGACGAAGTTTTCTTCCAGCGCATCGCCGGCCAGGAGCGCCGCCGGGCTGGAGCCGAGCGCCTTGCCAAGCTTTCTCACCGTGACCTGGTTGAGGTCGGGGTCGTAGCTCCAGAGCTTCTGGCCATCGCTGACCAGGAGCTGCTGATATGGCTTTTCGTAGCTCCAGCGAAACTTGCCGGGCCGGGCAAAGGCGAAGAAGCCGGCCGACTGCTGCGGCTTGCGCCCGGCCTTGCCGGCAACGCTCTGCGCGAAACTGCCGCGGGCGTGTTTGGTCGTTTCGAGGAAGGCCTTGAACTGGTCGATGCCGGAGGCCAGGGCGGAGGCGGGCAGCAGCCCGCAAAGGAGAAGCAGGTAAGTACGCATGGAGCCGGATTATCCCCGACTCTGGCGGAGCCGGCTATTCCCGTGTCTCGGGGACCAGCACCTCGCGGTTGCCGGCGGCATTCATGGCCGAGACGAGACCGGCCTGTTCCATCGCCTCGATCAGCCGGGCGGCGCGGTTGTAGCCGATGCGCAGGTGCCGCTGCACCAGGGAGATCGACGGCCGGCGCGTCTTCATCACCACTTCGACGGCCTGGTCGTACATCGGATCGGCCTCGGCATCATCCGGCGCACCACCACCACTGACTTCCATATTTTCCGCCACCGGCGCGTAGAGCACATCGGCGATGTATTCGGGCGTGCCCACCTTGCGCAAATGATCGACGACGCGATGCACTTCGTCGTCGGCGACGAAAGCGCCATGGACCCGCGTCGGCAGGCCGGTGCCGGGCGCGAGGTAGAGCATGTCGCCCTGACCGAGCAGCGCCTCGGCGCCCATCTGGTCGAGGATGGTGCGTGAGTCGATCTTGCTGGACACCTGGAAGGCGATGCGCGTCGGGATGTTGGCCTTGATCAGGCCGGTGATGACATCGACGCTCGGCCGCTGCGTGGCGAGGATCAGGTGGATGCCGGCAGCACGAGCCTTCTGCGCCAGGCGGGCGATCAGCTCCTCGACCTTCTTGCCGACCACCATCATCAGGTCGGCCAGCTCGTCGATCACCACCACGATATAGGGCATGGTCGTCAGCGGCTCGGGCGATTCCGGCACCAGCGGAAATGGATTCGGCACGTGCTCGCCGGCCTTCTCGGCCTCGCGGATCTTGCCGTTGAAGCCGGCCAGGTTGCGCACGCCCAGTGCCGACATAAGCTTGTAGCGGCGCTCCATTTCACCGACGCACCAGTGCAGCGCGTTGGCCGCCTTGTTCATGTCGGTGACGACCGGCGCCAGCAGGTGCGGAATGCCCTCGTAGATGGACAGTTCCAGCATCTTCGGGTCGACCATGATCATGCGCACGTCGCGCGGCTCGGACTTGTACACCAGCGACAGGATCATGGCGTTGATGCCTACCGACTTGCCCGAGCCGGTGGTGCCGGCCACCAGCAGGTGCGGCATCTTGGCCAGGTCGACCACCACCGGGCCGCCGGCGATGTCCTTGCCCAGCCCGATGGCCAGCGGCGAATGCATGTCGTGATAGGCCCGGGAACCGATGATTTCCGTCAGGCGCACCGTCTGCCGGCGCGGGTTGGGCAGCTCCAGCGCCATACAGGACTTGCCGGGCACCGTCTCGACGACGCGGATGCTGACCAGCGACAGCGCGCGCGCCAGATCCTTGGCCAGGCCCACTACGACGGCACCCTTGACGCCGGTGGCCGGTTCGATTTCGTAGCGCGTCACCACCGGACCGGGGTGCGCGGACAAGACTTTCACCTCGACGCCGAAGTCGCCGAGCTTGCGCTCGATCAGGCGCGAGGTAAATTCGAGCGTTTCGGCAGCCGGCAGGTCCTCCGGCTTGTGCGTCGCCTCGTCGAGCAGGTGCAGGGGCGGTAGCGCGCCGCCGGGAGCGTCGAAGAACAGCGGCGCCTGCCGCTCTTTCTCGATGC
>DASRXN010000088.1:0-9323 GCA_035654135.1 Rhodocyclaceae bacterium | reverse complement strand
CTTGCGGGTTGTGGGCCACGTCGAGTACCACAGTCGGCCGACCCGGCAGCACCTGGAAGCGCCCCGGCAGCTCGGTTTCAAGCAGCCCGCGACGGATGTCCTGCATGGCCACCGGCAGCCGGTTGCGCAAGACATCGAGAGCGGCAAGCACGCACGAGGCATTGTCGAGCTGGCGATTGCCGCGCAAGGCGGGAAAGGCCAGGCCGCTGCGCCGGCCATGCCGCCCCCAGTACTGCCATTGCCCTTCCTGGCGTTCGCAGCCGAAATTGCGGCCGAGTACCTGCAAATCGGCGCCGATGGCCTGCGCATGGTCGAGCAATCTCTGTGGCGGCTGCCTGTCGCCGCAGATGGCCGGCCGGCCGGCGCGGAAGATACCGGCCTTCTCGAAGCCGATGTCCTCGCGTGTCGGGCCGAGGTAGTCCATGTGATCGAGGTCGACGCCGGTGACGATGGCGACGTCCGGCTCGTACAGGTTGGTGGCGTCGAGCCTGCCGCCCAGCCCCACTTCGAGGATGATGACATCGAGCGGCTGGTCGGCGAACACCTCCCAGGCGCACAGCGTACCGAACTCGAAATAGGTCAGCGACGTGTCGCCACGACTGACTCTTGCAGCTTCGACACGAGCGAAGCCTTCACACAGGGCATCGTCGCCGACCGCACGGCCGTCGATGCGCACACGCTCGTTGTAGCGCAGCAGATGGGGCGAGGTGTAGAGGCCGACGCGGTAGCCGGCGCAAAGCAGGATGCGCTCGAGCATGGCGCAGGTGGACCCTTTGCCGTTGGTACCGCCGACCAGGATGACCGGGCAAGTCTGGCGCTGACCGAGCGCCTGGCTGACGCTGCGAACGCGATCGAGCCCAAGGTCGATCGGCTTCGCATGCTGGCGTTCGATGAACGCCAGCCAGTCATCAAGGATCATTGCACCGCAGGCACGCGCTGCAACAGGGTCATCAGAGAAGCGAGCTTGTCACGCATCTGGCGTCGGTCGACGATCATGTCGATGGCGCCTTTTTCCAGCAGGAACTCGGCCCGCTGGAAACCTTCCGGCAACTTCTCGCGCACGGTCTGTTCGATCACGCGCGGGCCGGCGAAGCCGATCAGGGCGCCCGGTTCGGCGAGCACGACGTCGCCGACGAAGGCGAAACTGGCGGAAACGCCGCCCATGGTCGGGTCGGTGAGAATGGTAATGAAGGGCAGCTGGCGCTCCGCCAGCAGAGTCACGGCAGCCGTCGTCTTGGCCATCTGCATCAGGGAGAAGAGGCCTTCCTGCATGCGTGCGCCACCGCTGGCGGTAATGCAGACGAAGGGCATCTGCTGTTCGATGGCGCTGCGAACGCCGCGAACGAACCGCTCGCCGACCACCGAGCCCATCGAGCCGCCCATGAACTCGAACTCGAAGCAGGCCACCGTGACCGGCACCGTCTTGATGGCACCCTGCATGACGACGAGGGCATCGGTCTCGCTGGTGTCCTCGTTGGCGCCGGCCAGGCGTTCAGGATAGCGGCGGCTGTCCTTGAATTTGAGCGGGTCCATCGGCACCACCTCGGCACCGATTTCGAAGCGGCCTTCCGGATCCAGCAACAGATCGAGGCGCGTGCGGGCGCGCAGGCGATGATGGTGATTGCACTTCGGGCAGACGCCTTGATTGTCTTCCAGATCGGTGGTGTAGAGCACGGCCTCGCAGGCGGGGCACTTGGTCCACAAACCTTCGGGGACGGTCTTCCTGCTGCCTTCGCTGCGCTTGATCTTGGGGGGCAGAAGTTTCTGCAGCCAACTCATGATTTCGCTCCTTCATCCATGGCCCTGCGGATGCCGCCGAGCAAAGCGGCGACTCGCTTCGGTGCCTCTTCGGGCGACGACTGCTCGATTTCCTCGATGATGCGGCTGCCGACCACCACCGCATCGGCAACCGTCGCAACTCGGGCGGCACTGGCGCCGTCGCGGATACCGAAACCGACGCCCACCGGCATGCCGACCTTCTCGCGGATGGCCGGAATACGCCGCACCACCTCGTCCAGGTTTAGGTTGCCGGCACCGGTGACGCCTTTGAGCGACACGTAATAGATGTAGCCGCTGCCAGCTGCCGCGACCTCGGCGAAGCGCTTGTCATCCGAGGTCGGCGCCAGAAGGAAGATCGGATCGATGCCGTGCTGCTTCAATGTCACGGCAAACTCCGTGCATTCCTCCGGCGGATAATCGACCACCAAAACGCCGTCGACACCGACGGCCGCCGCATCGGCCGCGAACTCGCCGACGCCGTAAGCTTCAATCGGATTGGCGTAGCCCATCAGGACCACCGGGGTATTGCCATCCTGCTTGCGGAACTCGTGCACCAGCGCCAGTACCGTGCGTAGACTCATGCCGAAGGCCAGGGCACGCTCGGAAGCCCGCTGGATCGTCGGCCCGTCGGCCATCGGGTCGGAAAACGGCACGCCAAGTTCGATGATGTCGGCACCGCCCTCGACCAGTGCGTACAGCAACGGCAGCGTCAGGCCAGGCTCGGGATCGCCGGCCGTGATGAAGGGTATCAATGCCTTTCGGCCCTGGGTCTGCAAACGCTGGAAGGTGGCTTGAATCCGCGACATCAGAACTGTATCCCCGACTTTTCCGCCACCGTATGCATGTCCTTGTCGCCGCGGCCGGAGAGATTGACCAGCAGTACCTTGTCCTTCGCCAGCGTCGGCGCCAGTTTGGCCGCATACGCCAGGGCATGACTCGATTCCAGCGCCGGAATGATGCCTTCGTAGCGGCAGAGATCGTGAAACGCCTGCAAGGCCTCGTCATCGGTGATGGTGACGTACTCGGCTCGACCAGAATCCTTGAGCCAGGAATGCTCCGGCCCGACGCCGGGATAGTCGAGACCGGCGGACACCGAATGCGTCTCGATGATCTGGCCGTTCTCGTCCTGCAACAGGTAGGTGCGGTTGCCATGAAGGACTCCCGGCTTACCGGCGGTCAGCGATGCCGCATGCTTGCCGGAGGCCAGTCCGTGACCCGCTGCCTCGACGCCGACCAGTTTTACGTCCGCGACCGGAATGTAGGAATAGAAGATGCCCATCGCGTTCGAGCCGCCGCCGACACAGGCAATCACGGCGTCCGGTTGGCGCCCGGCCAGTTCCGGCATCTGGGTCAGGCATTCTTCGCCGATGATCTTCTGGAAGTCGCGCACCATCATCGGATAGGGGTGCGGTCCGGCAACGGTGCCGATAATGTAAAAGGTGTTGGCGACGTTGGTCACCCAATCGCGCATCGCCTCGTTCAGCGCATCCTTCAGCGTCTTCGAGCCCGACTCCACCGGCACGACCCTCGCACCCAGCAGTTTCATGCGATAGACGTTGGCCGCCTGGCGCCTGATGTCCTCGCTGCCCATGTAGACCACACATTCCATGCCATAGCGGGCGGCAACGGTGGCGGTGGCAACGCCATGCTGGCCAGCGCCGGTTTCGGCGATCACTCTCGGCTTGCCCATGCGTCGGGCGAGCAATGCCTGGCCGATGCAGTTGTTCACCTTGTGGGCGCCCGTATGGTTCAGGTCTTCGCGCTTGAGGTACACCTGCGCACCCCCGAGGATTTCCGACCAGCGTTTGGCATGGTAGATCGGACTCGGGCGGCCAACGTAATGCTTGAGTTCGTATTCGTATTCGGCGCGGAAAGCGGGATCGCTCTTCGCCGCCTCATAGGCAAGACGCAGTTCGTCAAGGGCGGGAATCAGGGTTTCGGCAACGAAAATGCCGCCATACTTCCCGAAATGGCCTCGGTCGTCAGGTAATTTATAGCTATTATGAGGCATCTGCATTCTTTACAGCCTTTACGAAGGCGGCGATCTTCTCGGCATCCTTGATGCCTTTGGCAACTTCAACACCGCTGCTGACATCCACCGCCCAAGGACACAAACCCCTCACGGCTTCGCCGACGTTATCAGGCGTCAGACCGCCGGAAAGGATCATAGGCAGCGGCAGCGTACGCGGAATCAGCGACCAGTCGAAAACCTGACCGGCACCCCCATAACCTTCGACATAGGCATCGAGCAATATCCCCTGAGCCGACGGGAAAGCGCGGGCGCATTCTACCAAATCCAGCCCGGGTCTCACTCTGGCCGCCTTGATGTAGGATCGTCCGAACTGTTCGCAGTAGGCAGCGTCTTCGTCGCCGTGGAATTGCAGCAGTTCAAGCGGGACCACCTCCAGCGTTGCGGCCACGGTGTCCTCGTCCTCATTCACGAACAGGCCAACTCTGGAAACAAAGGGGGGCACTTGGCGGGCCAGTTCCGCCGCCCGCAAGGGCGTCAGGCAGCGTGGACTAGGTGGATAGAAGACGAAACCGATCGCATCCGCGCCGGCCGCCAACGCGGCGTCCAGGTCCTCCTCGCGGGTGATGCCGCAAATCTTGATGCGGGTTCGTGACACAGTCAGGCCGGTAGAGCGATTGAAGGCGCCATGATACGGCCCCCGGGCGGCAACTGCCACTCGGGGCCGTAATCGACACCGACGAAATACAGGCCGGCAGCATCGAAAGTCGGCGCCGCCCGGGTGCGATCACGACCGGCGATCAATTCTGGAATCCAGCCCGGCCCGTACTTCCCCTTGCCAACATAGACGAGCGCACCGACCATATTGCGCACCATGTGATGCAGAAACGCATTTGCCATGAAATCAAATGTGATGACATCTTGTTGACCGGTAATGGCTACATGATGCAGATTCTTGATCGGTGACTTCGCCTGGCATCCGGCGGCCCGAAATGCCGAGAAATCGTGCTCGCCGACGAGGCAACTTGCGGCGGCAATCATCGCGTTGGTGTCGAGTGGAGCGTGATACCAGCCCACCCGCCCGTGCATCACCGCCGGACGAACCGGCCGATTCAACAACAGATAGCGATAACTGCGGGCCCTTGCCGAGAATCTGGCATGGAACCCCTCGCTTACAGGTTTCGCCCAGCACACCGCCACAGTCGGCGGCAAATGCGCGTTGGTACCTCGCACCCAGGCAGTATTCGGCCGAGCGACATCGGTGTCGAAATGGATTGTCTGGCCGATCGCATGGACGCCGGCATCCGTCCTGCCGGCGCAAATTGTCCTTATCCGGGCGCCGGCCACCGCGCTCAACGCCCGCTCCAGAACATCCTGAACAGTGTTGCCATGGACCTGCGATTGCCAGCCGGCAAACGAGGCACCGTCGTATTCGACGCCGAGTGCAACCCTCATACGGACCACGCTGCGGTCACTGCCAAGACCGCCAGCAAGCCCAGTATCGCCCAATCAAGTGGATGGAGCGAATCGACGGCAAGATTCAGGCTATCGGGTCCCGAAGAATCGACCACCAGCCAGTCTCGCCAATTTCCCCCCGGAGAGGTTTCGACATTGTCCAGAACCAGCATCAGACGCACGACAATCCTCTCCCGCAAGGTCCGCCAGCCAGCCAGCGGTGCCAGCAGCCAGTGGAGCCCGGCCATCATGCCCACCGTGCCAAGGTGCTCATGCAATAGGGCCAGCGAGGCCAGCAACAGGATCAGGCGCAGAACATGTTCCGCCGCCAGCCGCAGGCCATCGTAGGTGACGGCGACATCGCCGATGGCACCGGGCAGGCGTTCGCCGGGTGTGGCCAGCGCAAACAGCATGGTAATCGAGAACAATAGCCAGCGGGCACGGCGAATCAGGAGATAGGTACGTCTTGTCGCTAACAGAAGGGGCACCGGCAGCGCGACCAGCGCTGCCCACGCCAAGCCGGATATGGCCAGAGGCTGCAAGACAATAACGAATCCCACCCAGACCACCAGCAGGGTTGCCGGGTGAAGTTTCAGGGTCACGGCCGGCAAACGACGGTCGCGGCGCAAAATACCGCCGCGACGTCAGCTTCAGGCATCGAGTATCGCCAGCTTGCCGCGAGCAAGCTCCTGCTGACGGCTGCTGCCCTCTTGCAGGACCTCCTGCAGCAACTCGCGAGCACCTTCTTTGTCACCCATTTCTTCATACGCCTGGGCAAGTTCGAGTTTTGTGGCAACGTCGGGACTGTCCTCGTCGGCGTGGGCCAAGGTGGGCTCGACCGCCGCCGCGGGACTGCCCAGATCGAAATCGATGTTGGACAGATTAAGCGCAGGCGCCGACGGTACAGCGGCAGGCGGGATGCCAATCTCGGGAGCCGCCGCCGGCACATCGAGATCGAATTCGAAGTCGAGTCCATCTGAGCCAGCTGTGGCGGCCGCCGGCTCGGATGGCGCTCCCTTCAATTCCGGCAACGACAGATCGATGTCCAGATGGCTTGTTTCTGCCGGCGGTGCAGGCGGCACCATTGATGAATCGAGGTCAAGATTGAAATCGAGCACGGTGGCCGCCGCCAGTGTCGCTGGAGCTACGGCAGTCTCCGTAGGCGCACCAAGATCCAGATCAAAGTCGAGAACGGTGGGTTGTGCCGCAGCCGGTTCCTCGGCCGCAGCAGCCATCTGTCGGAACTGTCCGGGCATGCTGACCGTGTCGTGGAGCTTATCCGCTTCGCTGGGCGGCACGACGATGGTCGTTGCTCCGATGCCGAGCATCTCCGCCGCCCGCTCGCCCGCCGGAGCAGTGCCGGCGTATAAGGAATTGTCGGGATCGAGGATACGGCCCATGGCCGCGGCCTTATCCCAGTCTGTACCGGCGCCGCCCGTCTGGCCATATAGATTGGTTGCCACCGATCCGAACTGCTTGACGTCCTTGCGTCCGGAATAGATCTCCAGGAGCTTGAGATGGATCGCGTGGCGGCTCGGATCGTTCTTCAGTGCGTCGAGCAGTATTTCTTCGGCCTGCGCGTCCCGGCCGTAGGCCATGTAGACATCGGCCTCGGCGACAGGATCGACGCCTTCGTCGGCATCGATTGCCGTCAGATTGGCCTGGCTGAAATCGGTTTGAATTGAGGCGCCAGTATCGACCGCCTGGCCGCCTGTCGAGCCGAACACCGAGTTGGCCATCAGCTCGCCCGTGCTGAGCTGGCTGGCGGTTGATGGCGATTCTTCCCCAGCCTGCCGCTTGCGGCGCCACGACGAGTAGCCGAGATACCCCAGCAACAGGGCGAGCACACCACCACCGCCAAGAACGAGAGTCTTGTTCTCTTCTACAAAACTGGGTTCTTCGGGCGCTTGCGGTGCCTCCGCAGGCTTCGTCATCGGCACCGCTACGGCGGCGGGCTTGTCGGGTGTTGCGGCGGCCGCTGGTTTGGCAGCCTGCTCGGCCGGGACGGCTTCATTTGGCTTGTCGGCTGGCTTCGCCTCTTCGACGGGCTGGGCCGACGCAATCTCAGCCGGCTTCGTCACCGGTGGTACCACTTCAGGTGCAGGCTTCGCTTGCTGCGCCTGTTGCTGCATTTGAACCCCGGCCTGACTCTTCAGCTCAGCCAGTTTCTTGAGTTCCGTGAGGTTCTTTTCCAGATCGGCGACGCGACTGCTCGCGTCCTTGAGCGCACGGTCACGCGAGACCAGATCCTCTTCGAGGGCGCTGATGCGACCCTGCACGACCCTGGTGTCCTTCGCCGTTTCGGTGCGGGAAACCTCCAGTTTGTCCTTGCCGGGCGTCGGCGCCGCGATCTTTTCCTCGACATTGGGCGCGATCTTGCCTTCGGCCTGCTGCTTTGCTGCCTCTTCCTTGACGGGTGGGGTTCCCGCGACCAAAGCCGCCAGCTTCCTCCGATAGGCGTTGAAATCGCTCGCCTGAGTAACGACCATCTGGCGGGCTTCTCCGGGAATGACGGCTGCAACTGTCTCCGCATTGGGAATAGTGAGAATCTTGCCGGCCCGCAGGCGATTCATGTTGCCGCCGTCGAAGGCGTCCTGGTTGCCGCGGAACAGTGCGACCAGCATCTGGTCCAGGCTGGCGCCTTCCGGCCTGGTTGCTACGGCGATCTTCGATAGCGTGTCGCCGTTCTTCACGGCACGGGTTCCCTCTTCGCCGCCCTGTTTTTCGGCGGGCGTCCGCACGGGCACCGCTGCCTTTGTCGGCTGGCTCCGGATTGGTGCAGCGACCGGCGCAACCTCCTGAATTGAGGTGGCCGCAGGCGCCGGCTCGGGCAGCTTCACCTCGGGCGCCGCGACCGGCGCCGTTGCCGGCTTGGCGAAAACGTCTGGCGGATCCAGCAACATGGTGTATTCGCGTACCATCCTGCCGGAGGACCAGGTCAGTTCAATCAGGATGTCCAGGAACGGCTCGTTGACCGGTCGATCGGTGGTCACGCGCAGGAACGGCTGCCCATCCGGCCGCTTGTCGAGCGCAAATCGGATCCCCGAGATAGCCGGCACATATTCGATGCCGACCTGCTTGAATGCCTCGGCCGAAGCCAATCGGGCAGTCAACGACGGCAGCTCCTCGCGCGACGCCGTAATATCCAGTTCGGCACGCAAAGGCTGGCCAAGAGGCGACAACACCATCATCCTGCCGAGGCCGGCCGCATACGCACCCGCCGATGACAGACACATGGCCATTGCCAACAACGACACCGGGATTCTGTTTCGCTTCGTTGATTTGGTCACAATCCCTCCCCGCAGGGAACATCACTCCAGCATTCAAAATAACATCATGAAGTTAGCGATGCAAGCTCAACCTTAGCTTCAAAAGCATTGCATGTTGCAAGAAAGTTAGTCGAGCAAAATCCGCAACATTCGGCGCAAAGGTTCCGCGGCACCCCACAGCAACTGATCGCCCACGGTAAATGCCGACAGGAACTGCGGCCCCATGCTCAGCTTGCGCAAACGGCCAACGGGGGTTGTCAGGGTGCCGGTCACGGCTGCCGGGGTCAGCGACTTCACCGTCACTTCGCGTTCGTTCGGCACGACTTTGACCCAATCGTTGTGGCCCGCCAACATGGCCTCGATGTCGGCCAGGGGCACGTCCTTGCGGAGCTTGATGGTCAGCGCCTGAGAATGGCAACGCATGGCGCCGATGCGCACGCACAGGCCGTCCACGGGTATCGGACTGACGCCCAGGCCGAGGATCTTGTTGGTTTCGGCACCGCCCTTCCATTCCTCGCGGCTCTGGCCATTGCCGAGGTCCTTGTCGATCCACGGAATCAGCGAGCCGGCGAGGGGCACGCCGAAATTGGCGGTTGGGAATTTCTCGTCGCGCAGGATGCCCGCCACCTCGCGGTCGATGTCGAGGATGGCAGAGGCCGGATCGTCGAGCAACGACTTGGCGACTCGATGCGCCTCGCCCATCTGGTTCAGCAACTCGCGCATATTCTGCGCGCCGGCGCCCGATGCCGCCTGATAGGTCATCGAAGTCAGCCACTCGACCAGATCGGCCTTGAACAGCCCGCCCAGGGCCATCATCATCAGGGATACGGTGCAGTTGCCGCCGATCCAGT
>DASRXN010000087.1:0-6022 GCA_035654135.1 Rhodocyclaceae bacterium | reverse complement strand
GTTTGGTCAGCGGAGTTTCCTGCAGGTAGGCGAGCACGGGCAGGCGACCTTCATCCTCGATCCAGGCGCCGGCATTGTCGTCGGTTTCCACCCAGCCCTCGGCGACGATGCGGACCTCGTCATGCGGTTGCTCGAGGGTCAGGAAATGGCTGTGGTTACCGTAGGCGTCGGTCTGGGCGCGGCGTCGGCCGGGTGCGATGATGTGCCATTCGCGCAGCCGCAGGCCGCCTTCGGGCCGCGGCGTCAGGCGCAGGGCCTGGATGCTGTACTGGACGGGCGTGTTGTAGTGGTAATGGGTTTCGTGGCGGATATGCAGCAGCATGGCAGTTCCCCTTTCAGTGCTTGGGAATCAGGAAATCGTTGGCGACCCGGTCGGACAGGTCGTAGATGCGGCCGACGAAATCGGCGAGAAATTCGTGCAGCCCTTTGGCGAAGATGTCCTCGATGCGGCCGAAATGCAGCGCCGCGTGCAAAATGCCGGCACGGCGCGAGGTCTCGCCTGAATGTCGGTTGGCCACCATCTCCAGCAGTTCGGTGACCTCGTTCAGGCACTTGTGCAGCGAGCGCGGCATGTCGTCGCGCAGGATGAACAGTTCAGCCACGCGCAGCGGCGTGATGCGGTCGCGATAGACTCGTCGATACACCTCGAAGGCCGACACCGAGCGCAGCAGGGCGCTCCACTGGTAGTAGTCGCCGGCACCGCCGACATCGCTGACGCCGGTGAGCAGCCGGCGCGCCTGCACGTCGAGGATGCGCGCCGTGCTGTCGGCACGCTCCAGGTAGGTGCCGAGGCGCGCGAACCAGAGCGCTTCGTCCTGCAGCATGGTGCCGATGGTGACGCCGCGCGAAAGATGCGAGCGGAACTTGACCCAGTCGAAAAACTCGCCGGCACCGCTGCCGTCCAGAACGGCCGGGCTTGTCTCGCGCAGCTTGAGCCAGGTGTCGTTGATGGTTTCCCACAGTTCCGAAGTCAGCGTGCCGCGCACGGCGTGGGCATTCTCGCGCGCCGACTTGAGGCAGCCGACGATGGAGGAGGGGTTGTCGGTGTCGAAGCACAGGAAGGTCATGACGCCGGCGGCGGTCACTTCGCCGTGTTTTTCCCGATAGGCGCCTTCGAGGCCGGCGACGGCCAGCGCCGAGGCCCAACCGGCGTCGTCGCCGGTCAGGCCACCCTGCAACAGGGACATGCGGCTGGTGACGTCGAGCATTCGCGCCAGGTTCTCGGCCCGCTCGGTGTGGCGGGCCATCCAGTAGAGGTGGTCGGCGGTGCGCGAGAGCATGATCAGTCTTCCAGTACCCAGGTGTCCTTGGTGCCGCCGCCCTGCGACGAGTTCACCACAAGCGAACCATCGCGCAGGGCCACGCGCGTCAGGCCGCCCGGCACGATGCGGATCTCGCGGCCCGAGAGTACGAAGGGGCGCAGGTCGATGTGGCGCGGCGCGATGCCCTGCTCGACGAAGATCGGGCAGGTGGACAGCGAGAGCGTCGGCTGGGCGATGTATTTCTCGGGTGAGGCGACGATGCGGACGCGGAAGTCCTCGATCTCCTGCTTCGTTGCCGCCGGCCCAACCAGCATGCCGTAGCCGCCGGAGCCGTGCACTTCCTTCACCACCAGTTCGGCCAGGTGGTCGAGCGTGTAGGCGAGGTCGTCGGGCTTGCGCAGCATCCAGGTCGGTACGTTGTTGAGGATGGGCTCCTCGCCGAGGTAGAAGCGGACCATCTCCGGCACGTAAGGGTAGATCGACTTGTCGTCGGCGACGCCGGTGCCGATGGCATTGGCCAGCGTGATGCGGCCGGCGCGATAGACCGATAGCAGGCCGGGCACGCCGAGCATGGAATCCTGGCGGAAGGCGAGCGGATCGATGAAATCGTCGTCCAGCCGGCGGTAGATGACATCGACCCGCTGCGGGCCTCGCGTCGTGCGCATGAACACCTGCTCGTCGGAGACGAACAGGTCCTGGCCTTCGACCAGTTCGATGCCCATCTGCTGCGCCAGGAACGCGTGCTCGAAGTAGGCCGAGTTGAACGCGCCGGGCGTCAAGAGCGCCACGGTGGGATTGGAAACGCCGATCGGCGCGACGGTGCGCAGCACTTCCAGCAGCGTGTCCGGGTAATGTTCGACCGGCGCGATCTTGTGGCGCGCGAACAGGTCAGGAAACAGCCGCATCATCATGCGGCGGTCTTCGAGCATGTACGACACGCCCGATGGCACGCGCAGGTTGTCCTCCAGCACGTAGAACTCTCCCGCGCCGGCACGGACGAGGTCGACCCCGGCGATGTGGGCGTAGATGCCGCCGGGCACGTCCAGCCCCTGCATCTCCGGGCGGTACTGCACGTTCTGCAGCACTTGGGCGGCGGGGATGATGCCGGCATTGAGGATCTCCTGGCCGTGGTAGATGTCGCCGAGGAAGGCGTTCAGCGCTCGCACTCGCTGGCGCAGACCGGTGGCCAGTTTGGTCCACTCGGCGGCGGGCAGGATGCGCGGGATAAGGTCGAAGGGAATCAGACGCTCGGTGCCCTCGGCTTCGCCATAGACGGCGAAGGTGATGCCGAGCCGGTGGAACACCAGGTCGGCCTCTTCGCGCTTGCGCGCCAGCGTTTCGGCGGGCTGCGCCGACAGCCAATCGGCGAAGGCGGTGTAATGCGGCCGCACCTTCCCCGTGGCGGTGGTCATTTCGTCGTATGGCGCGGCGCTCATGGTGTTCTCTGCTCCTTGATGGAGTTCAGCGAAAACCGTGCCATCGGTCCATGAGCCTGTTGGCCGGCCTTTCCGGGAGGTTCGAGGCCACCGATGCACCGTTGGCGGGCCGTCCGCCGTGCGCGCGCCCTATTCGGGTGCTGTCGCGTCAATGTCGCAAACACGACAAGGCAAATGCCAGGAAAAACAATGGACTGTCCATGGCACGGCATTTGCGAAGAGAGTGGCATGAAAGCTTCCGACATCCAGGCCCTGCTCGACGAACCCGCCTGCGCGCACAACGCGAAGGAGAAATCCGGCTGTGCCAAACCAAAACCAGGTGCTACCGCGGGCGGTTGCGCCTTCGACGGTGCGCAGATCGCGCTGCTGCCGATCGCCGACGTCGCCCACATCGTACATGGCCCGATCGCCTGCGCGGGAAGTTCCTGGGACAACCGCGGCACGCGCACCACTGGCCCGACGCTGTTCAAGATCGGCATGACCACCGACCTCACCGAACAGGACGTGATCATGGGCCGCGGCGAGAAGCGGCTCTTCCACGCCATCAAGCAGGCCATCGACGACTACTCGCCGGCGGCGGTGTTCGTCTATTCGACCTGCGTCACGGCCCTGATCGGCGACGACTTCGAGGCGACCTGCAAGGCCGCCGCCGAGCGCTACGGCGTAACGGTGGTGCCGGTCGACGCGGCCGGCTTCTACGGCACCAAGAACCTCGGCAACCGCCTCGGCGGCGAGGCGATGTTCAAGTACGTGATCGGCACGCGCGAACCGGACCCGGTTCCCGAGTCGGCACTGAGCCGTTTTTCACCCGGCACGAAGATTCACGACATTGCGCTGATCGGCGAATACAACATCGCCGGCGAATTCTTCCACGTGGCACCGCTGTTCGACGAACTCGGCCTGCGCATCCTCGGCTCGCTTTCCGGCGACGGCCGCTTCCGTGAGGTGCAGACGATGCATCGCGCCGAGGCGACCATGGTCGTCTGCGCCAAGGCGCTGCTCAACGTCGCGCGCAAGCTGCAGGAAAACTACGGGGTGCCCTTCTTCGAGGGCAGCTTCTACGGCGTGCGCGACATGTCGCAGGCGCTGCGTGATTTCGCCAAGCTACTGAACGATCCCGACCTGACGGCGCGTACCGAAGCGCTCATCGCCCGCGAGGAAGCCAGTGCCCACGCCGCGCTCGAACCCTGGCGCGCCCGGCTCAGGGGCAAGCGTGTGCTGCTCTATACCGGTGGCGTGAAGTCGTGGTCCATCGTCTCGGCCCTGCAGGATCTGGGCATGGAAGTGGTGGCGACCGGCACCAAGAAATCGACCGAGGAAGACAAGGCGCGCATCCGCGAGATCATGGGACCGGACGCAAAGATGATCGACGACGGGAGCCCGAAGGGACTGCTGAGCGCCTACCAGGATCTGCGCGCCGACATCCTGATCGCCGGCGGCCGCAACCTCTACATGGCACTCAAGTCGCGCATTCCCTTCCTCGACATCAACCAGGAACGCGAATTCGCCTACGCCGGCTACGCCGGCATGCCGGAACTGGCACGACAACTGGCGCTGACCATCGAGAACCCGGTCTGGGCGGCCGTCAGGAAGGCGGCGCCCTGGGCGCGCGAGAAGGCGGCGGGGACGCCCATTGCCGGTTAGATAGGCCCCATCGAAGCGCAGGCGCTCGCAATGCGCGCCAGGGCCTCGTCGAGCAGCGCGCGGCGGCAGCCGAAGTTGAGGCGCACGAAGCCCGGCGCGCCGAACTCGGCGCCGTCCGACAGTCCGACGCCTGCCTCCTCGAAGAAGCGCTGCGGCTCGGCCACGCCGAGGCCGCGCGCGTCGATCCAGGCCAGATAGGTCGCCTCGACCGGGGCCATCGCGAGTCCGGGCTGGCCGGCGACGAAACGCTGCACGCGCACCGCGTTGCCGCTCAGGTAGTCGAGCAGCGCGCTGCGCCAGGCGCCGCCGTGCCGGAGCGCCGCCTCGCAGGCGACCAGGCCCAGGGTGTTGACGTGCGGCACAATGCCGCTCATGGCGTGCCTGAATGCCTGCCGCAGCGACGGCTCGGCAATCACGGCGTAGGCGCAGCCGAGGCCGGGCACGTTGAAGGTCTTCGAAGGCGCCATCAGCGTGATCGTCCGTTGCGCCGCCTCCGGCGAGAGAGCCGCGAACGGACGGTGACGCCGCGCAGGGTCCAGGATCAGGTCGCAATGAATCTCGTCGGAACAAACGACGGCGCCATGTCGCTTGGCGAGATCGAGAAGTTGCCGGAGCTCGTCGTCGCGCCAGGCGCGGCCGACGGGATTGTGCGGATGGCAGAGCAGCAGGAGACGAGGCTTCGTTTCGTCCAGAACCTTGGCGACGGCCTCGAAATCCCAGGCCCAGCCGCCATTGCTTCGTACGAGCGGCGCCGTGACGACTCGGCGGCCCGAGTTGTGCGGCGCCGACAGGAAGGGCGGATAGACCGGCGTCGAAGTGAACACGGCATCGTCTGTCTCGCCAACCGCCCGGCAGGCGATGTTGAGGCCCGTGACCAGCCCGGGCAGCCAGACGATCCAGTCGGCCTCGACGGCCCAGCCATATTCCCGTGCCATGTGATCGATCACCGCGTCGGTCAGCGATGGCCAGGGTTGACCGTAGCCGAAGACGCCGTGCGCGACGCGCGCCGCGAGCGCCTCCACGACCGCCGGTGGCGCGGCAAAATCCATGTCCGCGACCCACAGCGGGATCACGTCGCGGCCCCGGTAGCGGTTCCACTTCACGCTGTCGGGACAGGCGCCGCCCAGCCGGTCGATCGGGCGGTCGAAGTCGAAATCGCGAATCATAGTGCGAGCGTAGCGCATTCCAGGGGGGTGCGCGGATAATGCGGGCATCACCCCTCCCGTACGCCATCTCCCATTCCCATGCCTCGGCAGGAAATTCTTCAATCCATTGCCGACATCGCCGAAGTCGACTGGCAGCGGCTTGCCACCGAGGGCGATCCCTTCGTCAGCCGCGCCTTCCTCGGCGCCGCCGAGCACTGTGTTACCGAACGCGGCCCGCTTGGTTGGCGCGCGATGCACATCGCGCTGCGCGACGGCGAGGGCATTGCCGGGCTGCTGCCGCTCTACGAGCGCCACCACTGGTACGGCGACTTTGCCGTCGATTACGGGTGGGACCGGGCCTGGCAGCAGAGTGGTTTGGACTATTTCCCCAAGCTGGTCACCGGCGTGCCTTTCACACCCTCGCCGGGGCCGCGGCTCCTGACAGCGGGCGATGATGCGGTGCGCGCCATGTTGATCGAGGCGGTCATCGATGCCACGGTCGAAGCCGGCGCGTCGAACTGGCAGTGCCTGTTCG
>DASRXN010000086.1:0-10387 GCA_035654135.1 Rhodocyclaceae bacterium | reverse complement strand
GCGCATGGCGCGGGTAGCCGTCGGCGTAACCACAAGCCACGATGCCGATGCGCATCGGCCGCTCGGCGGTGAATGTACAGCCGTAGCCGACGTGCTCGCCGGCTGCGATGTCGCGCACGGCGATCAGCTCACTCTCCAGCGTCGTCACGGGCATGAGATCCAGTGCCGCGGCACTTTGGCTGCCCGCAAAAGGCGAGCCACCGTAGAGCATGATGCCCGGACGCGCCCAATCGCGAGCGGTTTCCGGAAAGCGCAGCAGTGCCGCCGAATTGGCCAGCGACACCGGCAACGACCGCCCCGCCTGCATCGCCCCGAAGCGTGCCAGCTGTCCGGCCACACCGTGCTCGCCATCGGCATCGGCGAAATGGGTCATCAGCGTGATGCCGCCGGCGCTGCCCGACGCCGCCAGCAGCGACAGGGCTCCATCGAGTTCGCCCGCATTCAGCCCGAGGCGGTTCATGCCGGTATTGAGCTTGAGATACAAGGGCAGGCGCACCGGCAGCGCCAGAGCGCAGAACGCCTCCACCTGGGCCAGGCTGTGCAGCGTCGGCGTCAGGCCGTATTCGGCGAACAGCGGCAACTCTGCCGCGTCATAGAACCCTTCGAGCATGAGGATCGGCTGGCGAATGCCGGTTTCGCGCAGGGCAATCGCGCTTTCCAGTTCGATGAGGGCGAAGCCGTCGGCAACATCGGCCAATGCGCCCACGGCGCGCATCAGGCCGTGCCCGTAGGCGTTGGCCTTGACGACGCTCCATAATTTCGCGGCGCCGGCGTGACGGCGGGCAACGGCGTGATTGTGCCGCAGGGCAGCAGCGGCGAAACGGACGCGGATGGGGCGTGCGGGTGAGCCAGTCATGCCCGCGAGTTTCTCACGGCAGCGCTTACTTGATCGACAGTTGCTTGAGCTTGCCGGAGGCGAAATCGACGAAGGCGGTCACCAGCCGGGAGCGGAATTTCTCCTTCGGGTAGACCATCGACAGTGTGCGGATCAGTCGCGGCTTGAGAGGAATCGAGATCAGGTCTCCCAGGCGCTGGGACTTGCGTACCGAACCACTGGAGGCGATGGCGAAACCAAGCCCGGTCTCGACGACACCGTTGAGGGCGATCGGGCTGCCCAGCTCCATCACCAGCTTCATCTGGTCCGTGCTGATGCCTGCCTTGCGCAGATAGGTGTCGGTGAATTCGCGGGTGCCGGAACCCGGCTCGCGGGAAATATAGGGATACTCGATGAGCTGTGACGGCGTCAGTTCCTTGAACTTGGCCAGGGCGAATTTCGGACTGCAAATGACCTGGAGTTCATCGTCGCAACACGTCTCGGTTTCCAGGTTCGGCTGGTGCGAGGGCGACTCGATGAAGCCGATATCGATGGTGTGCTCGGCGACCCGCGTCTCGATGGTCTCGGAGTTGGCGACGACCAATCTTGGCCGCACGTTCGGGTACGCCGACTTGAACTCGCCGAGAATGCGCGGCAGCATGAATTCGGCGATGGTGGTCGAGGCGCCGACCAGCAGCGAACCGCCGATCTCGCCGGTCATCTCGGCCAGGCGCACGTCCATTTCGGACGACAGGCTGAGGATGCGCTCGGCATAGGCAAGCACAAGGTCACCGGCGGGAGTCAGGGCGATGCGGCCATGGCCGCGATCGAAGAGGCGGGTATTGAAATGCTCTTCCAGCTGCTTGATCTGAAAGGTCACGGCCGGCTGGGTCATGAACAGAATTTCCGCGGCCTTGGTGAATGACAATTGCTTGGCGACGGCATGAAAGACCTGAAGCCTGCGATCAGCCATGAAACGCTCCCCCTCGTATACTTTTCATTAGTCCGGGATGATATTCAATCACAAATTGCCGATATAAGGTAGCCTGATGCCGATGTTTCTTGCCCGCCGCCAGCGCCGCAAGATGGCCATAAATCTTTCGTGGTATAAATCCCCGGCCCATGACCCTCGGCTTCTACATCATCATGGCGGCGCAGTTCTTTTCCGCGCTCGCCGACAACGCTCTGCTGATCGCCGCCATCGCCATCCTGCGCGACATGCATGCGCCGACGGCTTACGAGCCGCTGCTCAAGACTTTCTTCACCGTGTCCTATGTCGCGCTGGCCGCCTTCGTCGGTGCCTTCGCCGACTCCATGCCGAAGTGGCGGGTCATGTTCCTCAGCAACGGCATCAAGGTGTTCGGCTGCGCGCTGATGTTCTTCGACCTCCATCCGCTGGTCGCCTACGCGGTGGTCGGCCTGGGCGCCGCCGCCTACTCGCCCGCCAAGTACGGCATCCTCACGGAATATCTGCCGCATCGCCTGCTGGTGGTTGCCAACGGCTGGATCGAGGGCCTGACGGTGGTAGCCATCATTCTCGGCGTCGTCCTCGGCGGCGCCCTCATCAAGCCGGATATCGCCCAGTCTCTGCTGGCCCTCGATTTCCCTCTTATTGACACCGGCATTAACACCGTTGCCGAAATGAACTTGGCGATCATCGGCGCCCTGTATCTGGTAGCAGCGCTCTTCAACCTCTATATCCCCGACACCGGTGTCGACCACAAGCCGCTCAAGAGGAACCCGGTTTACCTATTTCACGAGTTCAACCACTGCCTGAAACTGCTCTGGCGCGACAAGCTCGGTCAGATCTCGCTGGCGGTGACCACCCTCTTCTGGGGTGCCGGTGCCACGTTGCAGTTCATCGTCATCGAGTGGGCCAAGGCAGCGCTGAATCTCGACCTGTCGAAAGCCAGCATGCTGCAAGGCATCGTCGCCGTCGGTGTCGCCATCGGCGCCGCGCTGGCCGCACGAATGATCTCGCTGCGCAAGTCGGTGCGGGTGATCCCCCTGGGCATTGCCATGGGCCTCGGCGTCATCCTGATGATCTTCGTCCGCGACATGTGGCTGGCCGTACCGCTGCTCGTTGTCGTCGGCGCCTTCTCGGGTTTCTTCGTCGTGCCGATGAACGCCCTGCTCCAGCATCGCGGCCACATCCTGATGGGCGCCGGCCACTCCATCGCCGTGCAGAACTTCAACGAGAATCTCTCGATCCTCGTCATGACCGGCATTTACTCGCTATTGGTCAGGGCCGGACTGTCGATCTTCACCGTCATCACCCTCTTCGGCATCTTCGTCGCCGCCACCATGTGGCTGGTCCGACGCCGGCATCGGGAAAACCAGCACCGGCACGACGACGTCACCCACCTCGAAGACCGCACGCACTAAACGGCTCACAACAGCTCCGGGCGATCGTCCAGCTCGTTGATGTTGTCCGGCCGGGCCGGGAAGTGCAGGCTCAACAACCGGGTCGCCCGATCGATCGCCTCCAGCGCACCACGCCGGTAGGCGTCATGCCCGAATGCCGTTTCCATTTCCCGGCAGATCCTGTCCCACTCGGATTGCGCGACACGGGCGGCGATGCCCTTGTCGGCCAGGATTTCCACGCGCCGGTCGACCAGCTGGACATAGATCAGGATGCCGCTGGCCTCGCGGGTCTTGTCGACGCCGAGATGATGGAACAGGGCTGCTGCCCGTGCCCGCGGCGGCGTGCCGCGAAGACTGACTTTCAGTGGCAGCGGTCCTTCGGCGACGAAGCGCAGTTCGCCGCGATGGTACTGTTCGGATGCCGTGATCGCGGCCCCGATCGCTTCGCGATCCGCCGCGCCGAAGGCCCGCCGGACCCACCAGCCGGGCATCATCAAGTGCTTGAGTAGGCGTCCGAGCTTCATGTCACCAATCCCCCGACGCGCCACCGCCACCGAAGGAGCCACCACCGCCCGAGAAGCCGCCGCCACCTCCAGAAGAGGATGAGTAGCCGCCGCTGCCGAGCCCGCCGCCACCCCCCCGGGCGAACGAAAAAGCGAACGCCACCACGGCAGCGACAGCGACGGCGAACCAGGAGGTGAACAGCCACCAGGCCAGGGCTCCGGCCACCACTGCCGCCAGCAGGGAACCGAACAGTCCCAGCAGCGCATGCAGCACACCGGAAAAAATGATTACCCCGAACAGCCAGAAGCCGCTGTCCATGCCATTGCCGCCACCTGTTCCCGTCGCCCCTGTCGGTGCCGGCAGGGGCTCGCCGCGAATAACGCCCGTCAGCGCCGCGACAGCGGCATCGAGGCCACCGGCGAAGTCGCCCTGCTTAAAGCGCGGCGCCATGGTTTCGGCGACGATGCGCTTGGCCACGGCGTCGGGAATCGCGCCCTCCAGTCCGTAGCCCACCTCGATGCGCATCTTGCGATCATCCTTGGCGACGATGACGATGACGCCGTCGTTGACGCCGTTGCGGCCGATCTTCCAGGCCTCGGCCAAACGGATGCCGAACTGTTCGATGGCTTCCGGCTGCGTGGTCGGCAGCATCAGGATCGCGACCTGGGCACCCTTTTCCCGTTCGATCGCTGCCAGGGCGGCATCGAGCGATGCCGCACGATCGGCCGCCAGCGTGCCGGTCAGGTCGGTCACGCGCGCCGACAAGGCGGGGATGGCGACAACGTCGCTTCCCCAGCCCAATGCCGGCAGAATCAGGCAGCAGAACGCCGCCAGCCAGCGCAGCATCTGCCTTACTTCGCGGCCGCCGGCGTGTCGAACTTGACGACCGGCGGCGTCGAGATCGCCTTCTCGTCTTCGACCGTGAAGTTGGCCTTGGTCTTCCAGCCCATGACCATGGCCGTCAGGCTGTTGGGGAAGGTTCGCACGGAGACGTTGTAGTCCTTGACCGCCTGGATGTAGCGATTGCGGGCAACTGTGATGCGGTTTTCCGTGCCTTCGAGCTGCGCCTGCAAGTCGCGGAAATTGGCGTCGGCTTTCAGGTTCGGATAGTTCTCTGCCACCACCAGGAGCCGGGCCAGCGCACTGCCCAGTTCGGCCTGCGCCTTCTGGAACTTGGCAAAGGCGGCCTCGTCATTGACCAGCTCCGGCGTCGCCTTCATGCCCGCAACGCTGGCCCGCGCCTCGGTCACCCGGGTCAAGACCTCCTTCTCGTGCGCGGCATAGCCCTGCACCGTCGACACCAGATTGGGGATCAGGTCGGCGCGACGCTTGTACTGGTTGAGCACTTCCGACCAGGCGGCGTTGACGCCTTCATCGTTGATCTGGATCTGGTTGTAACCGCAGCCGGACAGCAGGGCAGCGACAAGGGCAAAAACGGCAATCAGACGGATTTTCATGGAAAAGTCTCCAGTGGAAGTGAAGCAACGGCAGCAATATGGGGCCGAACTATGCAAAGGGCAAGTACCCTACTTGTCATCCGGCTCGAAGAATACCCAGCGGGCGGCGGGAAACTGCTCCTGCATGCGCGCCTCGACGGCGTTGATGCGCCGGACCATTTCGGCACCGCTGATCGCCTCTGCCTGCGCCATCCTTGCCTTGACGGCGATGACGATGCGATCGCCCCAGGCCAGCGTGATGACGTTCAGCACCTGCTCGACTTCCGGCTGGGCGGCGATGAAGGCCTCTATTTCGGCGCGCAGTTCCGGCGCCGCCGACTCACCGACGATCAGGCTCTTCACCTCGATCATCACCGCCACGGCGATCACCATCAGCACCACGCCGACGGCCAGCGTGCCCAGCGCGTCCCACATCGCGTTGCCGGTCAGCACCGTCGCCGCGACGGCCAGGAAAGCCAAGGTCAGTCCCGCCAGCGCGGCGATGTCCTCGCCGGCGACCACCATCAGTTCCGACTGACGGGATTCCCGGAACCAGCGCAGAAAGGGCTTGCCGCCCGACGTCTTGCGGATCTCCCGCATCGCCCCGGCCAGCGAGAAGGCCTCCAGCACCACCGCGACGCCGAGCACGACCATGGCGATGAGGCCGTTCGCCATCGGCTGTGGATGCAGCAGGCGCTCGATGCCCTCATAAACGGAAAAAGCGCCGCCCATGAAGAACAGCAGCAGCGCCACCACCATCGACCAGAAATAGGCGGCGCGGTGATGGCCGAGCGGGTGATCGATGCTCTCCGGCCGCTTCGCCTCTCGCAGGCCGAGCAGCAGGAGCAGCTGGTTGGCGCAGTCGGCCGTCGAGTGGATGGCCTCGGCCAGCATCGAGCCCGAGCCGGTCCAGGCGGCAGCACCAAACTTGGCGACCGCGATGCCGAAGTTGGCGCCCAGGGCGTAGAGGATGGCCGGCGTCGAACCCTCGGAACCGTGCGACACCTACAAACCTCTCATGGACCGGCGCATGAAGCAGAGATCTTCCCAGGCCTTGGCCTTGTCGTGGAGCGTGCGCAGCAGATAGGCCGGATGATAGGTGACGATCAGCGGAATGCCATGGAAGTCGAACAGGCGACCGCGCGCTGATGAGATCTTCACTTCGCCCTGCAACAGCGTCTGTGCCGCCGGCCGGCCCAGTGCCACGATCAGCTTGGGCTTGAGCAAGGCGATCTGCCGCTCCAGAAAAGGCCAACAGGCCGCGGTTTCTTCGGCTTCCGGCGTGCGGTTCTGGGGCGGCCGGCATTTCACGGCATTGGCGATATACACATTGTCGCCGCGCTTGAGATCGATGGCCGCCAGCATGGCGTCGAGCAGCTTGCCAGCCTGGCCGACGAAGGGCTCGCCACGCTCGTCCTCCTCCGCACCGGGGCCCTCGCCGACGAACAGCCAGTCGGCCTCTTTGTCGCCGACGCCCAGCACCGCCTGCTTACGCGCCTTGCATAGCGGGCAGGCCTGGCAGCCGGCAACGGTGGCCTTGAGTTCATCCCAGCCCATGGCAGCGATACTGACGGCACGATCATCCGCGACGGTGGGGGCCGCAACGGCGGCTGGGGCAGTGAAAGTCAGTGATGGCGGCACGGCAGCCGCCACCTCGGCCGGTCGCGAGCGCAGACGCCAAACCGGCCCCAGGCCAAGTTCGCGCAACACACTGTCGCGCTGACGGCTCATAGATCCCGTGCCATCACGATGGCATCCTCGCGACCGCCGTCGGCGGGATAGTAGCCGCGCCGGCGGCCGATCTCGCTGAACAGGAAGCGCCGGTAGAGCGCGAAGCCCGAGGCATTGTCCGGCCGCACCTCCAGCAGCATGCGCACGGCGCCGTAGCCGCGCGCGACGTCGAACATATGGCCCAGCAAGGCGCTGCCCAGGCCGCGCCGCTGATGCTCGGGCAGGATGGTGATGTTGAGCAGGTGCGCCTCGTCGACCACCATCATCACCACCACGTAGCCGACCATCTCGCCACCCTCGCGGCACACCCACATGCTGTGGCCGGCCTTCAGCGAGTCGGCGAAATTGCCGCGTGTCCAGGGGAAGGCGTAACTGCGCTGTTCGGCGGCGGTTACCGGATCGACATCGGTTTCCCGCATGGGCACGAACTCGAGACGAGGTTTCAGGACCGCGCTCATTATTTCGTGCCGCCGCGGGCCAGGCGCTCGGCGGTGGTCAACGCCACCTTGTCGCGAACATAGAGGGGAGCAGCTTCGCCGGCATCGACACCTTCACCACGGGCAAGAAGCGGTGCAGCGAGTCGCGCCACGGCCGCCGCGGTCGGCCGCAGATCGGCGCGGACGCGGACGAGTACCGGCAAGATATCAGCATAAACCGCGAAACCATCGCCGCAGCCGATCCAGCCTTCACCGGGCGGCAGTGGCACTTGCGCCGGCAGACTGACCACGGGCGCCAGCACTTGAGCGCCACCCTCGTAGGCCGCGACATACACCTCGTTCATGCGCGCATCCAGGCAGGCGAACACCTTGTCTTCGCCGCTGGCCAACGCCAGCGCCTCCAGCGTGTTGATGCCGAGCACAGGCAGGTCGAGACCGAACGCCAGGCCCTGGGCGCAGCCGGCGGCCAGACGCAGGCCGGTGAAACTGCCGGGGCCGGCGCCGAAAGCGATGCCATCGAGCATATTCAGGCCCACGCCCGCCTCGGCAAGCATCGTCTGCATGGCCGGCAGCAACCACTCGGAACCGCCGCTGGGCAGTTCGGCGGCCCGTTCGATCAGGCTGCCGTCGTCCCACAGGGCGACGGAAAGGCGATGGGTGGCGGTTTCGAGGGCGAGGAAGCGCATCCCCGCCATTTTACCGGCCGGTTGCTATCGTGGCGGACCTTCGTAAGGTGGCGGTGGCGGCCGGCGATAAATGTCGCCGCCGGCATTGCGGATGTCCCGGCGCAACTGGCGACGCTCTTCCGGCGACAGGCGGCCGAACATGGGCATCTCGTTGTTGTCGCGGCGGAATTCCTGGCCTCTCATCGGCCCATCCATCACCGCGCCGGCGGGCATCTGCATGGCGCCACGTTCGGCAAAGCGATGATGGCGACCGCCACCACCGTCGCCGGGTCCGGCGCAGGCCGGCGCTGCCGCCAGAACGGCAATCAGGCCAACGAGGAAGGCGCCAGGACGGACTCTCATGCCCGCTATCGTAGGCGACTTTCATCCGTAGGGCAGCGCCGTTTTGTAATCGTTTGTAAGCCCCTCTCGCGCGAGCCGCCCGATCCGGCTAGCATTCCACTCCATGACCGAGCAAACCGACAAGTCCCGCAAGATCCTGGTGGTCGATGACGATCTGCGTTTGCGCCAACTGCTGGAACGCTATCTCGGCGAGCAGGGCTTTGCCGTCAAGGCGGTCGACGGCGCCGCGTCCATGGACAGGGCGCTATCACGCGAACTCTACGACCTGATCGTACTTGACCTGATGATGCCCGGCGAGGACGGCCTCTCGATCTGTCGGCGCCTGCGCGGCGAGAAGAACGAGGTGGCGATCATCATGCTCACCGCCAAGGGCGACGATATCGACCGCATCGTCGGTCTTGAGCTTGGCGCCGACGATTACCTGCCCAAGCCCTTCAATCCGCGCGAACTGGTCGCCCGCATCCATGCCGTGCTGCGCCGCCGGGTAGCGCCACCACCGCCGGGCACACCGGGCGAAGTCGACGCCACGGTCAGCTTCGGCAACACCGTACTAAACCTGGGCACCCGCGAGTTGAGCCACGACGACACCGTCACCACGCTCACCACCGGCGAATTCGCCCTCCTCAAGGTGCTGGTCGAACACGCGCGCAAGCCACTCTCCCGCGACAAACTGATGGAACTCGCACGCGGTCGCGAGTACGACGTCTTCGACCGCTCCATCGACGTCCAGGTGTCGCGGCTGCGCAAGCTGGTCGAGGACGATCCGGCCAAGCCGCGCTACATCCAGACCGTCTGGGGTTTCGGCTACGTCTTCGTACCCGACGGGAAGAAGCACGAGTGAGGTTTTTTCCGAAGACGCTGCTCTGGCGCACCTTCCTGCTGATCGCGGTACTGATGCTGCTGTCGGTGCTGGCATGGTTCTACATCTTCACTACCTACGAGCGCGAGCCGCGGGCGCGGCAGCTGTCGCAGATGATCGTCAGCGTCGTCAATCTGACTCGCACGGCGCTGGTCGCCGCCCGCCCCGAAGCGCGCATCGAAGTATTGCGCGAGCTGTCCGACCGCGAGGGTATCCACATCTACCCCGCCGAAGCCGACGACCACATCGCGCCGCTGCCGGAACGGCCTTTCCTGCATCGCGTCGAGGAACTGGTGCGCGAGCAACTTGGCGCCGGCACCCGCCTGACCCTGGAACGCGAAGGCGAGAAGGCGCTTTTCGTCAGCTTCGGCATCGAGGGCGGCGAGGACAGCGACTACTGGGTGGCGCTGCCGCGCGAACGCATCGAGCGCCATTTCCCGCTGCAATGGCTGGGCTGGGGGGCTGCCGCACTGCTGCTGTCGCTGGCTGGCGCCTGGCTGATCGTGTTTCGCGTCACGCGTCCGCTGAAGGCGCTCGAAACTGCCGCCGCCGAAATCGGCCGCGGTCGACGACCCGAGCAGGTGACGGAAGCTGGCCCCGAGGAAATCCGCACACTGGCGCGCAACTTCAACCAGATGAACGCCGACCTGGCCCGTCTCGACGAGGACCGGGCCCTGATCCTGGCGGGCATTTCCCACGACCTGCGCACGCCGCTGACGCGTCTGCGCATGGGCATCGAAATGTCGGCGACCGACGAGGCGATGCAGCGCGACATGGTGGCGGACGTCGAGGAGATGGATCGCAGCATCGGCCAGTTTCTCGATTTCGCCCGTACTGATGCCGGCGAGTCGGCCCAGGCCACCGATCTCGCCGCGCTGCTGGAGGCACTGGCCGATCAATACCGCCGACGCGGTACCGGGATCGCGGCGACCGGCGTATCGCCACCACTGACTTTGCGCCCCAAAACCATCCGCCGTGCAGTCGCCAACCTGATCGACAACGCTCTGCGGCATGCCGGCAGCAACCAACCGATCGAACTGTCGCTGTCGGCGCAGGGCGGCAACGTCATTATCGAAGTCCGCGACCGCGGTCCCGGCATCCCGCCCGCCGACGCCGAACGCCTCAAGCTCCCCTTCACTCGCCTGGAGGCAGCGCGCACCAATGCCATCGGCACCGGCCTGGGCCTGGCCATCGTCGATCGCATCGCTCGCGGC
>DASRXN010000085.1:0-22267 GCA_035654135.1 Rhodocyclaceae bacterium | reverse complement strand
CTCGGCGAAATGGCGGCCATCGCGGGCGAGACGGGCCAACTGGAGCTGGTTGCCGGCCAATTCTGCCAAGCCTTGGCCGAAGGCCGCCGGATCGTCCCGGGCGGCGACCGCTCCGTGTTGCGGCTCGACGATGCTTTTCGTGCCCATGCAGGGCAGGGCATAGACGGGCAGGCCAGCGGCCATGGCTTCGAGCAGTACAAGCCCCTGTGTTTCGGTGCGGGAGGCGAAGGCGAAGACAGTGGCCGCGGCGTAGCAGTCAGGCAGTTCCTGGCGCCGGTCAAGGTAGCCGACGAACCGGACATGGTTATCAAGGCGCAGCGCCTCGACCTGCCGTTGCAGGAAAGTCAGTGCCGGCCCCTCGCCGGCAATGGCCAGCAGAAGTTCCGGGCAATGCCGGACGGCATGCGTCATCGCATCCAGCAGGAAGCCGATGTTCTTCTCGTGAGCGACGCGGCCGACAAAAAGGGCCATGGGGCGATCCGCAGGAATGGCGTGGCGGGCGCGGAAACGGCTGCCATCGCCGTGCGAAAAGTGGCTGACGGGAATGCCGGTCGGCAACACGTGCATTTGCGCCTTGACCCCATACTCGAGCAAGGTGTCGCGCATGGCTGGCGAGGGAACGATGACAGCGTCAAGATCGTCGCACTGGTGGCGGGCAATGCCTCGGGCAAAGGCCTTGAGGGTTTGTCGGGGCAGCAGTGGCAGATAATGCTGGATGTACTCCTCGAAGTGGGTGTGGTAGGTCGTGATGACCGGCACATTGAAACGGCGGGCCATCTTGACGCCGGCGTAGTGGGCGGCGAAGGGCGTTTGCACGTGAACCAGATCCACCCCGGTCCCGGCGGCTTGAATGGCCGTGTCGATGAGTGGCCTCCATCGCATCAACCGGTCCTCGGGGTCGAAGGGCAGACGCCGCGAGGGCACGCGCCAGGTATCGGCCGTCTCGTGCGGCGTCGGATAGGCCGGCGCCACCAGCTTGATCCTGACGCCTTCGCGCGCCAAGTCGGCGCGAAAGGTTTCAATCGATGTCGATACCCCGTTGATGCGCGGAAAATATACGTCCGTCAGCATCAGGACATTCAGGGCTGAATCTGTCATCGGCTTGATCATGGCAGGGCCAGATTGCAGCCGTATGACAAGTCAGGATAGAACCCCTGCCCCCTATGTTGCGACGTGTAACGTGAGTGTCACATTGACTTGCTAACGTGGCGGTCGTTCGACTCATCACTCAGGAGAATATCGATGCTCAAGTCATTGAAATGGATGGCTACCCCGTTCGCTGTTGCTGCGCTGATTGCCGATGCTCCCGCTGCATTCGCTGCTGACGTCACCGGCGCCGGCGCCACGTTCCCCGCGCCGATCTACGCGAAGTGGGCGGACGGCTATCAGAAGGCAACCAGCAACAAGATCAACTACCAGTCGATCGGCTCGGGTGGCGGCATCAAGCAGATCACGGCCAAGACCGTCGACTTCGGTGCCTCCGACATGCCGCTCAAGCCGGAGGATATGGAAAAGCAGGGCCTGATGCAATTTCCCACCGTAATTGGCGGCGTCGTGCCGGTGATGAACCTGCCCGATGTGAAGCCAGGCCAGATGAAGCTGACAGGCGCCGTGCTGGCCGACATCTATATGGGCAAGATCGCCAAGTGGAACGACAAGCCGATCGCCGACCTCAACCCGGGCGTCAAGTTGCCCGACCAGGCCATTGCCGTGGTACGCCGTGCCGATGGCTCCGGCACGACTTTCATTTTCACCAACTACCTGTCCAAGGTCAGCGACGAGTGGAAAACCAAGGTCGGTGAGGGCACGGCGGTGCAGTGGCCTGTGGGCCTCGGCGGCAAGGGCAACGAGGGTGTTGCCGCGTTCGTTCAGCGCATGCCGGGCTCGATCGGCTATGTCGAATATGCCTATGCCAAGCAGAACAAGATGACGCACGCCATGATGCAGAATTCCAGCGGCGCCTTCGTCGGCCCGGATGACGTGACCTTCAAGGCTGCTGCCGCAGGCGCAGACTGGGCCAAGTCGGCCTTCTATCAGATCCTCACGAACCAGCCGGGCAAGGACAGCTGGCCGATCACCGGCGCCACCTTCATCCTGATGCACAAGGTGCAGGACAAGCCGGCTCAAGCTGTGGAAGCACTGAAGTTCTTCGAGTGGAGTTACAAGAACGGCGGCAAGATGGCCGACGACCTCGATTATGTGCCGATGCCCGACAGTGTCGTGAAGCTGATCGCTGGCGCCTGGGGGCAGATCAAGGACACTACCGGAAAGTCTGTTTGGGCGGCAAAATAACAGCCGCGCACCGTGACATGTCGCCGGCTTGTCGGCGACATGTTCGTTCCCACCAAGGTCAAGCCCGAACATGAATCCTCCAACACGCGCATCCAGTCATCAATTTGGCGACTGGTTGTTCTCCAACCTGACACGGTTGTTTGCCGTGCTCACGTTGGCGATGTTGGTGGGGATCATCGTTTCGCTCTTCTACGGTGCCTGGCCGGCGATCGAACGCTTCGGTTTCGGTTTTCTGACCTCGGGCGAGTGGAACCCGCCCATGGATCGTTTCGGTGCGCTGATTCCGGTGTACGGCACGCTCATTACTTCCTTGGTCGCCCTGGTCATTGCCGTGCCAGTGAGTTTCGGTATCGCCTTGTTTCTCACCGAACTCGCGCCGCCGTGGTTGCGTCGGCCGCTAGGTACAGCCATTGAACTGCTGGCGGCGATTCCGTCGATCGTCTATGGCATGTGGGGACTATTGGTATTCGCGCCGATATTTTCCAAGTACGTGCAGCCGGCCCTCGCGGCCACGTTGGGCAAGGTTCCGCTGTTGGGCAGATTGTTTGATGGGCCACCATTGGGCATCGGTATCCTGTCGGCAAGCGTCATCCTTGCAATCATGATCATTCCCTTCATCGCGTCGGTGATGCGCGATGTATTCGAGGTGACGCCCGACATGCTCAAGGAGTCGGCCTACGGCTTGGGCGCCACCACTTGGGAAGTGGTCTGGCATGTGGTCTGGCCCTATACCAAGGTTGGCGTGGTCGGTGGCATCATGCTCGGTCTTGGGCGCGCGCTGGGCGAAACCATGGCTGTGACGTTCCTGATCGGCAACATGAATGTATTTACCGGCTTCTCGCTTTTCCTGCCCGGCAACAGCATTGCGTCGGCGCTGGCGAACGAGTTCGCCGAGGCGGAGTCGCCCATTTATACCGCTTCGCTGATCGAGCTCGGCCTGATCCTGTTCCTGATCACTTTCGTCGTCCTGAGCCTGTCCAAGTTGTTGCTGATGCGTTTGACGCGGCAGGAAGGTACCAGGAGCTGACATGGACCCTATGGCGAAACGTAGGCTGGTCAATCAGATTGCCCTCGGGCTTTCGATGGCGGCAATGGCCTTCGGTCTGTTCTGGTTGGCCTGGATTCTGTTCACTGTTCTCGATCTTGGCCTGTCCGGGCTGTCGTTACAACTATTTACGGCGATGACGCCACCGCCGGGATCCTCCGAAGGCGGGCTGCTTAATGCCATCGTCGGCAGCCTGATCATGGTCTGCCTGGCGACGCTGATCGGCACTCCGGTTGGCATCATGGCCGGCATCTATTTGGCTGAGTATGGCCAGCGCGGCTGGCTGGGCAGTGTTACCCGTTTTATCAACGACATCCTGCTGTCGGCCCCGTCGATCATCGTCGGCCTGTTCGTCTATGCCGTCTATGTCGCGAAAATGGGCAAGTTCTCAGGTTTTGCCGGCGTTCTCGCCCTTGCCCTGATCGTGGTGCCCGTGGTTGTGCGAACGACGGAGAATATGTTGCAGTTGGTGCCGAACAGCCTGCGCGAAGCGGCGTTCGCACTCGGAGCGCCGAAGTGGGCAGTCATTTCCCGCGTTTCGCTGCGGGCCTCGGCGGCCGGCGTGTTGACGGGCATCTTGCTGGCAGTAGCCCGCATTTCCGGCGAAACGGCTCCCCTCCTGTTTACCGCGCTGTCGAACCAGTTCTGGAGTGTCAGCCTCAATGAGCCCATGGCCAACTTGCCGGTGACGATCTTCAAGTTTGCGATGAGCCCCTTCAAGGATTGGCAGGAACTGGCCTGGGCCGGTGTATTCCTGATCACTCTAGGCGTACTTGGCCTCAACATCGTTACCCGAATTCTTTTCCGCGAGAAGCACAAACTGTGATCCAGGGCGAGTGTGCATGAACATGAACGATTCAACCGAAGCCATCCAGGCCACCCTCGAAGGGCCGCTGGAAACACAAATCGAGTTCCGTAACTTCGACTTCTACTATGGCAAGTTCCATGCCCTGAAGAACGTCAATCTATCGATCTACAAGAAGCACGTGACCGCTTTCATCGGGCCGTCGGGATGCGGAAAGTCCACCCTGCTGCGCACGATGAACCGCATGTACGATCTCTATCCGGAACAAAAGGCGACGGGCGAACTTCTGCTGGATGGCACGAACATGCTGGGCAAGGATGTTGATCTCAACACCTTGCGCGCCAAGGTCGGCATGGTGTTTCAGAAGCCGACGCCTTTCCCGATGTCCATTTTCGAGAACATCGCTTTCGGTATCAGACTGCACGAGCGCCTGTCGAAGGGGGAACTGGAAGATCGTGTCGAGTGGGCCCTGCGCAAGGCTGCGCTATGGGACGAAGTGAAGCACATCCTCACGCGCAGCGGCATGAGCCTTTCCGGAGGCCAGCAGCAGCGTTTGTGCATCGCGCGGGCTGTGGCGGTCAAGCCGGAGGTGCTGTTGCTCGACGAGCCAACCTCCGCGCTCGACCCGATTTCCACCATGCGAATCGAGGAACTGATCGACGAGCTCAAGGGTGAGTTCACCATCGCCATCGTCACGCACAACATGCAGCAGGCGGCACGAATTTCCGACTACACGGCCTACATGTATCTCGGCGAGATGATCGAGTTCGGTGTTACCGATCAGATCTTCATCAAGCCGCAGAAGAAGCAAACAGAGGACTATATTACCGGGCGCTTTGGCTGAACACGCCCTTTCGGTTGCCGGCGGCCAGGGCGGACGGTATAATCCGTGGCTGACCGAGAACAGCGAACCGAGAACAGTAAATAATGTCCCGCACCAAATTTGTCGCCGGCAACTGGAAGATGCATGGCAGCCTGGCTGCCAATCTCTCTCTTCTGACTGCCGTGCGGACCGGCGCTGCCGGTCTCAAGGCGCAAGTCGCCGTCTGTGTTCCCTATCCTTATCTGGCCCAGGTGCAGTCGGTACTGGCGGGCAGCAATGTCGCTTGGGGTGCGCAGGATGTTTCCGAGCATGTCCAGGGGGCCTACACCGGCGAGGTGAGCGCGGCCATGCTCAATGATTTCGGTTGCCGCTACGTCATCATCGGCCATTCCGAGCGCCGCTCTTACTACGGTGACACGGATGCGCTGGTTGCGGCGAAGTTCGCCGCCGTCCAGAAGGCCGGCCTGATGCCGATACTCTGCGTCGGCGAGACGCTGGCAGAGCGGGAAGCCAATGTCACCGCCGAAGTCGTGACACGGCAACTTAATGCCGTTATCGCCAGTTCCGGCGTTGCGGCCCTGGCGAAGGCCGTGGTGGCCTATGAGCCGGTCTGGGCCATCGGCACGGGCAAGACGGCGACACCGGCTCAGGCGCAGGAAGTCCATGCGCTGATCCGCAGCCGCGTTGCTGCCGAAAATGCCGCAGTCGCTGGCGGCCTGCAAATTCTCTATGGCGGTAGCGTCAAGGCGGGCAACGCCAAGGAGTTGTTCGGTCAGTCCGATATCGATGGTGGTCTGATCGGTGGCGCCTCTCTGGTGGCGGAAGATTTTCTCGGCATCTGCGCCGCAGGTTGATCTGGAAGGGTTTATTGAATGGAAATGCTGTTTCCACTGCTGCTGACAGTCCATATTCTGGTCGGCTTGAGTGTTATCGGGCTGGTGCTCATCCAGCACGGCAAGGGCGCCGACATGGGCGCCGCCTTTGGCAGTGGTGCGTCCGGCAGCCTGTTCGGCGCGTCCGGATCGGCGAACTTCCTGTCGCGGACGACCGGGATGCTGGCAGCTGTGTTTTTTCTGACCAGTCTGGGGTTGACCTACATGGCCAGCGCCAAGCCGAAGACGTCCGGCAGTGTCATGGATGCGGTCAAAACGGAGCAGGTAGTTCCCGCTCCTGTTGAGGCGCCCAGTACGCCGGCGGCCCCGATTGATTCGAAAGCGAAGGACATTCCGAAATAGATGAATCAGTTTTTCTTGTGGAGCATAAGTCTTATCGTGCTCTGCATTGCCGTTGGTGTGCAAGACTGCGCCGAGGCAAACTCGAAGCCGACGTGGTGAAATTGGTAGACACGCTATCTTGAGGGGGTAGTGGCGAAAGCCGTGCGAGTTCGAGTCTCGCCGTCGGCACCAGAATTAACAGCGGCAACCGCCGATCGCGGGGGCCGATAACGTGGCGGGGCCCACAGCTTATGTTGGAAAATTATTTTCCTGTCCTCGTCTTTGTACTCGTAGGCTTGGCCTTCGGGTGCGCGCCCATTCTGCTTGGCTGGCTGGTGGCGCCGAATCGCCCCGATAGCGAGAAACTGTCGGCTTTCGAGTGCGGCTTCGAGCCTTTCGAGGATGCGCGCATGAAGTTCGATGTGCGTTACTACCTGATCGCCATCCTCTTCATCATCTTCGATCTGGAAATCGCCTTCCTCTTCCCTTGGGCGACGATCTTCAAGGAAATCGTCGGTACGCCCGAAGTGAAGCTGTTCGGTTTTGCCGAAATGCTGGTCTTTCTCGCCATCCTGGTGGTTGGATACATCTATGCCTGGGTCAAGGGGGCCCTCGACTGGGAATGAGTATCGAAGGCGTTATGCAGGAAGGTTTCGTCACCACCTCCCTGGACAAGTTGTTCAACTGGACCCGCACCGGCTCCATGTGGCCGATGACTTTCGGCCTGGCCTGTTGCGCCGTGGAAATGATCCACGCCGGCTGCTCCCGCTACGATCTGGACCGCTTTGGCGTGGTTTTCCGCGCCAGCCCGCGCCAGTCGGACGTGATGATCGTCGCCGGCACGCTGACCAACAAGATGGCGCCGGCCTTGCGCAAGGTGTATGACCAGATGGCCGAGCCGCGCTGGGTGATTTCCATGGGTTCCTGCGCCAACGGTGGCGGCTATTACCATTATTCGTATTCCGTGGTGCGCGGTTGCGATCGCATCGTGCCGGTGGATGTCTATGTGCCGGGCTGCCCGCCAACCGCCGAAGCGCTCCTGTACGGCATCATCCAGTTGCAGAACAAGATCAAGCGCACCTATACCATCGCCCGCTGATTCGGACCCGACTCAATCATGAGTGCCAAGCTGGAACGTTTGTGTGAAAAACTGAAGGAAGTGCTGGGCGACCGCATTGGCGAGCCGGTGCTGCGCTTGGGCGAGGTCACCGTCGATGTGCCGGCTGCCAACTATCATGACGTCGCCCGCACGTTGCGCGATCACGCCGAACTGAAGTTCGAGCAACTGATCGATCTTTCGGGTATCGACTATTCGACGTTTGCGGGGCGAGAATCCGGGCTGCGCTTCGCCGCCGTCTGTCATTTGACCTCGGTCAGCCTCAACTGGCGCCTGCGTCTGCGCGCTTATGCCCCGGACGATACCTCGCCGGTGCTGCCGACCGTCACCAATATCTGGCATGGCGCGAATTGGTATGAGCGCGAGGCATTCGATCTGTACGGCATCGTTTTCGAGGGCCATCCGGACCTGCGGCGCATTCTCAGTGACTATGGTTTCGTCGGCTATCCGTTCCGCAAGGATTTCCCGATTTCCGGCTATGTCGAGATGCGTTACGACCCGGAAAAACAACGCGTGGTCTATCAGCCGGTTACCATCGAGCCACGCGAAGTGACGCCGCGCATCGTGCGCGAGGACGAGTACGGGAAGGTGGGTGGCCGTGGCTGAGATCAAGAATTACTCCCTCAACTTCGGTCCCCAGCACCCCGCCGCCCATGGGGTGCTGCGCCTGATTCTGGAGCTCGACGGCGAAGTCGTGGTGCGTGCCGATCCGCACATCGGCCTGCTGCACCGGGCAACGGAGAAACTTGCCGAGACGCGTACCTGGATTCAGTCCGTGCCCTACATGGACCGGCTCGACTACGTCTCGATGATGTGCAACGAGCACGCCTACTGCCTGGCCATCGAGCGCCTGCTCGGCGTCGAGGTGCCGATCCGTGCCCAGTACATCCGGGTGATGATGGACGAGGTGACGCGCATCCTCAACCACTTGCTCAACATCGGCACTCACGCGCTCGACATCGGCGCCATGACGATGGTGCTGTACACGTTCCGTGAGCGCGAAGACCTGATGGATGTCTACGAAGCGGTGTCTGGCGCGCGTCTGCATGCGGCTTATTATCGGCCTGGCGGCGTCTATCGCGACCTGCCCGATCAGATGCCAAAGTACCAGGTGAACCGGTTCAAGGACGAGGCTACGGTCAAACGCGTCAACGAGAGCCGTCAGGGCAGCTTGCTCGATTTCCTCGAGGACTTTACCAACCGCTTCCCCAAGTATGTCGACGAATATCACACGCTGCTGACCGACAATCGTATCTGGAAGCAGCGTACCGTCGGCGTTGGCGTCGTCTCGCCCGAACAGGCACTGCAGATGAGCTTCACTGGCGCGATGCTGCGTGGCTCCGGGATTGCCTGGGACGTGCGCAAGAAACAGCCCTACGAGGTCTATGATCGCGTCGACTTCGATATCCCGATTGGCACCAACGGCGACTGTTACGACCGTTATCTGGTACGCATGGAGGAATTTCGCCAGTCGAACCGCATCATCAAGCAGTGCATCGACTGGCTGCGCAAGAATCCGGGGCCGGTGATCAGCGATAACCATAAGGTGGCACCGCCCGCGCGCGAAGCGATGAAGGGCAGCATGGAAGAGTTGATCCATCATTTCAAGCTCTTCACCGAGGGCATGCACGTACCGGCGGGCGAAGTGTATGCGGCGATCGAGCACCCGAAGGGCGAATTCGGTGTCTGGGCCGTGTCGGACGGCGCCAACATGCCGTACCGGATCAAATTGCGCTCACCCGGCTTCCCGCATCTGGCGGCGCTGACCGAGATGTGCAAGGGACACATGATCGCCGACGTGACAGCCATCATCGGCACCATCGACCTGGTGCTGGGCGATACGGATAGGTAAGGAAGATGCTGAGCCAGGATTCACTCAAGAAAATCGACCGCGAGATCGCCAAATATCCGGCTGACCAGAAACAGTCGGCGGCAATGGCCGCGCTGGTCATCGCCCAGGACGAAAAGGGCTGGCTTGCCAATGAGGTTATCGAGTTTGTTGCCGGCTACCTCGGCATGCCGGCGATCGCCGTCTTCGAGGTGGCCAGTTTCTACAACATGTACAACCTGCAACCGGTCGGCAGGTACAAGCTGACGGTGTGTACCAATCTGCCCTGCGCATTGTCCGGTGGCGTCCATGCGGCGGACTACCTTAAGCAGAAGCTGGGCATCGACTTCAACGAGACAACAGCAGACGGCAAGTTCACCCTCAAGGAAGGTGAGTGCATGGGCGCTTGCGGCGATGCGCCGGTGATGCTGCTCAACAACAAGCACATGTGCTGTTTCATGACGCCCGAGGAAATCGAAAAATTGCTGGCGGAGTGCAAATAAGATGGCCCTGATCGAAGCGATCAACCCGCTGCTTTCCGCCGGCTGGACCAAGGGCGATGCCGGCTGGGGCATCAAGGATTACGAGGCGCGCGGCGGCTACCAGGCCTTGAAGCGTATCCTCGGTGAAAAGCTGACCCAGGACCAGGTCATCGCCGAGGTCAAGGCTTCCGTATTGCGCGGCCGAGGTGGTGCCGGCTTCCCGACCGGCCTCAAGTGGAGCTTCATGCCCAAGACCACGATCGACAAGTATGTGGTCTGCAACACAGACGAAGGCGAGCCGGGCACCTTCAAGGATCGTGACATCCTGCGCTACGACCCGCATTCGGTGATCGAGGGCATGATCATCGCCGGCTACGCGGTCGGTGCTGCGCGCGGTTACAACTACATCCACGGCGAGATCTTCGAGATCTACGAGCGCTTCGAGGCAGCACTGGCCGAGGCCCGTGCCGCCGGCTATCTTGGCCAGAACGTCCTTGGCTCGGGCTTCGCCTTCGATCTCTTCGCCCACCACGGCTGGGGTGCCTACATCTGCGGCGAGGAGTCGGCGCTGCTCGAATCCATCGAAGGCAAGAAGGGCCAGCCGCGCTTCAAACCGCCGTTCCCGGCCAGCTTCGGTCTCTACGGCAAGCCGACGACGATCAACAATACCGAGACGTTTGCCGCGATTCCGTTCATCCTGCGCATGGGCGGCGAGGCGTATCTGAATCTGGGCAAGCCCAACAACGGCGGTACCAAGCTGTTCTCGGTTTCCGGTCACGTGAACAAGCCGGGTAACTACGAAGTGCCCATGGGCACGCCCTTCTCCAAGCTGCTGGAAATGGCCGGTGGCATGCGCGGCGGCCGGAAATTGAAAGCCGTCATTCCCGGCGGCTCCTCGGCACCGGTTCTCTCTGCCGACCTGATCATGGACTGCACCCTCGACTACGATTCGATCGCCAAGGCGGGCTCCATGCTCGGCTCCGGCGCGGTCATCGTCATGGACGAGTCGGTGTGCATGGTCAAGGCGCTCGAACGCCTCTCCTGGTTCTACTACGAGGAGTCCTGCGGACAATGCACGCCCTGCCGCGAAGGCACGGGCTGGTTGTACAAGATCATCCACCGCATCGAGCATAGCCAAGGCCGGCCCGAAGATCTGGACCTGCTGCTCGACCTTGGCGGCAACATTGCCGGGCGTACCATCTGCGCGCTCGGCGATGCCGCCGTTTTGCCGGTGCAGGGCATGCTCAAGCATTTCCGCTCCGAATTCGAGTATCACATCGAACACAAGAAATGTCTGGTGCCTCCCGAAGTCCAGCAACTCGGCAGCACCTTCTACACCCGGATGATGGCAGGGGCGCCATGCTAGAACTCGAAATCGACGGCAAGGCCCTCCAGGTCCAGGAAGGCAGCATGCTCATCGATGCGGCCCACCAGGCCGGCATCTACATCCCGCATTTCTGCTACCACAAGAAGCTGTCCATCGCCGCCAACTGCCGGATGTGCCTGGTGCAGGTGGAAAAGGCGCCCAAGCCGCTGCCTGCCTGCGCGACGCCGGTGACCAAGGGCATGAAGGTATTCACGCATTCCGACTTGGCTGTCAAAGCGCAGAAGGGCGTGATGGAATTCCTCCTCATCAACCACCCGCTCGACTGTCCGATCTGCGACCAGGGCGGCGAATGCCAGCTCCAGGATCTGGCGGTCGGCTACGGCGCTTCGGCCTCCCGCTACCGGGAAGAGAAGCGGGTAGTGATGGACAAGAATCTCGGCCCGCTGGTCAGCACCGACATGACCCGGTGCATCAACTGCACCCGTTGTGTGCGCTTCACCCAGGAAATAGCCGGCCTGATGGAACTCGGCCAGGCGTTCCGTGGCGACCGCGCCGAGATCATGCCCTTCGTCGAAAAGACAGTGGACACGGAATTGTCGGGCAATATCATCGATCTCTGTCCGGTCGGTGCGCTGACTTCCAAGCCGTTCCGCTTTTCCGCCCGCACCTGGGAACTGGCCCGGCGCAAGTCGGTCAGCCCGCATGACGGCCTCGGCAGCAACCTTATCGTCCAGACCAAGCACGACCGCGCATTGCGCGTGCTGCCGATGGAAAACGAAGACATCAACGAATGCTGGCTGTCCGACAAGGATCGTTTCTCCTACGAGGGCTTGAACTCCGCCGAGCGCCTCACCAAGCCCATGGTCAAGCAGGGTGGCCAGTGGAAGGAAGTCGAATGGAACCAGGCGCTCGACTATGCGGCGCATGCCTTGCGTGACGTCGCGAAGGCGCATGGTCCGGCGGCTGTCGGAGCAATAGTCAGTCCTCACGACACGCTGGAGGAAATGTTCCTGGCCGGCAAGCTGATGCGCGGAATCGGGTCCGACAACATCGACTTCCGCCTGCGCCAGACCGACTTTTCTGCCGATGGTACGCGTGCCGGCACGCCGTGGCTGGGCATGAGGGTCGCCGAGATCAGCAAGTTGGACCGGGTGCTGGTGGTTGGCTCCTTCCTGCGCAAGGATCAGCCGTTGATTGCTCAGCGTCTGCGCCAAGCGGCCAAGAAGGGCACGCAAGTATCAGTGATTCATTCCGCCGATGACGACCTGCTGATGAAACTGGCGGGCAAGCTGATCGCCGCGCCCTCGCTGCTGCCGGAACGTCTGGCCCAGGTCGTCAAGGCAGTCGCCGAACTCAAGGGTGCTGCCTGCGACCTATCCGCAACCGTGACGCCCGAGGCGAAGAAGATTGCCGAAAGCCTGATCGGCGGTAACAACACCGCCGTGCTACTCGGCAACTTTGCCCAACAGCATGCCCGCGCTGCCACGCTGACTGCGTTGGCTCAGCAACTGGCCGGCTACCTCGGTGGCAAGTTCGGCTTTCTCGGAGAGGCGGCCAATTCCGTTGGCGGTTACGTCGCCAGGGCGCTTCCTGCCGGCGATGGCCTCAATGCCGGGCAGATGCTGGCGCAGCCGCGCAAGGCCTATTTGGTGGTCGGCGCCGAACCGGAGTTGGATTGCGCCGATGGCCGTCAAGCCCTGGTGGCCATGAGCCAGGCCGACACCGTCATCGTGCTGTCTCCGTTCAAGTCGGCAGCGGCGCTCGAATACGCCGACGCCATTCTGCCGGTGTCGCCCTTTACCGAAACCTCGGGGACTTTCGTCAATGCCGAGGGCAAGGTGCAGAGTTTCAACGCAGTCGCCAAGCCGCTCGGCGAAACCCGACCGGCCTGGAAGGTGCTGCGAGTGCTCGGCAACCTGCTCAACGTCGACGGCTTCGATTACGACAGTAGCGAGGCAGTGCGCGACGAAGCGCTGGCCGGCAAACCGGAATTCGTCGGCGGTCTCGACAATGCGCTGACCGGTGGCCGCGTCGATCTTGCCGCGGGATCCGGCCTGGAACGCGTCGCTGATGTGCCGATCTATTTCGCCGATCCATTGGTGCGTCGCGCTGCCAGCCTGCAGAAGACTAAGGACGCTGCCGCGCCGACCGCCCGCATGAATGCCGCGACCCTGGCCAAGCTGGGCGTGGCGGCAGGCAGTCTGGTGAAAGTCAGTGCTGGCGGTACGCCGAGTGTTCTGGCCACTGCGCTGGACGCAGGCTTGGCCGACAATTGCGTGCGCGTGGCGGCTGCCCATGCGTCGACCGCCAACCTCGGCGCCCCGTGTGGCGCCATCACCGTGGAGCGCGCCTGATGGAAGCGTCGGTGCTGCACTTCTTTGAATGGCTCTGGGGACCCTACTGGGCGCCTCTGTGGGTATGGTTCAAGCCGGTCTGGCCGTTGATCTGGGTGATCATCAAGATCGTGGTCATCCTGGTGCCCTTGCTGCTTGGTGTTGCCTATCTCACCTTCTGGGAACGCAAGATCATCGGCTGGATGCAGGTGCGCATCGGCCCCAACCGGGTCGGCCCGTGGGGCTTGTTGCAGCCGATAGCCGATGGCATGAAGCTCTTCTTCAAGGAAGTATTGCTGCCTGCCAAGGCCGATCCCAGTTTGTTCTTCCTGGGGCCCGTGCTGGCCATGGCGCCGGCCGTGGCGGTATGGTCGGTGGTTCCCTTCTTCGAGGGCGGTGCGCTGGCCAACATCGACGCCGGCGTGCTCTACCTGATGGCCATTTCCTCCGTCGGCGTTTACGGCATCATCATCGCCGGCTGGGCATCGAACTCGAAGTACCCCTTGCTCGGCGCCATGCGCTCGGCCGCACAGATGGTGTCGTATGAGATATCCATGGGCATGGCGCTCGTCTGCATCCTCATGGTGTCGAACAGCCTGAATCTTTCTGACATCGTCCGCGCGCAGGGGCAGGGCACGTTCGCTGGTTGGGGCCTCGGTTTCCTGTCCTGGAACTGGCTGCCGCTGCTGCCGATGTTCCTGGTCTATATGATCTCTGGTATCGCCGAGCTCAACCGGGCGCCGTTCGACGTCGTGGAAGGCGAATCCGAAATCGTCGCTGGCCACATGGTCGAGTACTCGGGCATGGCCTTCGCGATGTTCTTCCTCGCCGAGTACGCCAACATGATTCTGGTTTCGGCCATGGTCTCGGTCTTCTTCCTCGGTGGCTGGCTGTCGCCGGTCGGCTTCCTGCCTGGTGGCATCCTGTGGCTGTTCGCCAAGATGTCAGTGGTGTTGTTTTCCTTCCTCTGGCTGCGCGCCACCTTCCCGCGGTATCGCTACGACCAGATCATGCGTCTGGGCTGGAAGGTGTTCGTGCCGCTGTGCCTGTTGTGGATTCCCGTGGTCGGCATCTGGATGATGTCGCCACTCAACATCTGGAAGTGATCTGACCATGGGCGCCCGTGACCTGATCAAAACCTTCTCCCTCGGCGAACTGCGCCAGGGCCTGGCCGTGACGCTGCGCTACATGTTTGCGCCGAAGATCACGATCATTTATCCGGAAGAGAAGACGCCAGCGTCGAACCGCTTCCGCGGCCTGCACGCCCTGCGCCGCTACCCGAACGGCGAGGAACGCTGCATCGCCTGCAAGCTCTGCGAAGCCGTCTGCCCGGCCATGGCGATCACCATCGAGTCGGCCGAGCGCGAGGACGGCAGCCGTCGCACCACGCGCTACGACATCGATCTAACCAAGTGCATCTTCTGCGGCTTCTGCGAGGAAGCCTGTCCGGTGGATGCCATCGTCGAGACGCACATCTTCGAATACCACGGCGAGACGCGCGGCGATCTCTACTACACCAAGCAGATGCTGCTGGCCAACGGTGACCGCTACGAATCGGAAATTGCCAAAGCCCGCGAGCAGGACGCCAAATACCGATAGATGCCATGGAACTGAAAACCGTCGTTTTTTACGTTCTCGCCGCACTGATGATCTTCGCGGCGCTGCGCGTCATCACTGCCCGCAACCCGGTGCACGCCGTGCTGTATCTGGTGCTGGCCTTCTTCAACGCCGGTGGCCTTTGGCTGACCCTCCAGGCCGAGTTTCTCGCCATCGCCCTGATCATGGTGTACGTTGGTGCGGTGATGGTGTTGTTCCTCTTCGTGGTCATGATGCTGGACATCGACATCAAGCGCCTGCGCCAAGGTTTCTGGAGCAACATGCCGCTGGCCGCAACCCTGGGTCTGCTGATGGTTGGCGAGATGGTGCTGGTGCTGTCTACCGACTACTTCGGCACCGTCTCGTTCCCCGACAAGGCGATGCCCGCCGACTACAGCAACACCAAGGAGCTCGGACGGCTGCTCTTCACCGACTACGTCTATCCGTTTGAACTGGCCTCCATCATCCTGCTGGTGGCGATCATCGCCGCCGTGATGCTGACGTTGCGCCGCCGTCAGGACGTCAAGCATCTCGATCCCGCCAGGCAGATCGCCGTCAAGGCCACCGACCGGCTGCGCGTGCTGCAGATGCCGGCCGAGAAGGAGGCGGAATGATCGCCCTGTCCCACTACCTGGTACTTGCCGCCATCCTGTTTGCGATCGGCGTGGTTGGCATCTTCCTCAACCGGAAGAATTTGATCGTGCTGCTGATGGCCATCGAAGTGATGCTGCTGGCGGTGAACATGAACTTCGTCGCCTTCTCCCATTACCTCAACGATGCGGCCGGGCAACTATTCGTCTTTTTCATCCTGACGGTGGCGGCAGCCGAGTCGGCCATCGGCCTGGCCATCCTGGTGGTGCTGTTCCGCAATCTCTCCACGATCGACGTGGATGATCTCGACAGCCTGAAGGGCTAATGGCATGAAGACTCTCTACCTGATCATTCCCTTCGCTCCGCTGATCGGCGCCGTCGTCGCCGGGCTGTTCGGCCGCGCTATCGGCCGCGCTGGCGCGCATTGGGTGACCATCCTCGGCGTCGCGGTGTCCTTCGTCTGCTCGGTGCTGGTGCTGCAGGACGTGCTGGCTGGCCAGAGCTTCAACGGCACGCTCTACACATGGATGGAGGCGGGCGGCCTGAAGATGGAACTGGGCTTCCTGATCGACCGCCTGACTGCGGTGATGATGGTCGTGGTGACCTTCGTCTCCCTGATGGTGCATATCTACACCATCGGCTACATGGCCGAAGATCCCGGCTATCAGCGCTTCTTCAGCTACATTTCGCTATTCACCTTCTCGATGCTGATGCTGGTGATGAGCAACAATTTCCTGCAGCTGTTCTTCGGCTGGGAAGCCGTGGGTCTCGTCTCTTACCTGCTGATCGGTTTCTGGTACACCCGGCCGACAGCCATTTACGCCAACCTCAAGGCATTCCTGGTCAACCGCGTCGGCGACTTCGGCTTCCTGCTCGGTATCGGCCTGATCGCCGCCTACGCCGGTAGCCTCGATTACGTCACCGTCTTTGCCAAGGGCAAGGATTTGGCGACGATGACCGAGGCCGTCACTGGCTGGCCGTTGATCACCGCCATCTGTATCGGATTGTTCATCGGCGCCATGGGCAAGTCGGCGCAGTTCCCGCTGCACGTGTGGCTGCCGGACTCGATGGAAGGCCCGACACCGATCTCGGCGCTGATCCACGCTGCTACCATGGTGACAGCGGGCATCTTCATGGTGTCGCGCATGTCGCCGCTGTTCGAACTGTCCGAGACGGCGCTTTCCTTCGTCATCGTCATCGGTGCCATCACCGCGCTGTTCATGGCCCTGATTGCCATCGTCCAGACCGACATCAAGCGCGTCGTCGCCTACTCGACCCTGTCGCAACTCGGCTACATGACCGCTGCACTCGGTGCCTCGGCTTACTCGGCGGCCATCTTCCACCTGATGACCCATGCTTTCTTCAAGGCAGTGCTGTTCCTGGGTGCCGGCTCGGTGATCATTGCCATGCACCATGAGCAGGACATGCGTCGCATGGGCGGCCTGCGCAAGTACATGCCGATCACCTATGCCACGGTGCTGATCGGCGCCATCGCCAACGCTGGCCTACCGCCCTTCGCGGGCTTCTTCTCCAAGGATTCGATCATCGAGGCGGTGCAACTGGCCCAGGTGCCGGGCGCCACTTTCGCGTATCTGGCACTGCTGGCCGGCGTTTTCGTCGGCGGCTTCTATTCCTTCCGCCTAGTCTTTTTCGCCTTTCACGGCGAGGAGCGTTTCCGCCACGCCGGCGGCCACCACGGCGATCATGGTGAGCACGGCCACGGCCATCATGCCGAACCGCACGAGACGCCTTGGGTGGTCACTCTGCCGCTTATCCTGCTGGCCATCCCCGCCATTAGCGCCGGCTGGCTGATCGGCCCGATGCTGTTCGGCAACTATTTCGGCGACTCGATTTTCATCTCTCACGATCACCACGGCATGGCGCACATGGCCGAGGAATTCCACGGCGTGGTGCCGATGATCCTCCATGGCCTGACTTCCATTCCGTTCTGGCTGGCGACGGCGGGCGCTGTCACCGCCTGGTTCCTCTACATCAAGCGACCGGAACTGCCGGCAGTGATTCGCCAGAAGTTCGGCATGGTCACGTTCATTTTGGAAAAGAAATACGGTTTCGACGAGTTCAACGACTGGTTCTTTGCCGGCGGCGCGCGCGGGCTCGGTCGTGGCCTGTGGAAGGCGGGCGACCAGGTATTGATCGACGGTATTGCCGTCAATGGTTCGGCCCGCATGGTCGGACGTTTCGCCGGCGTGGTGCGTCTGCTGCAAAGCGGCCATATTTACCAGTATGCCTTCTTCATGCTCCTCGGTGTCTTCGTTCTGCTGACGCTGTGGTTGGGCCGTAGCTGACAGGAAACGAAGCGAATGAATTCCTACCTCCTGAGCCTCGCGATCTGGGTGCCCATCATCGGCGCGCTTCCCATCCTCGCCCTCGGCTCCGAGCGGCGCGATCTTGTCCGCCGGCTGTCCCTCGCCGTCGCAATCGCCGCCTTCCTGGTCACGCTGCCGCTTTACACGGGCTTCGACAGGCAGTTCGTCGGCATGCAGTTCGTCGAGATCGCGCCGTGGATTCCACGTTTCAACGTCCAGTACTTCCTCGGTATCGATGGCATATCGGTGCTGTTCATCCTGCTCAACAGCTTTGTCACCGTACTGGTAGTGCTGGCCGGGTGGGAAGTGATTGAGCAAAAGACGGCGCAGTACATGGCGGCCTTCCTGATCATGTCCGGGCTGATGAACGGCATCTTCGCCAGTCTCGATGCCGTCCTGTTCTACGTCTTCTTCGAGGCCAGCCTGATTCCGATGTACATCATCATCGGTGTCTGGGGCGGACCGAACCGGGTGTACGCGGCCTTCAAGTTCTTCCTCTACACGTTGCTCGGCTCGCTGTTGATGCTGGTTTCCCTGCTCTACCTGTTCCTGGAGGCCGGAGGCAGTTTCAATCTCCTGGAATGGCATCAGTTGCGCCTGAGCATGGCGCCACAGATCCTGGTCTTCATCGCTTTCCTGGTAGCGTTTGCCGTCAAGGTGCCGATGTGGCCGGTACATACTTGGCTACCCGATGCCCACGTCGAGGCACCGACTGGCGGTTCGGTGGTGCTGGCGGCCATCATGCTGAAGCTCGGTGCCTACGGCTTCGTACGGTTCTCGCTGCCCATCCTGCCCGATGCCAGCCATTACCTGGCGCCGATGATGATCGCGCTGTCGCTGATTGCAGTCGTCTATATCGGCTTCGTCGCCCTGGTGCAGACGGACATGAAGAAGCTGATCGCCTACTCGTCGATTTCGCACATGGGCTTCGTCACGCTCGGCTTCTTCATCTTCAACCAGATCGGCGTCGAAGGTGCCTTGGTGCAGATGATTTCGCATGGTTTTGTTTCCGCCGCCATGTTCCTTTGCGTTGGCGTCATGTACGACCGCATGCACTCGCGGCAGATCGCCGACTACGGTGGCGTGGTGAATACCATGCCCAAGTTCGCGGCCTTCTTCATGCTCTTTGCGATGGCCAATTCCGGCCTGCCGGCCACCTCCGGTTTCGTCGGCGAATTCATGGTCATCCTCGGCGCAATCAAGTACAACTTCTGGGTTGGTTTCGCGGCTGCGACGACGCTGATCCTCGGTGCCGCCTATACCCTCTGGATGTACAAGCGGGTGGCATTCGGCGCCGTTGCCAACGACCACGTGGCCAAGCTGAGCGACATCGGTGCCCGTGAATTCATGGTACTTGCCCTGCTGGCGGCCGCAGTGCTGGCCATGGGCATCTATCCCTTCCCCTTCACCGACGTCATGCATGTTTCAGTGGATAACCTGCTGAAGCATGTCGCGGTGAGCAAGCTGTAACCCGGCGCGAGAGCAACGATGCTGAACACCTTCGTCATGCCCGACTTCTATCCGGCCGCGTCGGAGCTTTTCCTGGCCGCCATGGCCTGCGTCATTCTGGTCGTCGATGCTTTCGCCGGCCCGGCGCGCCGCTGGCTAACCGCCATCCTGACCATGCTGACGCTGGTCGGCTGCATGGTCATCACCTACCTGACCTTCGACGGCAGTTCGGCGCTGACGTTCGGCAACATGTTCGTCGACGATCCGGTGGCCGACTTCCTGAAATTGCTGGTGTACATCGCCGTCATCGTCGTTCTGATTTATGGCCGCGACTACATGGCCGCGCGCAACCTCGACAAAGGTGAGTATTACCTGCTGGTGCTTTTTGCCACGCTGGGCATGATGGTGATGATCTCGGCGTACAACTTTCTGACCCTGTACCTGGGGCTGGAAATGATGTCGCTGTCCCTGTATGCCATGGTCGCCATCGACCGCGATTCGGCACGGGCAACCGAGGCGGCGATGAAATATTTCGTGCTCGGCGCGCTTGCCTCCGGCCTGCTGCTCTATGGCATGTCGATGATCTATGGCGCCACCGGAACGCTCGAATTGGGTGTCGTTGCCCAAGCGATTCACGAGGGCACCACCAACCGGACCATCCTCGTCTTCGGCCTGGTGTTCATGGTTGCCGGTATCGCCTTCAAGCTCGGCGTCGTGCCCTTCCACATGTGGATTCCGGACGTCTATCACGGCGCGCCGACGGCAGTGACGCTGTTCATCAGTTCGGCTCCGAAGCTGGCAGCCTTCGCCATGGCGTTGCGCCTCCTGGTATCCGGCCTGTTCGGCCTGGCCGAGCAGTGGCAGACCATGCTGATGATCATGGCCGTGGCATCCATCGGCCTTGGTAACCTCGCTGCCATTGCTCAGACCAATATCAAGCGCATGCTGGCCTACTCGGCGATTTCACACATGGGCTTCATGCTGCTGGCGCTGATGAGCGGTGTCGCGGGCGCCCAGCTCGACCCGATGGCCCTGATCAACGCCTACAGTTCGGCCATGTATTACAGCGTCGCCTACGTGTTGATGTCGCTGGGTACGTTCGGCATGGTCCTGCTGCTGTCCCGGGCCGGCTACGAGGCCGAAAACCTGGAGGACTTCAAGGGCCTCAACCAGCGCAGCCCCTGGTTTGCGCTGATGATGGCGATACTGATGTTCTCCATGGCCGGCATCCCGTTCTTCGTCGGCTTTTTCGCCAAGTTTTCCGTGCTGCTCGCCGCCATCGCCGCCGGGCATGTGGCCGTCGTCATCATCGCCGTCATGTTCTCCCTGGTCGGCGCCTACTACTATCTGCGCGTGGTCAAGCTGATGTACTTCGACAAGCCGGTGGACGGCGCGCCCATTCAGGCCGGTCTCGACATGCGTCTGCTTCTCTCCGCCAACGGCTTGGCAGTGGCCCTCTTCGGGATCTTCCCCGATTCGCTGATGATGCTGTGCACGGCGACGCTGGTGCGTTCGCTCTGACTCAGGCTGCCTGCGCGTAGCGTTCCTTGGCGGCCCGCGCGGCCGCAGCCTCTGCCGGCGTGTAGGCCTTGCCCGACCAGAGCATGCGATAGGCCACTTCTTCGTTGCCGTTTTCGCAGAGTTCAAGCACCTGCTTGAAAAGCGGCTGGAAGGTGGCACTGCGGTGGGAAAGCTCGTGCTCCTCGAATGATCGCCAGCAGGTGATGATCAGGGCTTCACGATCCTTCAGCGGATTGGCAACGGCCTGTCCCAGCGTGCTGCCCTCGTTCGAGATCATGCCGCTGTTGAGCACCACCATGCCACCGATGAAGCCGGTGTCGGAGTGATATGTCTTGACGTTCTCGCACAGCAGGGCGACGCGCTCCTCCAAGTCTTCCACGGAGTAGGTGGGCTTGAGCAAAACGCGGTTGACGGTGACGACGCCGTCGGCGTCGAAGCCAGGGATGAATCCGGACATGGCGGCCTCCTGTAACAGTGGTTTGGTCGGATACGGCCCTAATGAGATAACATCTCTTTCCAGGAGTTCAAGTCAAATCAATACCCTATGAGCGTGATGGATGATTCGCGATTCGAAGAGGAAACGCTTGAAAGCGAAAAGGTCTTCGCCGGCAAGCTCCTGCACGTGCATAGCGACAAGGTGCGGCTGCCGGACGGGCACGAGAGCATCAGGGAGTGGATTGCCCATCCAGGTGCCGTGGTTGTCGTGGCCGTGCTCGACAACGGCAAGCTGCTGTTCGAACGCCAGTACCGCTACCCGCTGCGGCGCGTGTTCCTCGAACTGCCGGCGGGGAAGATCGATGCGGGCGAACATATCCTCGACACCGCCCGCCGGGAACTGCGCGAGGAGACCGGTTACAAGGCGAAGGTCTGGCGACACCTGGGCACCATGCATCCCTGCATTGGCTATTCCGACGAACGTATCGAAATCTTTCTGGCGCAGGGGCTTGCCTATGTGGGCCATGCGCTCGACGACGGCGAGATCCTCGAAGTCATCGAACTTAGCGTTCACGACGCGCTGCTGTCAGTGCGCGACGGCGAGGTTACCGACGCCAAGACAGTGACAGCGCTGCTCTGGGCGGAGAAGATACTGTCGGGGGCGTGGCCGCTTCCAGCGTAAAATTTATATTTTTAGCCAAGGAAACGGATAGCCATGGATGCCGCCGGCGCGCCGCGTCCCACAGGCCTCGAGTTCGAGGTCGACGACACCACCAAGCTTCAGGCCCTCAGCATCATTTCCGAAGTCTCGGCGAGTCTGGCCGATGAGGATGATGTCGAGGAAATGCTTGGTCGTTTTCTCGGCACCATGCTGCGCCTCGCTCATGCCAGCGCCGGTGCAGTCAGGGTGCTGACCACCGACGGTCGCCACCTGCGCCTGGTCGGCGCGCGCGGTCTGCCGGCAGAAGTGGTCGAACGCGAGCGGCTGGTGCCAGTCGATTGTGGCCAATGCGGCCTTGCCGTGCGCGACAACCGGGCGCATTACGAAATCGATCTTCACGACTGTGCCGTCCGTACCGGCC
>DASRXN010000084.1:0-2733 GCA_035654135.1 Rhodocyclaceae bacterium | reverse complement strand
AAGGGCACCAGATGGTGCGGACAGACACCGTGGATGGCGATGCCGCGAATGACCACCATGTCGGAGCGATCGTCATCGAAGCCGTCGCCGAGCGCGGCGGCGGGGTCGATGTCGTAGCCGCCGAGCAGACGCTTCTGCCAGAGTTCGCGCACGCGCTGGGCCGTCTTGCCGGTATGTACGGTGTCGCTGGCGACGCCGCAAGCCGTGAGCAGGTCAGTGATCGCCCGCTCGAAGGCGGCGGCATCGAAGCTCCCCTCGCGGGGAATGCCGATACCGACGGGCGATTTGGCGGGAGGATCGTGGTCGATCATGAGACTGTCCGGACTCGGTGAATGGCGTCAATGATACCGCGCCTGCACGGGCGACCGTATCCGGGTAGACTTGGCAGTCCCGCCGACTTGAGCTCAGGCAATGCGCATCGCAATCTTCAACCAGAAGGGGGGCGTCGGCAAGACCATCACGGCCCTCAACTTGGCCGCCGTCATTGCGCGCCGCGGCAGTCCGGTGTGCCTGGTCGATCTTGATCCGCAGGCCCACCTGACCACTATTCGGGGCAGTTTGCCCAGTCGGGCGAGCGACAGCGTGTTTGCCCTGTACCAGGACAATCGATTGCTGGCGGATGTGGTAATTGACTGGCCGGGCATCGGCCGGCTGGTTCCGGCCCATCGGGAACTCATCAAGGTGGATTCCCTGTTCGGCAAGGGGCCGGCGATCCTCAACCGCCTGAGCCAGGCGCTCCAGGCATTGACGGCGGACGACAAGGCATCGGTGATCATCGATTGCTGCCCGTTCGTCGGCGTCCTGTCCCTGAATGCCGTTTTCGCCGCCGATCGCGTGCTGATACCGGTATCGTCGGATTTCCTGAGCATGCAGGGCGCCCTCCAGATGGAGCACACCCTGAAGGTTCTGGAACCGGTATTGAAGCGGCGGGTGGAACGACGCTATGTGCTGACGCGTTTCGATCGGCGCCGGAAGATGTGCTTCGACATCCGGGCGCAGATGCGCGAACATTTCGGCGCCGACGTATGCGATACCATCATTTCCGAGAACGTGTCCGTCGCCGAGGCGCCCGCTCTGGGCCTGGACGTCGTCAGTCATGCGCCCGACAGCCGCGGCGCCAGGGACTATGCCGCGCTGGTGGACGAATTGACCGCGACCGGTCTGCTATGAGTCTCGGCGGGAGATCAGGGTAGCGACTTCCTCGAAGGTCGCCGCGGCCGTCTTGGTTCCGCTCGCCACCAGCGCGGCGCATTCGAGAATCTCGCAATCGCGATACATCTGTTTCAGTTTGCGTTCCGCGTCCATTGCGTCACGGCCGTACAGCATGAGGTTATCGACCACCATGCCCTGGCGGGTGCGAATGCGAAAACTGTACTTCGTGAAGGCTGGTAGTTGCATCAAAAAACGATGATTAATCAATAGGATCGATCTGAGTATATGTTCAGGTTCTCAGAAGCGCAAGCGGTTTGATCAGACCCGGTAAACTGTGCGACATGGCACTCAAATCGACCATTTTCAAGGCAAGTCTCAGCGTTGCCGATCTCGATCGGGCCTATTACGGCGAACATGCCCTGACCCTTGCCCGTCATCCATCGGAGACCGACGAGCGGATGATGGTTCGCCTGCTGGCCTTTGCGCTGTTCGCCGACGAGCGGCTGGAGTTCGGCAAGGGGCTGTCGACCACTGACGAACCGGCGCTTTGGTTGAAGGAATACCACGGCGATATCCGTCTGTGGATCGAGGTTGGCCTGCCGGACGAACGGAGCATCAGGCGGGCCGCCGGGCGCGCCGCCGAGATCGTGGTGCTGGCCTACGGCGGCCGGGCGATGGATGCATGGTGGGCGAAGGAAGGCCCGGCACTGGCACGGCTGGACAACTTGCATGTGCTGGCGATTTCCGATGAACAGTCGGCGGCGTTGACAGCCCTGGCCGAGCGCAACATGCAACTTCAATGCACCATCCAGGAAAGTCAGGCGTGGTGGCACGCCGGCGATAGCACGATCCTGATCGAGCCGCGTCGTCTGGTAGGTTAGTCGAGTACCAGCACGCCGCGCTTGAGGCCCGAGTCCTCGGGGTGCGGCGAGATGACGAAACCCAGGCTGGTGACGAAGCGGATCATGCGCGAGTTTTCGGCCAGGAAGTCGCCGTTCATGTACTTCAGACCGCTGCTCCTGGCGGCGTCGATCAGGACGCCCATCAATCGGCGCGCCACGCCCTTGCCCTGCCAGGAATCGGCGACGACGATGGCGAATTCACAGGATTCGCCATCCGGGTTGGTCGCGTAGCGGGCGACGCCGATTTCCGTTTCCTTGCTGTTGTCCTGTGCGATGGCGATGAAAGCCATCTCGCGGTCATAGTCGATCTGCGTCAACCGGATCAACTGCGACTGTGACAGTTCGCGGATGGTGTTCATGAACCGGTAGTACTTGGTTTCCGGCGACAGGTGCTGGACGAATTCCTGCTCGATGTCGGCGTCTTCGGGCTTGATCGGCCGGATCACCACCGTCTGGTTCTCGTTGGTCTGGTACCTGATGGCCAGATGCGACGGATAGGGGTGGATCGCCATGTGGTCGTAACGACCGGCCGTCAGCGGAATGTTCTCGATCGAGATGCTGGCATCGACGGCAACTGCGCCGTTTTCGTCGACGATCAGGGGGTTGATGTCGAGTTGGGAGATCCAGGGCAGTTCGCAGACCATTTCCGAAACCCGTAGAAGAACGGATTCCAGTGCTT
>DASRXN010000083.1:0-3794 GCA_035654135.1 Rhodocyclaceae bacterium | reverse complement strand
CATCGGCCGCCGTGCCTTCCTGATACAGATTCACGGTTACGTTGGGCACACCTGGCTCCCAGCTGAGTTGCAGCAGCAGGGCGGGGTCGTCGAATGGCCGCGTCGACGTATAAATGACGTGCCCCTTGATACCCCCATTCTCGCCCGGTGCAAAGGGTTTCATGGCATATTCGATAAAGCTGTTCTGACCGAGCAGACCTTGCCAGCCCTGTGTCGAGGCCCAAGGCGGGTCGACGCGGCCGGTTGAACCGCCAGCGGTGTCACCGGCAGGGCAGTCGGCAGACGCGCAATACCTCGCTCCCGGAATCCTCAGATCCACGGGCAAGTGCGCGGTTGGCGACTCGATCGTATTTGCCAGCCCAGCGGCAATGTCGGATGTCCCACCCCCCGTGGTGCCATCGACCGGGCCACCGGCGTCATAGACGACGTGCACGCCCGACAGTTTGTAGCGTGCGCTGTCGATATCGACGACCAGCCAGTTGAGGTACGGAAAGACCTCGTTGAACCCTGCGTTGCCAGCCATGTCCGTATTGTTGAAACCGACATAGCTGCCATCGCGATAGCGGATGTTGTACGGCACGAGCGGCAGGCCAGGTTCTTCCTTCTGCGAGACGTTGTCGCCATTCTGGTCGAGGAAGACACGGCCATAGAGGTTCGTCCGCCATTGCGTCACCGCGATTTCAAGCGGCTGCGCCGGTGTGCCGATGCTATCGCCATCGACCTTGATTGGCGTCGATAGGCCATCGACGAGCAGATCGTTCCATTGGTCGAATATGGTGACCTTCAAGTTGCCTTTGGGAATGTTGGTGAACGTGAAGGTGCCATCCGGATTGCACTTGGCAAAGGCGAAATCGGCGCTGTCCGGTGCCCCCAGGCTCGCGTAGCACTGGCCAAAGCTGTAGGCATCGTAACTGCCGCTGCTATAGACCCGCTGGTCGGGCGTTCGGCTCATGCGCGTCGCCGTCACCAGGCCGTAGATGGTCGAGGTGCAGGGCTGGTTGGCGCACACCGATGCCTTGCGGGCATTGATGATGGCCGGGTTGGCGAAGCCGACGGCAACGTGGTAGCCGCCGGGGCCGAATTCCTGGAAGTAGGCAGGTTCACCGGCCTTGATGAATGCCTCGATCGCCTTGGTGCCATCCAGCGTGTTCGTCTGTAGCCATTCTTCGCCGCGCGCGATGCGGTCGGCACCGGGCGAGGCCACGACTTCATAAAGCCCCGGGTACATGTTGGCAATCACGGCGTGCCCGGCCAATGGCGACAATGTCGTTCCATCGGACTCGTATTTCGGGCAGGTGACGATCATGCCGACCAGACCGTCCGTGGACTTCGGCGAGATTGGGCATGCGTCCAATCCCGTGGCCGGATCGATCGTGCCGGCCAGGGAATTGGAGACCGGCATGCCGAACATGTCGTAGGTAAGCTGACCCACTGAATCGCCCATGCCGCCCACCTGGTCGAGCAACACGATGTTGAAACCGGACAGCCCGGCTTCGTTGGGCGCCAGGACGTCCACGCCACCACCAGTATCAGCTTCGCCGTTGAGCGGATTGTCGTCCTGGAAGACGAAGACGGAAATCTTCGCCGGCTGAAGCGGCGTTTTCTGCAGGAAAACGTCGACAGTCCTCTGATTTGGGGCAATCTGCGCACCGCTCATGGTGTGTCCTCCGGCCGCATCGTCCGTAATCAGGCCGTCGCCAGGCAGGATGGAAATGTAGTAGCGCTTGGTCGGATCGAGGTAGACCTGGCTCGGATTGACCTCGGTCTTCTGCGTACCTGGCCGGCAGGCGCCGTTACCGACGTCGCATACAGTAGGTGCCCCCAGGAGCGTCTGGCCGGATTCGCATGAGATGGGGCCAACGCAGCCCTGTGCCACCACCGGCGTGTGGCTGGTATGGAAATTTATGCCGACATTGCGCACCGGTGTATCGCTGCAACCTGCCGGGACGCCGGGGGAAGTACAGCGCGGCTTGGTCTCGATTGCGGGATCAATCCAGACCGTCCGGTCTTCCTCGATGATCCAGCGATAGTCATTGGCGAGGGTAGCGCCCGTCTTGCCGTCCTTGACGGTGACCTGGAGTCCCGTAGCCACCGGGAAGTTGATCGTGACAGTCGCTGCTGCAGTGCTCGACGTATTTTGCGAGTTCACCGCGTTGTAGGTGAACGCGCATGATGCGCCAACTCCCGGAGCCGAAAACGAGCCGTCCGGATTGAGTTCGACGCCAGCACAGGTACCGGCGCTTGCCAGCACTGCCTTCAATGGCAGGCCTGAAGGATCCCTGTCGTTTCCTAGCACCCCGGGAGGACTGATTTGCAGCCGCGAGGCCACCTTGCTGGTATACAAGTCGTCGCCGGCAATCGGCGCGCTACCAAGGCACGCGCCCGTGCAGGCCTGGATGTTAACAGTGGCGCACAGTGGTGCTGCTCCGGTGGTAACCCCGGAGGTGTCTCCGTTGCCACAGTAAGTGAAGGAGACGCCAGGAGCACCAGCATAGGTAAACGTGCCATCGCTATTTAGCGACAATCCGGCCGGCGCTGTTCCGTAGACGGCGACACCATAGATGCCCGTATCGTTGGCAATCAAGCCCTTATGCGCCTCGGCGACTGCGAGGACATTGCCCGCAACCAGATTGTAGGTGTCAGCGCGCGCCACCGAAGTCAGTGGTGGTGGTGCGGCGCCGCCAGCGACGTTGATGTATGCCTGCATGCCGCCATCGCCCTGATTGTTGGTGGATAGGCTGAGTTGACGGTCGAAAACCGCGTAGGTGGCGGCGGCGTAGGTGCCGGCCGCAGTCTGCTTCGGCTGCACCGTCACGTCGTAGGTTTTGCCAGCAGCCAGGAACAGCGAACTTTGCACCTTCGGCACGCCTGGCAGCTTGTTGCCATCCTCGGCGAGCAGCGTCATGTTCAATCCGACCACAGAAGGAACGTGCATGCGCAAGCCGGCATTGACAAAGCGCAGCAGCAGCCGGCCCGTCGGCCCGCCGGCAGCCACGGCGGGAACCGTCGTGCTCGCCGAGCTGACACGATTGAACGATTCGCCGTTGATCAGGAAATAGCGCGGGTCATAATTGACTGTCGGCGGATAACAGGTGTGCACTGCCGGATCGCCGCACTGGCCGATTTGTCCGTTCCATACCAGTGCATCGCTGAAACCGGCAGTACGCACCGCCGCATCGACCGCCAAGTTTTGCACCGGATCGATTTCGGAGAGCAGCAGCGCCACATCCTTGTCAAAAGCCTGGCCAGGATAGGCAGCATCCGTGACCACCAGCACGCCGTACAAACCCATCGGCGACTGGATCGACGGCTGCGTTCCTGAATGGATCAGGTAGGTGCCAGGGCGGAGGTTTGCCCCCGACCAGACGAGGGAGGCGCTCGATCCGGCGGCGGTGACTTCCGTCGCGAACGACCGGACTCGAGGTAGTTGCGCTGGCGGTGTGAACACCGGATCGCCCGGATTGGTGGTGCCGGGTGTGCCCGGCCAGGTCGTGCCCTGCACGGTATGAGTTGGACTTGGCATCCGCGCCGGCGCCACGCCAAGGCCCCCGCCGAGCTGACCGACAATCACCAGCGAGGTCGGCACCGTGTTGGTTCCGCTGCCGGCGCTAAAGCTCAATGCATTGTTCAGCGTAATGGTCAGCGTTTGCCCGCTTGGCACCGTGATCAGCGGCGGCTGCCAGCCGCTGCCGCTCTGCGGCTGTCCATTGGCGGCCGCGCAGGAAACGCCCGTACCCGAAACCGCTCCACATGAATATCCCCACATCGGCACCTTCTGCCCGTCGGCCAAGGTC
>DASRXN010000082.1:0-4664 GCA_035654135.1 Rhodocyclaceae bacterium | reverse complement strand
GCGTATCGTAAGAGGTGGCAATGGCTAGGCCGCTGGAGTCGTCCTTGGCGCTGTTGATGCGCAGGCCCGAGGACAGACGCTGCTGGGCAGTTTGCAGGGCGAGAGCGGATTTGTTCAGGGCTGCACCTGCGAACAGGGCGGCAACGTTGGTGTTGATGACTTGTGCCATTTTACTACTCCTTTCAGAGGGTTAGCCTTGGCGGCCCGCCGGGATACCCGAGGCCAACCTTGGGATTCGAGGCGGATTGCTCCGCGCACAGAAGCTTTATCGGGCCCCCGAAAGGAAACTTTAGAAAATGCCAAACGACCGCCTTGTCAGGCGGCCACCACCCGGTTCTTGCCGGAGCGTTTGGCTAGGTACATGGCTTGGTCGGCCCGTTTGATGGCGGCGGGAGGCTCCTCGTCGCCGGCCAATTCGGCGACGCCGCAGCTGAATGTAATTAGCAGTTTTTCGTTTCTGTGCAGGAAAAACTTGCGCGTGAGTTCGCGCTGGACGCGCGTCATCGCCTTGACGCCGTCCTCAAGCCGGGTGTCGGAGAGGATAATGACGAATTCCTCGCCGCCGTACCGGGCCAGCGTGTCCTGCGGCCGCAGCGTTTCGCGCACCACCTGTGCCAGATGCACGAGAGCCTGGTCGCCGGCATCATGGCCGTAGGTGTCGTTGAGCTTCTTGAAGTTGTCGATGTCGAGCATGGCGAGGCACATGGCCGCGTCCCGGCGTCGCGCCCGGCCCACCTCGCGTTCGAGGGCTTCCTCCATGCCCTTGCGGTTGAGCGCGCCGGTCAGCGCGTCATGGCTGACCATTTCGCTGGCCTGCGCGAGTTCCTCCTGTAGTCGCGCCACTTCCAGCTCTGCTTCCTGCACGCGGGCGCGCATTTCCAGCAACTCGTCGCGTGAGCGCTGGGCGGCGAGTTGCACGACCCGGGTTTCCTGCATGACGACGTCGAGCACATCGGACAGTTCGGTGATGTCATTGGCCTTGCTGATCTTCTCGGCGCAGACGCCGATGCGGTCGTGATACTCGCCGGTGGTTGAGGCAAGATCGGCCAGCCGGTCCACGAAAGTGGCCAACATGGTCCTAAGCCGCTCCTGGGCGTCGTTGAGGCTCTTCTTGAGCGTGCTCTGCTTGTAGATCAGGTCCTTCAGGCGCCGCTCGACATCGTCTATCTGGCGCAGGTTCAGGGGCTGGCCGACCAGATCGCGCACCAGGGAAACTTGGCCGTGCACCCATTGGTCGTCGATGACCAGTTCATTGATGTTCTCGATGATCAGTTGCAGCAGGTGGAGCAGGGCGGTGCGCAGTTCGACCTGGTCCTCGGCGACGAACTGCAGGCGGTAACTGAACTTCTTCAGCTTGCCGGTGAAGCCGGCGATCTGCTCCGCGGTGTCTGCCGTGCGAACGTCGGCGGCAAGACCCGCGGCTTCCTTAGCCAGATCGGGGGTGTCGAGCAGCAGGACGCTGAGCGTGTGGTCAAGCAACTGCGCCAGCAACTCCTGCAATTCCGCGTTCATGGGCCCCGCTTCGGCGGTGGGAGCGTCAGCGGCGGCATCCGTCGTTGCAACGTCCCCGTCGGTCAGGGCGCTCTCGGCCGCACTGCCTTGTGCCCAGTTCTTCGTCAGGGATTGCAGACGTGCAAACAGGACGTCCGGCGTGCCGGATGCCGTAAGCACGTGCTCCAGCGTTTCGCGCTTCTTGGCCGGAGTGGTGCCGGCATGGCGGGCCGTGTACTGGCTAAGCAACTCGCGAATCAGCGCGCTCCAGTTGGGCGGCGCGGCGGCACCCTTGGCCAGCAGCTCGCTGAGCACCGTCTTCATGCCATCCCAGCTGGCTTCGGCGATGGCGCTTTCCAATTGGCGCGAAAAACGCATCTGCTCGGGAGTCAGTCGTGGCAGGCCGGCAGCCAGTGTCTTCAGCGCGCGTTCCGGGAATGCTTCGGCGGTCGCGGTGCCGGCGATCTCGTGATAGAGGGCGCGATAGTTGTCTGGCGTCGGCGGCGTGCGGCGCATTGCCAGCTGGCGCAGCGTTTCGCGCGCGATTTCGGACGGGTGTTGCGTCTCGGCCATCTCTGCTAGACCAGACTATGCTCGAGGCCGTAGCGGATCAGCTCGGCGGTGCTGCCAAGGCCGAGCTTGGTCAAGATGCGGGAGCGAAAGGTGCTGATGGTGGCGACGGCCAGATTCAGTTCCTCTGCGATCTGGGTCAGGGTCTTGCCGGCGGCGATCAACTTCAGCACCTCGTACTCCCGATCGGAAAGAAGTTCGTGCGGCGGCTGTTCGGAATCGTTGGCGATGGCGTCGGCGAGCTGCATCGCCACCGTCGGGCTGACGTATTTCTTGCCGCGGGCCACCTGCCGGATCGCCGTCACCAGCTGTTCAGGCGCGCTCTGCTTGGTCAGGTAGCCGGAGGCGCCGGCCTTGAGGGCACGGATCGCATACTGCTCTTCCGGGTGCATGGAGAGGATCAGCACCGGCAGGCGGGGGAATTCCTTCTTCAATTGCTTGAGGGTGTCGATGCCGTTGCGGTTGGGCATCGAGACATCGAGCAGGAAGACATTCCATTCCTGCTGGCGTGCCAACTGCAGCGCCTCGACGCCATCGTCGGCTTCGCCGGCAACCACCAGGTCGTCGGTTTCGGAAAGGATCTGCCGCAGTCCCTGGCGCACGATGGCGTGGTCGTCGGCGATGAGTACGTGAATCCTGTCAGCCATATTCAAAATAGTTTTTGCTGGATGTCTTCAACTTCTTCCGGGGCGACAGGTTCTATGCCGCGCTTTTCGGGCACCCGCAGGTGAATACGGGTGCCGCCATGCTCGCCCGACGCGATGGAAAATTCCCCGGCGAGGCTATGCACCCGCTCGCGGATACCCCGCAAACCGAAGGACTTGGGCTTCGCCATGTCGGCATCGGAGATGCCACGACCGTTGTCGCGCAGTTCGAGCGCAATGCTACCTTTTTCCCGCTTCAGACGCACGACTACCAGCGAGGCGCGTGCGTGCTTGGCGATGTTGGTCAGCGTTTCCTGGACGATGCGGAACAGTGCCAGTGAGGTGTCAGGGTCCGGTTCCAGGTCGTCGTCGCACTGGACGCGGCAGGTAATGCCGACGTGCTGGGAAAAGTCTTCGGTCAACGACTCGATGGCCGCGGGCAGTCCGAATTCCTTGAGGATGCCGGGGCGCAGTTCGCGCGCCACCCGGCTGGCCGCGCCCATGGCCTGGTCGAGCAGGGTTTCGATGGAGCGCGCCTTCTCGCGCAGCGCCGGCGGCTCGGCGGGCAGCTTGCCGGCCATCAGCGCCGCCTCGATTTTCAGACGCACCAGAATACTGCCGAGTTCGTCGTGGATGTCGCGCGCAATGCGCTCGCGTTCCTGTTCTCGTGCCGCTTCCAGGTGGAAGGACAGTTCGGACAGCTGCTCGCGGGAGGCGCGTAGTGCTGCCTCGGTTTCCTTGATCGCCGTGATGTTGGTGGCGATGCCCTGCCAACTGACAACTCCCGCTGAGCCTTCCTCGCCGCGCTGGGGCGTCGAGCGCAGGTCTATCCATCTGCCGCGGCTGCGTCCGCGCAGGCGGCCGGCCCAGTCGAGCGGCGAGCCGCCGGCGGCGGATTCCGTCAGGGCCGCTTGCAGCGAGCGACGGTCGTCCGCCTCGAAGGCCTCGAAGAATTTCTTCGGCGAGATCAGCAGTTCGTGCTGCTTGATGCCGAACAGGTGGTGGCTGCCGTCGCTGACGTAGAGAAAGCGGTAGCTGCCGTCCGATGCCCGTTGCAGGTGGAAGACCATTCCCGGCAGGCTGGAGGCCAGGCCACGGAAGCGGGCGTCGCTGTCATTGACCATGGCCAGCGCCGCGCGGTGGTCGGCACGGTGACGCGCCTCGTGCACTTCCCGCTCCACTGCGGGTACCAGCCGATCCAGCCGGTCGCGAAAGACGACGTCGTGCGCGCCGGAACGCATGGCCCGAACGGCGGCCCGCTCGTCGGCGGGGTCGGCCACAATGACAAATGGAAGGTCGAGGTCGAGCCCGTGCAAAACTTTCAGAGCGGCCGCTGCAGTCAGGCCCGGCAGGCCGAAAACGTAGAGCAGCGCGTCCCAAGGCCGGGCCCGCAGGGCAGTGCGCAGGCCAGTCGCGTCGTGGACGCAGACAAACTCAGGCTGCGCTTTTTCCGTTGTGAACCGGTGGGCGAGCGCCCCGGCGCCTTCCGCGTCGGCGGCGAGGATCAGAAGGTGCAGCGGCGAATGTGGAGTTCTTGGAACGACGGTCATGGATGACGGACGGAGCGATGGGAAGGATTCTACCTCCCGGCCCCTTTCGTCCTTACGCAATCAGTGCCGCCGTATGGCGGGCGATCATCCATTCCTCGTTGGTGGGTAGCACCAGCACGTCGACGCGAGAGTCAGTCGTGGTGATACGCCGCGCATGTGCCCGATTGGCGCTATCGTCGAGTTCGATGCCCAGCCAGCCGAGCGCCTGGCAGACCTGCGCGCGGACAGGCGCGGCATGCTCGCCGATGCCGCCGGTAAAGACCAGCGCGTCGAGGCCGCCCAGCGCCGCGGCGAGAGAACCGATCTCGCGCACGATCCGGTAGCAGAACAGATCCACTGCTTCCCGCGCCTCAGGCTTATCGGAGGCAAGCAGTTCGCGCATGTCCTGGCTGATGCCGGAAACACCGAG
>DASRXN010000081.1:0-2335 GCA_035654135.1 Rhodocyclaceae bacterium | reverse complement strand
CAAGGCCATGCTCGGCGGCCAGTTGAAGAACGACGGCGTGCAGCTCAAATGGGTGGCGCCCACCGACCTGTTCGTCGAACTGGGCGGCGAGGCGGCGGCCGGTGGCGCCTTCCCGTCCACCGACCGCAACAAGAATGGCGGCACCGTCGGCGCGCTGTTCGCCCATATCGGTGGCGATGCGGGCACGTCGGGCAGCTGGCGGGCGGGCCTGTCGGTTCTCGGCACGTCGCCGCGCGACCGGCAGTTTGCGGACGGCGGCAAGACCGACGCCTTCTCCGGCCGCAGCCGCACCTGGCTGGCGGATGCCGTCTGGAAGCAGGACCTGGGGCGGGGGCGCAACCTGATCGTTCAGGGCGAGTATTTCCATCGCCGCGAGACGGGGGCGCTCGCCTTCGACATCAATGGCGTCAACCTTGCCGATGACTACGCTTCGAGCCAGTCCGGTTTCTACGGCCAGGCCGTCTACCATTTCATGCCGCGCTGGCGGGTCGGCTACCGGTTCGACCGGCTCGACTCAGGCAAAGTCAGTCTTGGCGGCACGCTGAATCCGGCCGACTTCCCGCTGCTCGCCGCCTACAAGCCGAAGCGCAATACCGTGATGGCCGATTACTCCCCGTCCGAATTCTCGCGTTGGCGTTTGCAAATCGCGCGCGACCAGTCGCGTCCCGATGCCGTCGACAACCAGCTCTGGCTGCAATACGTGGTCAGCCTGGGTGCCCACGGCGCCCACAAGTTCTGAGGAGAAGCACATGAGAGCCATTGTTCTCTTGCTGGCGGCCCTGCTTGCCCTGCCGGCGCAGGCGGCGCTGAAGGTCTTCGCCACGGTGCCCGAGTGGGGCGCGCTGGCCAAGGAAATCGGCGGCGACAAGGTCGACGTATTCACCGCCGCCGGCGCCTTGCAGGACCCGCACCACATCCAGGCGCGGCCGTCGCTGATCGCCCGCGCTCGCAGCGCCGATCTGGTGGTGGCGACGGGCGCCGAGCTGGAAATCGGCTGGCTGCCGCTGGTGCAGCGCGATTCCGGCAACAGTCGCATCCAGCCCGGCCAGCCGGGCTATTTCGAAGCCGCCGCCCACGTGACCATGATGGAGATTCCCGGCCGCCTCGACCGTGCCGAGGGCGATGTGCATGCGGCCGGCAATCCGCACATCCAGACCGATCCGCGCAATTTCCTCAAGATCGGCGAGGCGCTGACGGCCCGCATGGCGGAACTGTCGCCGGCCGATGCCGTGGCATATCGTGCCAACTGGAAATCCTTCGGCGAGCGCTGGCGGGCAGCCATCCTCCGCTGGGAAAAGCAGGCGGCACCGCTGCGTGGGCTGCCGATAGCCGTGCAGCACAAGGCCTTCCCTTACCTCGAAGACTGGCTGGGATTGAAGGAGGTCGCGACGCTGGAACCGAAGCCGGGCATCGAGCCGTCCGTGGCCTATCTTGGCCGGTTACTGACGCAAGTTGCCGCCAAGCCGCCGCGGCTGATCATTCGGGCCGCCTATCAGTCGCCGCAGGCGGCGGAGTGGTTCGGCCGGGAGGCGAAGGTGCCGGTGGTGGAGGTACCGTTCACCGTCGGCGGCAGCGAGCGGGCGAAGGATCTGTTCGGCCTCTTCGACGACACCGTCGAGCGTCTGATGGCAGCGCTGAAATGAGCTTCGACTGGAGCCTTCTCGTGGCGCCCATGGTCGCCGGCCTGCTGGTGCTCGCCACACATGTGCCGTTCGGCATCGAGGTGCTGGGGCGCGGCATCATCTTCATTGACCTCGCCATTGCCCAGGTGGCCGGCTTGGGCGTGATCGTCGCCCAGCGGCTGGATTGGGAATCGCCATTTGCAGTGCAGGCCGCGGCTGCGGTCGCCGCCCTGGCCGGCGGCCTGCTGCTGACATGGACCGAGCGGCGCTGGCCGGAGGTCCAGGAGGCGCTGATCGGCCTGCTGTTCGTCGTCGCGGCCGCGGCAGGCATTCTGCTGCTGGCCGGCAATCCGCATGGCGGCGAGCATCTCCAGGATCTGCTGGCCGGCCAGATTCTCTGGGTGGGCTGGGAACGGCTGGTACCGGTGGCGGCGCTCTATGCAGTCATCCTCGGCGCGTGGTTCGCTTTCGGCAAGCGCCTTGGCCGAACGGGCTTCTACATCCTTTTCGCCTTGACGGTGACAGCCTCGGTGCAACTCGTGGGAGTGCTGCTGGTGTTCGCGAGCCTGATTGCACCGGCCGTGGCCATGCGCCGGCTCGCCGGCAGCCTTCGGCTGGCGGCATCCTGGGGCCTCGGTGCCGCGGCATATGCGGCCGGACTCTTGGTATCGGCGCTGTTCGACGTGCCCGCTGGTGCAGCTATCGTCTGCTGT
>DASRXN010000080.1:0-5486 GCA_035654135.1 Rhodocyclaceae bacterium | reverse complement strand
AGGCGTCGAGTTCCTGAATAAGTGCACGGCGATTGGCGAGACAGATATCGCGCCACATCTCAGGATGGCTGCTGGCGATTCGCGTAAAGTCTCGGAAGCCACCGGCGGCAAAGCCGAACAGCTGTTCGGAGTTCACGCGCGTCGCGAGATCGTGCACCAGAGCGAAGGCCAGCAGGTGCGGGAGGTGGCTGACGGCCGCGAAGACGCGGTCGTGCTCTTCGGCGGCCAGCTCGGAAACGCGCGCGCCGCAGAGTTCCCAGACTTTGCGCACGGCAGCGACCGACTCCGGCGCGTTCTCCGGTAACGGCGTCAGCACCACGCGCCGGTCGACATAGAGGTCGGCCTTCGCGGCGGCGACGCCGCTTTTCTCGGCGCCAGCGATCGGGTGGCCTGGCACGAACTTCGCAAGTTTGTCGCCGAAGGTGGCACGTGCCGCCGCAACGACATCGGACTTGGTGCTGCCGCCATCGGTGACCAGCGTCTGCGGCTCCAGGTGCGGCATCAGCGCCTGCATCACCGGCGCCATCTGGCCAACCGGCATGCCGAGCAGCACCAGATCGGCGCCCTTGAGCGCGCTCGCCCAGTCGCTGCCTATCTCGTCGATGACACCGAGGCGCAGAGCCTCTTCCAGCGGCGCACGGGTGCGTCCCATGCCGACGATACGGGGGCATTGGCGTGCCGCCACGGCTGACTTTACGGCCAGCGCGAACGAACCACCGATCAGGCCGACGCCGCAGACGACAACTTTGCCAACCATCAGAGCGCGCGCTCCAGCGCTTCGAGGAAGCGGACGTTCTCGCGCTCCAGACCTATGGTCACGCGCAGGTGATTGGGCAGGCCGTAGCCGCCGATCGGCCGCACGATGACGCCTTGTTTCAGCAGCTTCCGGTTCACCGTGCCGCCATCGCTGACTTTCACGGTGACGAAGTTGCCATGTGACGGGATGTGTTCCAGGCCGAGACGCTTGAGGCCGGCCACCACTTGCTCCATGCCGCGCCGGTTGAGATCGAAACTCTCGGCAAGAAAGGCATGGTCGTTCAGCGCCGCGGCGGCGGCGGCGATGGCGAGGTTATTGACATTGAACGGCTGGCGCACGCGATTCATAAGGTCGGTTACCTCGGGCGAGGCGGCCGCATAGCCGACGCGCAGGCCGGCCAGTCCATAGACCTTCGAGAAGGTGCGGGTAACGATCAGGTTCGGAAACTGCGCGATCCAGCCCAGCGTGTCGACGCGATCGGCCGGCGCCAAGTAGTCATTGTAGGCCTCGTCCAGCACGACCGCGATATCCGTCGGCACCGCCTGCAGGAAGGCCTTCACTTCCGGATAGGGCAGGAAGTTGCCGGTGGGATTGTTCGGGTTGGCGATCCAGACCACGCGCGTATCGGGTCGGATCGCAGCCCGCATGGCGTCAAGGTCGTGGCCGTAATGTCTTGCCGGCGCGACGAGGCATTCGGCACCCGCGCTCATGGTCGCCAGCGGATAGACGGCGAAGGCATGCTGCGCCATGACCGCCGAACGGCCCGGCGCCAGAAACACCCGCGCCACCAGGTCGAGCACATCGTTGGAACCGTTGCCGAGCACGATCTGCGCCGGTTCCAGCCCGAAACGGTCGGCCAGTGCCGCAATCAATTCGAACTGGTCGGGATAGCGCTCGATGCCCGCGATCGCCCTTTCGACGGCCGCTCGTGCCTTCGGGCTCATGCCGAGTGGATTCTCGTTCGAGGCCAGCTTGACGATGCTGTCCACCGGGATGCCCATTTCGCGGGCCAGTTCGGTGATCGGCTTGCCCGGCACGTAGGGCGAAATTGCCCGGATATAGCCGGGCGCCTGCTCGACAATGCTCATGAGCCGGCCCGTGGATAGGAACCGAGTTCCTTGAGGAAACCGACCTGGCCGCGCAGGTCTTCCAGCGCCCGGGCCACGACCGCATCCTGCCGGTGTCCTTCAACATCGATGAAGAACACGTAGGCCCAGCGAGAGCCGCCGAAGCCGCGCGCCGGGCGCGACTCGAACTTGCTCATCGACACGCCGTGCGTCTTCAACGGCGTCAGCAGGTCGTGCACCGCCCCCGGCTTGTTCTGCGCCGAACAGACGAAGGATGTCTTGTCCTGTCCGGAGGGGCCAGAATCATGCTGGGCGAGGACGAGGAAACGCGTGGTGTTGTTGGGATCATCCTCGACGTTGGCGGCGAGGATGTTCAGCTCGTAGAGCTTCGCCGCCGCCTCGCCGGCGATGGCGCAGGCATCCGGTTCAAGCGCCGCCATGCGTGCCGCCTCGGCGTTGCTGGCCACGGGTACGCGAGGCACATTGGGTAGGTTGCGGTTCAGCCACTCGTGGCACTGCGCCAGCGACTGGGCATGCGAATACAGCTTGGTGAGGCGTTCCGCCGCGGCTGACTTTGACATCAGGTTCTGGTGGATGCGCAGGCCGATCTCGCCGCAGATCATCAGCGGCGACGTCAGCAGCAGGTCGAGCGTACGGCCGACGGCGCCCTCGGTCGAGTTTTCTACCGGCACCACCCCGTAGTCGGCGTTGCCCGACTCGACGGCGCGAAAGACGTCGTCGATGGTGATGAACGGCGTGAAGGTCGGCGCCGAGCCGAAATGCTTCTTGGCGGCGCTTTCGGTAAAGGTGCCTGCGGGGCCGAAAAAGGCGATGTTCAGCGGCTGCTCGAGCGCCAGACAGGCGGACATGATCTCGCGGAAGATTGTCCGCACGGAACCTGCGGGCAGCGGGCCGGGGTTGGTCTCGGCAATCCGCCGCAGCACCTGTGCCTCCCGCTCGGGCCGGTAGATGTTGCCGTGCTTGATCTCGCCGATGCGGTGAGCGAACTGCGCCCGCTCGGAGAGCAGGCGCAATACTTCATCGTCGACCGCGTCGATGCGCTCGCGCAGCCCGGCCAGTTCTTCCTTCTCGCCAGCCTTGCTCATCAGCCTTCCATGGGCAGGTAGCGCACGGCGAGGACGCCTTCGATCTTGGCAATCGCGTCAATCACCTTCTTCGGCACCTTGCTGTCGACATCGACCAGTGTGTAGGCCACGTCGCCCTTCGACTTGTTCATCATGTTGCTGATGTTGAGCTTGGCTTCGGCCATGGCGGTCGATATCTGGCCGACCATGTTGGGCACGTTGGCGTTGGCGATGGCGATGCGGAAGCCGGACTCGCGCGGCATGGTCACGGTCGGGAAATTGACCGAGTTCACGATGTTGCCGTCGAGCAGGTAATCGCGCACTTGGACAGCCACCATCTGCGCGCAGTTCTCCTCCGCCTCCCTGGTGGAGGCGCCCAGGTGCGGCAGCGCGACAACATGCGGATGGCCGTTCACATGCGCGCTCGGGAAGTCGCAGACGTAGTTGGCAAGCTTCTTCGCTTCCAGTGCCGCCAGCACCGCCGCTTCATCGACCACGCCCTCGCGCGAAAAATTGAGCAGCACCGAACCCGCCTTCATCTGCTCGAGCGCCGCTGCATTGATCATCTTGCGCGTCGCGTCGACCAGCGGCACGTGCATGCTGACGAAGTTGGAATTCTTCAGCACGTCGGCAAGGCTGTTCGCCTTCTTGACCTGCGAAGGCAGGCTCCAGGCCGCATCGACGGTGATCTCGGGATCGTAGCCGATGACGTGCATGCCCAGCTTGATGGCGACATCGGCGACCAGGCAGCCGATCTTGCCCAGCCCGATGACACCCAGGGTATGGCCGGCCAGTTCAAAGCCCGCATAGGTCTTTTTGCCGCCTTCGACCTTCTTCTCCATCTCCGCATCCTTGGGATCGAGAGCCGAGACGAACTTCATGGCGCCGCCGATGTTGCGCGCCGCCAGCAGCATGCCCGCCACCACCAGTTCCTTCACCGCGTTGGCGTTGGCGCCAGGGGCGTTGAACACCGGCACGCCGCGTGCCGACATCGCCTTGACGGGAATGTTGTTGGTTCCCGAACCGGCGCGGCCAATGGCCAGCACGGACTTCGGGATGTCCATGCTGTGCATGTCGGCCGAGCGGACCAGAATCGCGTCCGGCTTAGAGATCTCCTTGCCGTGATCGAACCGTTCACCCGGCAAGCGCTTCAAGCCGTGGGCGGAAATGTTGTTGAGGATCAGAACCTGAAGTTTTTCGGCCATGATCTCACCCCTTGGCAGCAGCAAATTCCTTCATGTATTCGACCAGCGCCTGAACGCCTGCGGTGGGCATGGCGTTGTAGATCGAGGCGCGCATGCCGCCGACCGAGCGATGGCCCTTCAGCTGCACCATGCCCTTGGCCTTGGCGCCCTTGAGGAATTCCTCGTCGAGGCCGGCATCCTTGAGCGTGAACGGCACGTTCATGCGCGAACGGTCCGACCTGGCGACCGGATTGCGATAGAAGTCCGTCGTCTCGAGATAGTTGTAAAGCAGATTGGCCTTCTCGATGTTCTTCTGCTCCATTGCCGCGATGCCACCGTTGCGCTTCAGCCACTGGAACACCAGGCCGGCGATGTAGATTGCGTAGGTTGGCGGCGTGTTGTACATCGATTCGGCATCGACGTGGGTCTTGTAGTTGAGCATCGCCGGCGGCGTCGGCACCGCCTGCCCGACCAGGTCGTCGCGAACGATAACGATGGTCAGGCCGGCCGGGCCGATATTTTTCTGGGCACCGGCATAGATCAGGCCGTACTTGGAGACGTCGATCGGCCGCGACAGGATGTTGGAGGACATGTCGCAGACCAGCGGTATATCGCCGGTTTCGGGAGTCCAGTTGAATTCGACGCCGCCGATGGTCTCGTTCGACGTGTAATGGACGTAGGCGGCATCCTTGTTCAGCTTCCAGTCAGCCAGGGCAGGCGCGTAGGTGAAGCTCTTGTCCTCGGCACTGGCGACGACATTGACGTTGCAGAAAGTCTTGGCCGCCTTGATCGCCTTCTTGGCCCACTCGCCCGTATACACGTAGTCGGCGGACGCCTTGCCGCGCAGCAGGTTGATCGGAATCATCTCGAACTGGGCCGAGGCACCACCCTGCAGGAACAGCACCTTGTAGTTCGCGGGAATGCCCATCAGCTCGCGCAGATCGGCCTCGGCCTGGGCGGCGATGCCCATGAACTCCTTGCCGCGGTGGCTCATTTCCATCACCGAGCAGCCGGCGCCATGCCAATCGACCATTTCGTCGGCGGCCTGCTTCAGAACTTCTTCGGGCAGCGCGGCAGGGCCCGCGCTGAAGTTGAATACACGTGCCATGGTTCTCACTCCTCTTCTGTTTCGATGACCTTGTCGATGCCGGCCAGCTTGGTGCCGTCGTCGAGATTAATCAGCGTCACGCCTTGGGCCGAGCGGCTGGTCTCGCGCACCTGCCCGACCCGGGTTCGGATCATCACTCCACCTGTGGAAATCAGCATCACTTCGTCGTCTGGCTGTACCAGCACCGCGCCGATCACCTTGCCGTTGCGCTCGGAAGTGCTGATGGCGATCATGCCCTTGGTGCCACGACCATGTTTGGTGTATTCGGCAATCGGCGTACGCTTG
>DASRXN010000079.1:0-23272 GCA_035654135.1 Rhodocyclaceae bacterium | reverse complement strand
CCGCGCCAGACAACTCAACTGAGGGCGGCAACCCGACGCTGCCTGGCGCGTCGCCACGGCTGACTATTCGGAACTACTGCTATCGACCCTAATCTGTTCCATGAAAATTGCAAGCCGGCCGTCTGCTTGGTGATCCATGAGCAGCCGCTCGAGATCGGGGCACGGCTTGGAGGCTCAGTCGGATCGACCCTGCCTGAAGGCTTCGATCATCCGATCCACGGCAGCAGCGAGTTCCTGCGCCCGCTGAATTGCTTCTGGATTCCTTGCCCGAGCACTTTCCATCGCCCGGATAGCCCGCGTCAGGGCTTCCGGCGCACACAGGTTGCCGGCAACGCCCTTCAACTCGTGCGCCAGTCGTTCGATCGCGTCGAGGTCGCCGGAGGATGCCAGCGCGCGCAACCGCTTGCCATCCCCGGCATGTCCTTCCACGGCCATCTTCATCAACCGCCCGACGAACTCGGCCCGGTTCGGGTAGCGCCGCTCCTGCGCCAGCCAATCGACCACCACGGCCTCGGCAGTGGGTACGTTGTTTGCCATCGTGGCGGGAGCCGCCGGCGGCCGGCCGGGCACTCCTACCAATTCCAGCAGGGTGGAGACAAGAACTTCGAGGTCGATCGGCTTATGGACAATCGCCACCATTCCCGCCGCCACGCACCTGTCGGTCTCTTCCTTAAGGGCATGCGCAGTCTGGCCGATCACCGGCAGGTGGGGGTGCGACTGCTTGAGTAGCTGGGTCGCCGCCAGCCCGTCCAGCACCGGCATCTGCACGTCCATCAGCACGGCGTCGTAGGGCGTCAGGGCCTGTTCCACCGCTTCCACCGCCCGCCCGCCGTTGTCCGCCAGCACAACCTCCGCCCCTTCGCCGGTCAGCAGGTTCTCGATCACCAGCTGGTTGATGGCGTTGTCTTCCGCCACCAGCAACCGCAGGCCCGCCAGCCGCATCGTTCCCGTTGCGGCCACGGTTCCGGTCGCCGCAGGAGTCTCGGTCTCCTCGAGCGGCAGCCGCAGGGTGAAGGTGCTGCCCTGCCCTGGGGTGCTTTCCACCGCCAGCGTGCCGCCCATCAGTTCCGCCAGCCGCCGGCTGATCACCAGTCCCAGGCCGGTGCCGCCGTACTTGCGCGTGACACTGCTGTCCGCCTGCTGGAAGGGCTGGAACAGCCGGCCCTGGGTCTCCGAGGGAATGCCAATGCCGGTGTCCCGTACGGCAAAGACCAGTGCTTCGCCTTCCCACAGGGCCGCGAGGCAGACTTCGCCGCGCTCGGTGAACTTGATGGCGTTGGACAGCAGGTTGAGCAGCACCTGGGAGATGCGCACCGGGTCTCCCAGGCAACCGGCCGGCAGGTCAGTCTGTTCCACTTTCAGCTCGACACTCTTCTTCGACACGAGAACCTGCACGCTGCGGATTGCCTCGTCGACGAGGCGGGCCGGGTCGAACGGCACGGCCTCGATGTCGAGCTTGCCGGCTTCGATCTTCGAGAAGTCGAGAATGTCGTTGATGATGGTGAGCAGCAGCTTGCCGGAGCCGAGGATCTGGCTGAAAGTCTGCTGCGCCTTGATTCGTCCGGCGTTGTCGCGGTAGCCGATCTGCGCCAGCCCCAGAACACCGTTCAGCGGCGTGCGGATCTCATGGCTCATGTTCGCCAGAAACACACTCTTGGCCTTTGCGGCGGCTTCGGCGGCTTCCTTGGCTTCGGCCAGCTGCGCCGTGCGCTCTTCGACCAGGCGCTCGAGGCCGTTACGGTAGTCCTCGAGTTCCGCGTTCATACGCCGCGCCTCGGTGACGTCTGCCTTGACTGCGACATAATGCGTCACCGTGCCGTCGGTCTGGCGGATCGGGCTGATGATCGCGTGCTCGACATATTCGCTGCCGTCCTTGCGGCGATTGAAGAGTTCGCCCTCCCAGACCTGTCCCTGCGTCAGGGCGCGCCACAGCGCCGTATAGGTTTCGCGGGGCGTCTTGCCCGACTGCAGCATGCGCGGGTTCCGGCCGGCCACGTCCTCCCATTGGTAACCCGTCTCCCGCAGGAAGGACGCGTTGACGAACTCGATCTCGGCAATCAGGTTGGTGATGACGATGGAATCCGGGCTCTGCTCGACGGCCCGGGAAAGCTGGCGCACCTGCTCCTCGGCACGCTTGCGCTCGGTGATGTCGGTCTGGAACACGATGCGCATGGCTGGCAAACCGTCTTGCGCGGGCCGGTTATAGACGACAATCTCGACGGGAATATCGCGGCCGTCTTTAGTGCGGTGGATGGTGTCCGTCCTAAAGCTATCGGAGGTTCGCAGCACCTCGGCCTGGCCGCGAAACATCTCGGGAGAGTAGATGGGGTTGATGTCCCAAGCGTGGAGTTGGGCGAACTCCTCGGCCGTATAACCCAGGCGCCGCGCCATCGTCCTGTTCGCATAGGTGAAGCGCCCGGTTTCCTCGTCTACCCAGCTGACACCGATTCCCACGGCATCCATCGCGAGGTCGTTGTCCCGCAACCGCTGGGTGGCTTGGGCCAACTCGGCTTCGCGCTGCTTGCGGTCGCTGATGTCGCGCGATGCCGCGTATAGGAACTTCTTCCCCTCGATCTCCAGGCCGCACGCGCTGATTTCGACATCGAATACGCTGCCGTCACGACGCTTGTGGCGGGTTTCGAAGACTTTTGTATCACCAGAAGTAATGAGTAGTTCGTTTTGTTTATGAATGACCTCCCAGCTAAGCAGGACATCCCAGTCATAGACATGCAGATTGCCAATGATGGCGTGGTCGTAACCGAGCATTCTCAGGAAGGCAACGTTGGCATCAACCAGCAAACCTTCGCTGTCGAGGATGTGGATGCCGTCGCTGGCGGCCTTGAGGATGGTCGCGAATCGCTGTTGGGCGTATCCGAGCGTCCCGGTCAAACGATTGAAGCTGGTCAGCAGCGAACGGACTTCGGTTTCGCCTTCCACCGGCAATGGGCCCACAGGCAGTCGCCCCGCCGACATCGCATCCAGCTGTGTGGTCGTTCTCTCGAGCGCACCGGTCGCCCGTCGCGACAGAAACCCCGCTGCGACAAGCGCGAGCAACGTCACGATGAACGTGCCCCCCAGAAGCGTTGCGCGCAGGTCAGTTAGCGGTCTAAACAGTTCCGCCGTCGGCACGGCGTTGACCACAACCCAATTCGCCTCGCGCAATCGCGCCACGCCGTAAGCTTTCTCGACCCCTTGGGACGACTGGCTGACCAGCGAACCTTCGACACCTTGGCGCAACTTGTCGGCAAATTCACTCTTGCCTGGGGCGGGCTGATGCGTCATCACGCGCGACTTGTCCGTACTGGCGATGAGGGTTTCGCTGTTCATCGAGAGCACGTAGCGTTCGCTATTGCCCAAATTGCTTGCATCCGTGGCGATGCCAAGCAACTCCGGATGGGCTAGGTCGAGAATGCCGACCAGCACGGCACGCAGCTGCCCGCGGTCGTCGAACACCGGCACGCTGAGCGGTAGCGCCGGGTGTTTGTCGATCCGCGCGAGGAGAGGTTCGTCGATGAAAGACTTGCCGGTGGCGGTGACCTGCTTGAAGTAATTGCGGTCGGCGTAGTTGGTGCCCCGGCGCCCCGCCATGACCGGGTAATCGGCGATGGCGCGGCCCGCCAGGTCGATCAGGATGAAGCCCCGGGGGGCGAAGTGCTGCTGGAAGTGATAACGGCCAGCCAAGACACCCTGCACATAGGCGGAATCGTTGAGGCGATTCGTGTCCAGGAGTGCGGCCGCAGAGGCAAGACCAGTCTGATAGTTCTTGAGCTTGCCATCCATGTCCTCGGCGAGGTGCCGGGCATTGTTGAATTCCTGTCTCAATGCCTCGCCTTCAAGCGTGGCCCGCAGGGATGACAGGGCATAAGAAACGATGCCCCATACGCCACCCAGCGCAACGAGCAAGACGAGCGCCGTAACCTTGGTGCGCAGTGACCAATCATGTGGCCGCGTGAGCCGGGGAATACCGAACATGCAACTCCGTTCGCGGGGACTGGGTAACGACGGCAATAACCTAGATTCGAAGATAACTGAATTCCCCTGAAAAACAATCATCATTACATGGTAGTTGGTTACCATATATGGGAGAATTCAGTTAGGAATGCGCTTGTCCGGAAGCCTTAGGGGTTCCTCCGCCCCGCGACAGTACTAGGATTTGAGCAGGTCGTGCGCGATCGCGAAACGCGTCAGTTCCGCCGTGGTGTGCAAGTCGAGTCGTTTCATCAATGCCCGCCGGTGAGTAATGACCGTGGCCGTGCCAAGCTGCAGCCGTTCACCAATTTCTGCCGACGTCATGCCCTGGGCGATCATGATCAGGATCTGCCGCTGGCGACGGGGAAGTTCGTCGATAACATTTCTCCTGTCGTCGCGGCCTGATCTGGATTGGGCGTCCTGACCGATGACTATGTCGTTCATCATGGCCTCGATGCGCTTGAGAAGCTCAGTGCCTTCATCCTTCATGCGCTTCTGGGCGGTAACGTCGCGGGTCGTGCCCACAATCCGCAATGGCGTGCCGTCCGCATCTCGCGACACGATCCTGCCGAAGGAATCAATCCATACCCAGTGCCCGTCCTTGTGCTTGACCCGGTACTCCATGTGAAAGTTTTCCGACTCTCCCCGGTCATGTGCCTTCATACCAGCCATGACCGCCTCGACGTCATCCGGGTGGAGGCGATCGAGCCAGCCATTGATATCGGGGGGAAACTCCTCGGGCCGGTAACCGATCTGGGCGCAATATCGGGCGTCGTGAATGGCCTTTCCAGTGACGCGGTCGACATCCCAGGTGCCCAGATTCGAGCTGGATAGCGCAAGCTCCAGCCGCTCCTTTTGCATCCGTAGCAGGTCTTGTACAGCGAGGAGTTCAGTGGAGCGTTGTTTGACTGTCTCTTCCAGATGAAGACGATGTTCTTCAAGTTTGGCCATCGCCTGATTGCGTTCGGTGATGTCCTGGATCGCACCGAGCATGCGTAGCGGTTTGCCGTCATCCGCCCGCTCGACTACGCGACCACGACCGCTAATCCAGCGCCACTCGCCCGCCTTGGTCCGCATCCGGTATTCGATGTCGCTGAAAGGGGTCCGTCCTTCCAGGCAGGCCGTCATCGCGGCCTGCACCGTAGGCCAGTCCTCTTCATGAACGAGGCTTTTGAAGAACTCGTAGTCTGGCGTCACCTCGCCTTCCTGGTAGCCCGTGAGCGCGTAGTACTGCGGCGAGAGGTAGGCGATGCCTCGTGAAAGATTCCAATCCCAGATACCTTCTTGCATCACCTCAATGACGCTGTTAAGCCGCCGCTCGCTATGGATCACCGCCTGCTCGCCCAGCATTTGCTTGGTAATGTCCCACTGGACCGTGAGCCAGACCTGTCCAAAGTGGGGGTGTGCATAGGCTGTTACATGGGCTTCCGACCAGAATTCGCTGCCATTCTTGCGTCGATTGAGCAGCCGGCCATACCATGCCCCCTGGCTTGCCAGGGTCTGGAAGATCTCTTGTGCGATCCCTTCCGCGTCTTCGACGTTCGAGGCATTCAGGATGCTGACCGGCTTTCCCTTCAATTCGCCGGGCGCATAGCCAAACAGCTCCTCGAACTTCCGGTTGGCGTAGAGGATGGTGCCATCGGCCCGGACGATCTGTACGCCCTCGGCCAGGAATCGGGCCACGGCTGCATACAGCTTGAGATCCTCCATGTCCTGCTTGTCCTCGATGTGGTCGCCGAGGGGGGGGCGGCGGGACATTTTCATGTGCCTTCCTTACATCTGCTGACCATGCACAAGTGTAAGACGCTTCGGCGTTGCCGTCAGAATCCGGATGATTGTGCGCTTTCCGAATGGCGCCTCGCTCATTCAGGAATCGCCTGAAACGAAATGAGCCATTTCCAAGACGAAATCGGCCAATGGCTGCTTCGCAATCTGTCAGCAGTCAGCAGAAGTATCAATTTTTTTCTGAGCGGGACTTCCGCTCGTGGCCGTTTGTGATCGGCCACCGTTACATCTCGACTGGGAGAAGGTTCAGCGACTGCCTCTTTGAATGCGTGGGGCAGGATCGCGGCCCGTTGCGGACCCTCGCAACGGTCTGCACGAGCGCTCCTAATGTAGTGCTTGTAGCCAGCCGATCAGAAGGGCTGGCGGAAACCCCGACTTAATTGGATGATCATGTCGCGCACTGCAATGGAAAGCGTCGGCCAAAAGATGGCGCGACCGTTCACGGCTTCGGATGTGCCTTGAAGAACTCCCAGATCAATTCGGACGCTGCCAGATCCGCAGGGGGCGAATTGTCACCCTCCCGGATGGTCGTCCCCGGCCATGTGTGCCCAGCGTCGGTGATGAACTGGATGGTTGCGGCGTTGCAGTCTCGATACGTAATTTTCTGCACATGCGGCGTGAGCTGAATTGTTTCCGGCGTCCCCGCGCAGCGATTTGAATGAGCCCATTTCTGCATGACTGCGACGGCGCCCGGGTAGTTCCCCAATACCAGAACCCTGCCACCCCCAAACGGGATGAGCGAGTCTGCCGTGCCGTGAAACTCCATGATCGGCATGGGCCCGCAACCTTCGGTCGGCTCATACATTCCCGAGACCGGCGCGATCGCGGCCAGGATTTCGGGTGCGATACACCCGAGCCAGCTCGACATGAACCCGCCCTGCGACTTTCCCGTGGCAAAGATCCGTTTGGGATCGATGCAAAGGTCCGCGCCCACGCTTGCCACCACGTCACGGACAAACACCGTGTTGGCGTCGCGGGCCGACTGTGCGAAACGCCACCCGATGCCACCATCGGGAGTCACGAGGATGAAGCCCTCCCGGTCGCTCATGGGTACGAACGCGCTGACGGCGTTCTGCTGTTCTGGGTTGCTGCCAAATCCATGGAAGTTCAACACCACGGGTGCAGGCCTTGCGGCCTCGTAGTTGGCAGGCACATGCACCAAGTAGGACCGATTGCTTCCGCCAGAGGTGATGGTGCGGGTAGTTGTCTTTCCGGCCACCAAACTTGCCGCGAGTGCCTTCCCGCATCCAGAGCTTCTGGTCACTGACGCCAAGTCCGGTGGGGCAGGTTCAGCTCCGCACGCGAGCAACGGCAAGCTGAAAACGATAATGGCGGCTGCAAGATGCTCAAGAATTGGTTTCACGATGTTCTCCCTCTCGTGTCGCTGTGATGCACAAGCCCTCGCCCTGTTGGCGAACGGCGGCAGTCTTTGGAAGCGCCCTTAGCTTACCCTTGTGGAGCTTGATTGTCCGCCTTTGGGACGAACGGCACGAGGCCGTTCATGGCCGATCCCGGCCGTCGGACAAGTCAGCCGTGGCGACACGCCACCCTTTCGCCGGCAAGGCCGGCGACTGGCGCGATCCCGGGGGGCGGCAGCTGTTGCTGGGTCAGTCTTTCATCAGTTGCCAGTTGCAGGGCAATGCGAATGCCGCTCACACCGCCTTCGCTGTCAGATCCCGATAGGCATGCCAGGAGGCATGGCCGAGCCAGGGCATGACGATTACCAGGCCGACATAGCCGGCGAACATGCTGCCGACGATCAGCGAGACGATGCAGCCCGCCCAGACCAGCATCGCCGCTGGGTTGCGCGCGCACGCCGCCATGCTCGACAGGGCGGCGTTGACGGCGTCGATCTTGCGGTCGAGCATCATCGGCAGGGCGATGACGCTGATGACGAAGGCGAGCCCGGCGAACAGGCCGGCGACGCCGAGGTAGGCCATGGCGAACGTTGGCTGCTCGAAGGCGAATATCGCGCGCAGGACGTCGGCGAACGTGGGCAGGCCGGCGGTAGCGAAGAACAGCGCGAAGGCCACCATCGATGCCCGCGCCCAGAGCAGGAACAGCACGCCCAGCACCGCGGCCAGGATGCCGATGTTGGCGAGATTGGGCCGCCAGGCCGTTACGGTGTCGCGGAAGCGTGGCACCTCGCCCTGCCCGAGCCGCCGGCTCAGATCGTAGGTGCCCATCGCCAGCGCCGGCCCGAGGATCAGGAAGCCCATCAGCAGGGCCGCGAAGAGGGCATAGGCGTCGGAGAACACCCAGGCCATCAACCAGCCGCCCACCGCGAAGCAGACGCCATAGGCAAGGCTCGCGATGGGCACCCGCCGCAGGTCGCCCCAGCCCTCGCCCAGCCAGCGGACCGGCTCGTTGAAGGGAACCTTGCGAATCTGCGGCAGGGTAAAGGCGGAATCCGGGTGTTGCGCATAGTCGGACATGGTTATTCCTCCGGTCTGTTGGACAATACGGGGGCGATATCTATCCCCGCCGATGACCTGAGACCGTGAAACCGATGAGCTACGAGCAGCACCTCGACGAAGTCAGTTTCGAGCTGGAACGTGTAAGTCACACCTCGGCGGGGCTGGCGCCGCAGGACGACTGGGGTCGAACCAGAGACTTTTTCGCTTCGCCCTCGGTCAGCAGCGCCAATGTCGCTTGCGCATGTTCCGCCGCCGTTCGCCCCAGGCTCGTCAAATACCCGCCGTCCTTCTGGGTGAGCAGCCCCTTGTCATGCAAGCGACTTGTGGCAGCGATGACGGCTGCGTCGGCTGTCTTATGCACCTTGACCCCGAGCTGATTGCAGGCAAGGTCGAAGCGGATCAGCGTGTTCAGTTCATCTACCAGTTCGGATGTATATGGCACCGTAACCCCTTTCTCAATAGGAACGACAAGGTGAATCCGATTTTGCTGCGCCTTCCGGGATCGAAACGGCAACCTCCCTCTACTGTCGTCGGCGGACATCGCCGCCCGCTTATCCCGTTCGACCGGCGATATCGCCTAGTATGGTGCCAATGGACCTCGTTCGCATCTACCATGAGCGCTCCAAACATCATCCGGATCGCTATGCCCCCGGCCCGGGCGGCCTGGACTGGGCTACGCAGCCCGACCCCTTCCGCCGCTACGCCGGCGCGCCGGAACTGGAGCTGCCGCTGCTGACGGGGGAATTGCCGGTCTGCTGGGACGACTTGTTCGCACCAGCCGGCGTACCGGAGCAGCCCATGACCGGCGACAGCATCGCCTGCCTGCTGCAACTGTCCCTCGGCCTGTCGGCATGGAAGTCCTATGGCGGCAATCGCTGGGCCCTGCGCTGCAATCCGTCCAGCGGCAACCTGCATCCGACGGAGGGTTATCTGATCTGCCCAGAATTGCCGGGGCTGCCGGCCGGCGTCCATCATTACCGACCTGACCGCCATGGCCTCGAACGGCGCGCGGCGGCACCGTTCTCCTGGCCTGGCGGCGTCCTGCTGGCCCTGACCGGCATCCACTGGCGCGAGGCCTGGAAGTACGGCATGCGTGCCTTCCGCTATTGCCAGCACGATTGCGGCCATGCCCTGGCCGCGCTGTCCTACGCCGCCGCTGCGCTCGGCTGGCCGGCGCGTCGGCTCGACTGGGGCGATGACGAGATCGCCGCGCTGACCGGGCTCGCCCGCGCCGCGGACTTCACCGACGCAGAAGCGGAGGAAGCGGAGGCGCTCGTCTGGGTCGGGCCGGGCGCCGCGCCAGGCGCGGCGGCGGTGCTGGCAAGCCTGGCCGACGCCCAGTGGGCGGGGCAGGCCAATGCCCTGAGCCCGCAGCATCGCGACTGGCCCGACATCCCCGCCGTCGCCGCCGCCACTCGCAAGCCGGCGGCAACGCACGCCGCGGCGGAGCCGGCCGCTGATCTGCCGCCAATGCTGCCCGTTTCGCGCGAGCCGGTGAGTCACCTGATCCGCCGCCGTCGTTCCGCCCAGTCCTTCGACGGCGTCACCGTCATCAGTGCGCGGCGCTTCCATCGCATGCTGGATGCCCTGTTGCCGCGCGCCGGCCAGCCGCCCTGGTCGCTGGCGGCCCACGCGCCGTGCGTGCATCCCGTTCTGTTCGTGCATCGCGTCGATGGCATCGAGCCGGGCATCTACTGCCTGCCGCGGGCACCGGCCGCATTGGCTGAACTGCGTGCAGCGATGCGCCCCGACTGGCTGTGGACGAGCGTTCCCGGCTGCCCGGAACACTTGCCGCTCTACCTGCTGGCGCCCATGGACGTGCGCGAATTCGCCGCCGCGGTTTCCTGCCAGCAGGACATCGCCGCCGATTCCGCATTTGCCCTGGCCATGCTGGCGCGCTTCGACGACATCGACCCGGCGCGGCCCTGGCGCTACCGCCAGCGTTACTGGGAGGCGGGCATGCTCGGGCAGGTGCTGTACCTGGAGGCGGAGGCCGCCGGCGTCCAGGGCACCGGCATCGGCTGCTATTTCGATGACGCCGTGCATCGCGCGCTGGGACTCGACACCGCGCGCTTCCAGGACCTCTACCACTTCACCGTCGGCAAGGCCGTGGTCGACGAGCGGCTCGGCAGCGATGCGCCCTACGCCCACCGCGAATAAAAGTCAGCTGTGGCGGGACGCCGCCGGCGCCCTCAATATCCCTGCGTACCAGTTGTCGTCGGGGTTGCAGGCGTTGCTGGGACCATTGCAGTGCCCGGTTGCGGTTGCAGCGGCGGCGCCACGGCAGGGGCAGGAGAGACGGGCTGTTCGTCGATGGCGCGGGCACTGGTGACGAAGTATTCGGTTTCGCCGAAGCAGTTCGACGGAATGAACTTGTGCTGCTGGTACTTGAGCACTACCCGCTTGCCGGCGAGGGCGTTGATCTGATTGGCCACCGCTTCGTCGCGCAAGGAGAACTCGAACTTGTCCGGAATGGCGCCCGGCATGGTCACCATGGCGATCTCGCCTTCCCAGGTCTTGCACAGCCAGCCCTTGCGCGAGAACTTCTGCACGTAGCCGGCCCGTTCGCCTTCTGAGTAGTTCCAGGTCAGGGTCAGCCAGACCCAGGCGACTGCCGCCAGCAGGACCAGCCCGAGGAAAAGGAAGATGTTGCGGATCATGGTTGCTATGCCCAATGGCTGAAGTCGGAACGGCGTGACTTTACCGCAAGTGCGCTCAGCCGCCAAACCGGCGCAGGCCGTCGAGATCGCGGATGGTGATGCTGCCGTATTCGACGGTCAGGTAGCCGGCGAATTGCAGCACCTTCAGCGAGCGGTTCACGCGCTGGCGGGAAACGCCGGTCAAGTAGCCGATTTCCTCTTGGGAGACGGCCAGGTGGGGGCCGAGACCCGGATAGAGCACCGGATTGAACAGCGTCGCCAGGCAGCGGGCGACGCGGGCGTCGGTATCGAGCAGGCGTTCCGATTCCAGCAGGCCGATGAACTGGCCGAGCCGCTCGTTGATCTGCACCAGAAGATAGCGGTTGAAGCCGATGCTGTGGTCGAGCAGCCACTGGAAAGTCTCCCGCCGCATGTGAGCGACCCGTGAATCGCGCAGGGCGATGGCGTCGTAGCGGCGAGGTTCGGTCTTCAGCAGCGAACCCTCGCCGAACCAGCCGCCCGGCGGCACGCCGGTCAGGGTGGCGGTCTTGCCACTCTCCAGATCGCTGGTCAGCTTGAGCAAACCGTCGACGACACCGAACCAGTGCTCGACCGGCTCGCCCTTGCGGCAGACGAAGCTGCCGGCCGTAATCCTGCGTTCGAATACGCCCGCTTCGACGCGATCGAATTCAGCATCGGTCAAATCGCAGGCCCAGCGGCAATTGCGCAGGGTCTCGGCGAGGGTGGGTTGGATTTTTCCCGAATTGTCGGCCACGCGACAATTGTAGGATGATCGGGGGCTACAATGAATCGCATATAGACCGCCCGGAATTTGCCGCAAGCGGCTGGCAGGAGGAGACATTGATGGCGGCAGGACCGGGAGCGTCCATGACGGACGCTCCCTCGCTCGATACTTTTCCGCGTCTGTTGATGCACCACGCACACGTGCGTGGCGATGCGCCGGCCATGCGCGAAAAGGATCTGGGCATCTGGCAGAGCTGGACCTGGTCGCAGGTCGCCGCCGAAGTGACGGCGCTGGCCTGCGGACTGGCCGAACTCGGCTTCAAGCGCGGCGATCGCCTGGCGATCATCGGCGACAACCGCCCGCGTCTGTACTGGTCGATGTGCGCGGCGCAGATCCTCGGCGGCGTGCCGGTGCCGCTCTACCAGGACGCCGTTGCCCAGGAAATGGTCTTCGTGATGCTCGATGCCGACATCCGCATCGCCATAGTCGAGGATCAGGAGCAGGTGGACAAGCTGCTCGAAGTGCGCGACCAGTGCCCGCACCTGCAGCAAATCGTGTACGACGACCCGCGCGGCCTGCGCCATTACACCCAGCCCTTCCTGCATGGCATGGACGAGGTATTGGCGATGGGCCGCATCCACAACGCCAACCAGCCGGACTTCATCAAGCAGGAAATGGCCAGGGGTGCGACGGACGATGTCTCCATCATGCTCTATACGTCGGGGACGACCGGCAAGCCAAAGGGCGTCTCCCAGACCCATGCCGCGTTCATTGCCGCGGCGCGGGGCGGCATGGAAGTGGACCACCTTGCCGCTGACGGCAACATCCTCTCCTACCTGCCGATGGCCTGGGTCGGCGACCACCTGTTTTCGTATGCGCAGGCTCTGGTGGCCGGCTTCACCGTCAATTGTCCGGAATCGGGCGAAACGGTGATGATCGATCTGCGCGAGATCGGACCGAGCTACTACTTCGCGCCGCCGCGGGTGTTCGAGAACCTGCTGACGCAGGTCATGATCCGCATGGAGGATGCGGGCCGCATCAAGCGCACCATGTTCCACGCCTTCATGGCCGTGGCCAAGCGCTGCGGCGCCGACCTGCTCGACGGCAGGCCCGTGTCCGGCAAGGACCGCCTGCTGTATGCGCTCGGCAACTTCCTCGTGTACGGCCCGTTGAGGAACGTGCTCGGCATGAGCCGCATTCGCGTCGCCTACACTGCCGGCGCGGCCATCGGCCCCGACCTGTTTCGCTTCTACCGCTCGATCGGCATCAATCTCAAGCAGTTCTATGGCCAGACCGAGACCTGCGCCTACGTCTGCCTGCAGCCCGATCGCCAGATCAAGTACGACTCCGTCGGCAAGCCGGCGCCGCAGGTCGAGATCAGGATCGCCGACAACGGCGAGATCCTGGTCAAGGGCCCGATGCTGCTCAAGGAATACTACAAGCGACCGGATGCCACGGCCGAATCGATCAATGCCGACGGCTACTTCATGACCGGCGACGCCGGCTTCATCGATGCCGATGGCCACCTGAAGATCATCGATCGCGCCAAGGACGTGGGCAAGCTGGCCGGCGGCGCCATGTTCGCGCCCAACTACATCGAGAACAAGCTCAAGTTCTTCCAGTACATCAAGGAAGCAGTCTGCTTCGGCCACGACAGAAACATGGTCTGCGCCTTCATTAACGTCGACATGGGCGCGGTCGGCAACTGGGCCGAGCGGCGCGGCATTCCCTACGCGGGTTACACGGACCTTGCCGGCAAGCCGGAGGTTTATCAGCTGATCCAGGAATGCGTCGAGCAGGTCAACGCCGAACTGGTGAAGGACGCCATGGTGGCGGACACCCAGGTGCATCGCTTCCTCGTGCTGCACAAGGAACTCGATCCTGACGACGACGAACTGACCCGGACGCGCAAGGTTCGCCGCGGCTTTGTCGCCGAGAAGTACGCGGTGCTGATCGAGGCGCTCTACTCAGGCCGGGCGTCGCAGTTCATCGAAACGGAAGTGAAGTTCGAGGATGGCCGCAGGGGCAAGGTCGCGGCCGACCTGGTGATCCGCGACGTCAGGACTTTCGCCATGGGAGCGGCATGATGGCGCGACAGATCGGCGATGTCATTCTCGACCTGAAGAACATCTCGCTGCGCTTTGGCGGCGTCAAGGCCCTGACCGAGATTTCCTTCGATGTGCGCGAACATGAAATTCGCGCCATCATCGGTCCCAACGGTGCCGGCAAGAGCTCGATGCTCAATGTCATCAACGGCGTTTACCGGCCGCAGGAGGGCGAGATCATCTTTCGCGGCGAGCATCGCCATGACATGGACACCCATGCCGCCGCCGAGGCCGGCATCGCCCGCACCTTCCAGAACATCGCGCTGTTCAAGGGCATGACGGTGCTGGACAACCTGATGGCCGGACGCAACCTGAAGATGAAGTCGAATTTCCTCATGCACGCCCTCTGGTGGGGACCGGCGAAGCGCGAGGAACTTGGGCATCGGCGCAAGGTCGAGGAGGTGATCGACTTCCTCGATATCGAGCACATCCGCAAGACGCCGGTCGGGCGCCTGCCCTATGGTCTGCAGAAGCGGGTGGAACTCGGCCGGGCGCTGGCGGCGGAGCCGCAGATCCTGCTGCTCGACGAACCGATGGCCGGCATGAACGTCGAGGAAAAGCAGGACATGTGCCGCTTCATTCTTGACGTCAACGACCAGCTCGGCACCACCATGGTGCTCATCGAGCACGACATGGGCGTGGTGATGGACATTTCCGATCGCGTCGTCGTGCTCGACTATGGCAAGAAGATCGGCGACGGTGTGCCCGACGAGGTGAAGAACAATCCCGAAGTGATCGCGGCCTATCTCGGCACGCAGCACTAGAACGGAGGCGAGCGTATGCAGTTTTTCTTCGAAGTGCTGATCGGCGGCCTGCTCTCGGGCATCATGTACTCGCTGGTGGCGCTCGGCTTCGTGCTGATCTACAAGGCCTCCGGCGTGTTCAATTTCGCCCAGGGAGCGATGGTCTATTTCGCCGCCCTGTCGCTGGTGGGCTGCATGGAGAAGGGCGCGCCGCTCTGGCTGGCCTTCATCCTAGCCTTCGTCGTGATGACCCTGCTCGGCATCGCCACCGAGAAATTCGTGCTGCGCAAGATGGTCAACCAGGCGCCGATCGCGCTGTTCATGGCCACCATCGGCCTGGCCTTCTTCATCGAGGGACTGGCGCCCATGCTCTGGGGCAACGAGGTGCGGCCGCTGAACATCGGCCTGGTGGACGAACCGATCGCCTGGATTCTCGACCGCTACAACATCGTGGTCAGCAGCTTCGATCTTGCCGCCGCGGGATTGGCCCTGGCGCTGGTGGCGGTGCTGGCGCTGTTCTTCCAATACACGCGCATCGGCCGGGCGCTGCGCGCGGTGGCCGACGATCATCAGGCCGCCCTGTCGATCGGCATTCCGCTGCAGCATATCTGGGCGCTGGTCTGGGCGGTGGCCGGCTTCGTCGCCCTGGTCGCCGGCATGCTCTGGGGTTCGCGCAACGGCGTCCAGTACGCACTGACTTTCACTGCATTGAAGGCGCTGCCGGTGCTGATCCTCGGCGGTTTCACTTCGGTGCCGGGTGCCATCGTCGGCGGCCTGATCATCGGCGCTTCGGAGAAACTGGCGGAGATCTACATTCCACCCGTGCTGGCCGATATCTTCGGCGGCAACTTCGGCGGCATCGAGAACTGGTTCCCCTACGTGCTGGCGCTGCTGTTCCTGCTCGTCCGGCCCGAAGGGCTCTTCGGCGAACGGCATATCGATCGGGTCTGAGCCATGTTCTACAGAGAAACCGGTCAATTCAAGACCAGCTACGCCGCCGACCAGCAGATCTTCCCGATCCGCCAGGATCGCATCGGCATCGCCATCCTGCTGGTGGTCGCATTCGTTGTCGTGCCGCTCGTGGCCGGCAGCTACTGGTTCAATGCCATCCTGATTCCATTCCTGATCTTTTCCCTCGCTGCGCTGGGTCTCAACATCCTGACCGGCTACGCAGGGCAGTTGTCGTTGGGGTCGGCAGCCTTCATGGCCATTGGCGCCTATGCCGCCTACAATTTCCATGTCCGCGTGGAAGGCATGCCGATCCTGGTGTCCTTCATCCTTGCCGGCCTGACGGCGGCGGGCGTCGGCATACTGTTCGGTCTGCCGAGCCTGCGCATCAAGGGCTTCTACCTCGCCGTGGCGACGCTGGCGGCGCAGTTCTTCATCGTCTGGTGCCTGACCAAGTTCCCCTACCTCTCGAACAACTCATCGTCGGGCGTGATCTCGGTACCGGACGTCGAGATTCTGGGCTACAAATTCGACACACCGCCCGCGCGCTACCTGCTGGTGCTCACGCTGGTGTCGCTGATGGCGCTGGCAGCCAAGAACATGGTGCGCTCGACGACAGGCCGCGCCTGGATGGCCGTGCGCGACATGGACGTGGCGGCGGAAGTGATCGGCATCCGGCTGATGCACACCAAGCTGCTGGCCTTCGCCGTCAGTTCCTTCTATTGCGGCGTTGCCGGAGCACTCTATGCCTTCTGCTACCTCGGCTCGGTGGAGCCGGACGGCTTCTCGCTCGACCTGTCGTTCAAGATCCTGTTCATGATCATCGTCGGCGGCGTCGGCAGCATCCTCGGCAGCTTCCTCGGCGCGGCCTTCATCCTGCTGCTGCCGATTTTCCTCGATATTTCCCTGCCCTGGCTGTCGGGCCTGCTGCATTTGCCCTTCGAAGGCGCCACGGTGTCGCACATCCAGTTGATGGTGTTCGGCGCCCTGATCATGTTCTTCCTGATCGTCGAGCCGCATGGGCTGGCGCGCCTGTGGCAGATCGGCAAGGAGAAGCTGCGTCTGTGGCCATTCCCGCATTAACCACCTAATACAACGCTAACGAAGAGGAGACAATCATGATCAACAAACTCAAGAAACTCGTCATTGCTTCATCCATTGCCGCGGCGCTGCTCGCCAGTACCGCGCCTTCAGCCCAGGCAGCCGAGGAGCAGTTCTTCATGCTGCCCTCCTACCGGGTCGGTCCCTACGGCGCCAACGGCCAGTCGTTTTACGGCGGCTTCATTGACTACCTTTCCTACGTGAACATGAAGGGCGGCATAGATGGCGTGCAGAACACGTGGGAGGAATGCGAGACCGAGTACAACACGGCCAAGGGCGTGGAATGCTACGAGCGCATGAAGTCGAAGGCGCAGAAGGCGCCGGGCCCTATCCATACCATGTCCACCGGTATTTCCTACGCGCTGGTGGACAAGACCGCCGCCGACAAGTTGCCGCTGGCCATGATGGGTTACGGATTGACATCGGCGGTGGACGGCTCGGTCTTCCCCTGGGCCTTCCCGCTGGTGACGACTTACCAGATGCAGGCCTCGGCCATCATCAAGTTCCTCAAGGACAAGAACGGCGGCAACCTCACTGGCAAGAAGATCGTCTTCCTCTACCATGACTCCGCCTATGGCAAGGAGCCGATCCTGGCGCTGGAAGCCGAGTCGAAGCTCAACAAGTTCACGCTGGTGCAAATTCCGGTCGCGCACCCGGGCAACGAACAGGGCGCGCAGTGGCAGCGCATCCGTCAGGAACAGCCCGACTACGTGATCATGTGGGGCTGGGGCGTGATGAACATGACCGCCATCAAGACCGCGCAGAAGATGGGCTTCCCGCGCGAGAAGATGATCGGTTCCTGGTGGGCCGGTTCCGAGGAGGATGTCATCCCGGCCGGCGATGCTGCCAAGGGCTACATGTCCGCCACCTGGAACGTTTCCGGCAAGGCCGTGCCGCTGATCGCCGACATCGAGAAGACGGTCTATGGCGCCGGCAAGGGCAACCTCAAGGACACCTCCAAGCTGGGCACCATCCTCTACAACCGCGGCGTTTCCGCGGCCGTGCTGTCGGTGGAAGCCATTCGCGCCGCCCAGGCCAAGTACGGCAAGGGCAAGGCGATGAACGGCGAGCAGGTGCGCTGGGGCCTGGAGAACCTGAACCTGACCGAGGCGCGCCTGAAACAGCTCGGCGCCACCGGTCTGCTGCCGGAAGTGAAGACTTCGTGCAGCAACCACGAAGGCTCGGGCAAGGTGAAGCTCCAGCAGTGGGACGGCGCCAAGTGGGTGCCGCTGACCGACTGGATCGAGGGCAACAAGGCGCTGATCCACCCGCTGTTCCAGGCCGACGCGGCCAAGTACGCCAAGGAAAAGGGCATTACGCCGCGCGATTGCAGCAAGGAGAAGTGACCTGAAAGTCAGCGGTGGCGGTACGCCACCGCTGATCCGGTCGAGAGCGAATATGAGCGCCTATCTCAGCATCAACAACATCGAGGTCATCTACGACCACGTCATTCTGGTCCTCAAGGGCGTTTCCCTTGAGCTGCCGAAGGGCAAAATCGTCGCCCTGCTTGGTGCCAACGGTGCCGGCAAGACCACGACCCTGAAAGCAATCTCGAACCTGCTGCGCGCCGAGCGCGGCGAGGTGACCAAGGGCAGCATCGAGTTCGAAGGCAAGCGCGTCGACCAGCTGACGCCCAACGACCTCGTGCGCGGCGGCATCATCCAGGTGATGGAAGGGCGACACTGCTTTGCCCACCTGACGGTCGAGGAGAACCTGCTGACGGGCGCTTACACCCGTTCGCAGTCGCGGGCGGAACTTAAGCAGAGTCTGGAGAAGGTCTACACCTACTTCCCGCGTCTCAAGCAGCGGCGCGCGTCGCAGGCTGGCTACACCTCAGGCGGCGAGCAGCAGATGACGGCCATCGGCCGCGCGCTGATGGCCGGTCCGCAGACCATTCTGCTCGACGAACCGTCGATGGGCCTGGCACCGCAGATCGTCGAGGAGATCTTCGAGATCGTGCGCGACCTAAACCAGCGCGAGAAGGTGAGCTTCCTGCTCGCCGAGCAGAACACCATGGTCGCGCTGCGCTACGCCGACTTCGGCTACATCCTCGAGAACGGTCGCGTGGTCATGGAAGGCGAAGCGGCCGGTCTGCGCGATAACGAGGACGTCAAGGAGTTCTATCTCGGCCTGTCGTCGCACGGCCGCAAGAGTTTCCGCGACGTGAAGCACTACCGGCGCAGGAAGCGGTGGTTGGCGTGAGCGGACATTTCGACAGACTTGAGACGCGCTCGCCCGAAGAGCGCGAGCGCGACCTGTTTGCCCGCCTGCCGGCACAGATCGCCCATGCGAAAAGTCAGTCGTCGCACTACGCCGGGTCGCTGGCGCATGTCGATGCGGCGAGCGTGGCGTCGCGCGCCGTGCTGGCGAAACTGCCGGTGGTACGCAAGCATCAGTTGCTCGAACTGCAACGCAAGACGCCGCCCTTCGGCGGGCTGACAGCGACACCGATGGCGGGACTGGCGCATGTGTTCTCGTCGCCCGGCCCGATCGCCGATCCCGAGGGTGTTGGTTCCGATTGGTGGCGCTTCGGTCGCGCCATGTATGCGGCCGGCATGCGCGCCGGCGACCTGGTGCACAACACTTTCTCCTACCACTTCACGCCCGCCGGTTTCATGGTCGATGGCGGCGCCCGCCGCCTTGGCTGCCCGGTGTTTCCGGCCGGCGTCGGCCAGACCGAAATGCAGGTGCAGGCCATCCAGTCATTCCGGCCGGTCGCGTACGTCGGCACGCCGAGCTTCCTCAAAATCATTCTGGAAAAGGCCGACGAGATGAAGGCCGACGTCTCGTCGCTCAGGCGCGCCATCGTTTCCGGCGAGGCGCTGTTTCCCGCCCAGAAGCAGTTCTTTGCCGGGCGGGGCATCGACGTGTTCCAGGCCTATGCGTCGGCAGATCTCGGTATGATCGCCTACGAGACCGACGCGCACCAGGGCATGGTGCTGGACGAAGAACTGATACTGGAGATCGTCCGTTCCGGCACCGGCGATCCGGTTGCCGAGGGCGAAGTGGGCGAGGTGGTGATCACCAGCTTCAACCCGGATTATCCGTTGATTCGCTTCGGCACTGGCGACCTGTCGGCGCTGCTGCCGGGTGTTTCTCCTTGCGGACGCACCAACACCCGAATCAGGGGTTGGCTGGGGCGGGCCGATCAGACCACCAAGGTCAAGGGCATGTTCGTCCATCCCGAGCAGGTAGCGACGATCCTCAAGCGCCATCCCGAGATCGGTCGCGCGCGGCTGGTGGTGACCAACTCCGAAGGTGTCGACACCATGACGCTGCACTGCGAGGCACCTGCTGCCGATGTGCTGGCGAAGGCCGTGGCAGAAAGCATCCGCGATGTAACCAAGCTGCGCGGCGAGGTTGTTTTCGTGCCGCCGGGCAGCCTGGCCAACGATGGCAAAGTCATTGAAGACCTCCGGAAGTACGACTGACGCGCCGCTGGCCGGTTTGCGCGTGCTCGATCTGACGCGTCTGCTGCCCGGCCCGGTATGCACGCTGCACCTGGCCGATCTTGGCGCGGACGTGATCAAGATCGAGGACATTGGCGCCGGCGATTACGCCCGTAGTATGGGCGTCGGCGCCGGTCCGGGCGAAGACAGCTACTTCTTCCGCATCGTCAATCGCAACAAGCGCGGCCTGCGCCTCGACCTCAAGCGCCAGGAGGGCGTCGATGTCTTCCTGCGGCTGGCCAGGGACGCCGACGTCATTGTCGAGGGCTTCCGGCCGGGGGTGGTGGATCGCCTGGGCGTTGGCTACGAAGCGGTGCGCGCGATCAACCCGCGCATCGTCTATTGCGCCATCACTGGTTACGGCCAGGACGGCCCCTGGCGCGACCGGGCCGGCCACGACATCAATTACGTCGCCACGGCCGGCGTGCTCGATCAGATCGGTACTGCCGGCGGAACGCCGGCGCTGCCCAACTTCCAGATCGGCGATCTGCTCGGCGGCGCCATGACTGCCGTCGCCGGCATTCTCGCTGCCGTGATCGCGGCCAAGGTGAGCGGCGAGGGACGTTACGTCGATGTCGCCATGACCGACGCCGTGTTCGCCCATGCCTATTCGCCGCTGCTGGCGACACTGGTGCATGGCAAGCCCTTGCCTCGCGGAAACGATTTGTTGTCCGGCGCACTGCCGGGCTATGGCATTTACCGGACACGGGACGATCGCTACATGGCGGTAGGGGCGCTGGAGCCGAAGTTCTGGGAGTTGTTCTGCGACACGCTGGCGCGGCCCGATCTCAAGTCGGAGGGCTTTGTCGGCGGCGAGCGGGCTGCCAGGGTACGCGATGAACTGGCGGCGATTTTTTCCACCCAGCCACTTGCCTTTTGGGAGGAGAAATTCTCCCGTGTCGATTGTGGCGTCACGCCAGTACTGACTTTCGACGAGGCGATGGAGCATCCGCAGTTGAAGGCGCGCGGTATGACCGTGGACGCCGATGGGCTGACCCAACTTGCCCCGCCCTTCCGGCTGTCGGGCTTCGACTTCCGGATCCGCCGATCTGCTCCCGGATTGGGCGCCGACAGCGACGTCATCCTGCGTGAGGCCGGCTACGTAGAATCCGAAATTGCGAGACTGAAGGCGGCGGGCATAATCTAGCCCGTGCCGACTGCTCTCGCCCTTCTTCCCGATTTTCTCCTCATCCTGCTTGGCTATGCGCTGAGGCGCGGGCTGCATCTGGGCGACCATTTCTGGACAGGACTCGAAAAGCTCGTCTATTTCGTTCTCTTCCCGGCACTTCTGTTCAATTCGCTGGCGCGCGCGAATCTGGCCTGGGCGACGGCTGCGCCGCTGTTGGCGACAGGGCTGCTGACCATGATGACCGGCATGGTGCTCGGCGCCATGGCGCGCTGGCTGTTTGCGATGTCGCCGGCGTCCTTTGCCTCGCAGTTCCAGTGCGCTTTTCGTTTCAACACCTATATCGGCCTGGCGGTGGCGGTGAAGCTGTATGGCGCGGAAGGAATCGCGGCCATGGGCCTTCTGACCGGCGCTATGGTGCCGCCGGCCAATATCGCTGCCGTCGGTATGCTGGCCCGCCATGGCGGCGTCAACCTGTGGCGCGAACTGGCGAAGAATCCGCTGGTCCTGGGCACGCTGGCCGGTCTGCTGTGGAATGTCTCGGGACTGACACTGCCCGGGCCGGCGGCGCAGTTCCTCGGGCGCCTGGCCGAGGCGGCGATTGCGCTCGGCTTGCTGGCGGTCGGTGCCGCGCTCAAGCTGACTGGCAAGCCGGGTGGCGGCTATGGCGCTGCCAGTTGGTTCCTGGCGGTCAAGCTGCTGGCGCTGCCCGTGGCGGCCTTGACGTTCGGCCGCCTGATGGACCTGAATGGCACTTACCTGGGCATCGCTCTGGCCTACGCTGCCCTGCCGACCGCCAGCTCCGCCTATATCCTGGCGCAACGGATGGGAGGCGACGGCCGCAGCGTGGCATGGCTGATCTCTGCCAGCACGCTGGCGGCGACGGTGACGCTACCCCTTTGGCTTGCGCTTGGCCGTTGACGACTTTGTCGAGGGCTCCGGCTGAGGTTCCGGTGAGGCCTGGGCAGGCGCTTCAGCGGCAGGTGACGACTGCATGAAGTTCCAGGGCCAGAGCGAGGGATTGGCGAAGGGATTGGCGTTTTGTTCCCGGCTGCCGGCCGCCTGACTCATGGTTTGCAGCGTCGCCAGGGTCGCGCGCTGCATTTCCAGGCCCTGAATGGTCATCTGCAGCATCGAGAGATTGGTCTTCAGCCAGCCTTCCACAGCCTTGAGATCGGTGATGCGGCGACCGAGCTCATCGGTATCCACGGTCGGAGTGACCATGCCGGGCAACGGGAAACCCAGGTTGCCCCAGAAGCTCTTCATGAATTCGAGCGGGTCTTGATCGGGCGGCAGGTTGGACATGGCGAACTCCGGATGGTTGACCGTTCCATTATGGCACCGTGCCGTGGTGGCGTGGGTCCTCCGGCCGTCGTGTCGCGGCTGGCATTTCGCGCTAGACTGCCAGACGTCATAATGCGGCGCGGAAGGGAAGCATCAATGCTCAAGTTGTTGGTGATCGAAGATCACGCCATGGTGCGCGAAGGTCTGCTGCAGGCGTTGAGGGGCCTGGAGCCGGGGGTGAAGGCCCTGGGCGCCGCCGATGCCGAAGTGGGCATGGATCTGCTGGCGACCAATGACGACGTGGATATGGTGCTGCTCGACCTGATGCTGCCCGGCACTAGCGGCATGGCCCTGCTGGGCGTGATCCGCAAGCGCTTTCCGACGATCCCGGTGGTCATTCTTTCCGCACTCGACGATGCCGATACCGTGACGCGGGCCTTGAAGCAGGGCGCGTCGGGCTTCGTGCCGAAGTCGAGTTCTACGGAAACCATGCTGGGCGCCTTGCGCGAGGTGCTGGCCGGCGAGGTGTTCCTGCCGCCGAAGTTGCGCGAACTGGTGGCGCGCGACAGTGGCCGCGGCAAGACGGTGGCCGAGCGCTATGGCTTGACCCCGGGGCAGACGCGGGTGCTGGAACTGCTGACCCAGGGCAAGACCAATCGCCAGATCGCGGAACTGCTGGACGTGACCGAGGGCACGGTGAAGATCCACGTATCGGCGATCTTCAAGGCCATGAACGTGGCCAACCGCTCACAGGCCTTGTTGCTGGCGAAGAAGCAGCGCCTGAAAGTATAGCGTCCAGCCGCCATAGTTGAGCGCAGCTTAGGCTTCTTCGTCTTCCTCAAGCAGCAAATGGTGGAGCAGGGCGCGCAGGCGCGCCGGTCGCGGCGGTAGCGACAGGCGGCCATCGATGCGCAAGCCGGGAGTCGCCTTGTCGCTGGTCTCGCCGAGAACCACGATCAGT
>DASRXN010000078.1:0-2557 GCA_035654135.1 Rhodocyclaceae bacterium | reverse complement strand
AATCTGCCCGTGGCGCTGCTGCCGCGTTTGGTGGAGTCGTTGGCCGGCAGCGGCTACGAGCGGGTGGCGGTGGCCGCCGACATGCGCAGCGGCTCCGGCATTGCCGAGCTGCCTCAGCAGCTGCGCGATCTCGGCCAGGAGGCGATTGACCTGCGCTTCATCTTCCTCGATGCCCGCGACGAGGTGTTGATCCAGCGCTTCTCGGAAACGCGGCGGCGTCATCCGTTGGCCGTCGGCGATACCACGCTGGCCGAGGCGATCGCTCGCGAGCGCGATGCGCTGGCGGCGCTGGCCAGCCTCGGCCACCATATCGACACCAGCAACATGCGTCCCAATGCCCTGCGAGACTTCATCAAGGACCTAGCGCAGTTGAACGATGGCACGGGGCTGACGCTGATGTTCGAGTCCTTCGGCTTCAAGCACGGCCTGCCCATGGATGCCGACCTGGTCTTCGACGTTCGTTGCCTGCCCAATCCCCATTACGACCCTGAGCTGCGGCCGCTGACGGGGCTCGACCGCCCGGTGATCGAATTTCTCGAAGCGCAGGCGGAGGCGATGCGCATGCTCGACGACATCGGCCGCTTTGTCGAGAACTGGCTGCCGGCCTACATTCGAGATAACCGCTCCTACCTGACGGTCGCTCTTGGTTGCACCGGCGGCCAACATCGCTCGGTGTATTTCGCCGAGCGGCTGGCCGCCCGTTTCCGCAACATCGTCCGTGTCCTGGTGCGTCATCGCAACCTCGGTCGCAATGAAGGCGTGGCTGGCGCTAATCCGCCCCGGTGACTGGCTGGTAGCCGGCGTCGGTGCCCTGGCGGTGGCGGCAGCCTTCCCCTTGCTTTGGCGCGGCGGTCCGGCCGACCGGGCGGTGATTCGGCTCGATGGCCGCGTGGTGGCCGAATACCCGCTCAACGACGCCCGGCGCATCGAGGTGCCAGGACCGCTCGGCACGACGGTGGTGGAGATTCGGCCGGGGCGGGCGCGGGTACTCAGCGACCCCGGGCCGCGCCAGTATTGCGTCAAGCAGGGCTGGCTGACACAGGCCAACGCGGTGGCCATCTGTGCGCCCAACCATGTCAGTCTTGCCTTGGCAGGCCGGCAGGCGGCCTACGATTCGCTCAATTACTGAAGGCCAGCAGGCTTTGCCAGTGCTGCCACTCCTCGCGGCAGCTATCCGGAACGGGGATATTGGTGGGGATCGCCAGATACTCCAGGGGCGCCAGCGCCTGGGCAACACGCACCGCGCTGGCCAGGCAGTCGAACCATGCCCAACCATCCTGAATCGGTGCCCGCGTGATCGCGGAGCGAACCGTTTCGGGAAACTCGAAGCGCGCCAGGTAGGTCTCGGTGACCTGGTTCAGCGGAGCCGGGAAGATATCCTTCTGCAAGCGCGCCTTGGTCAGGACATCATGGCCGCGCGACTGGCTGATGTAGCTCGACATGAGCGACGGGAAGGTTTCCGCGATGGCCAGCCAGCCGATGCCCGACACCAGGCCGACGGTAAAGCCTTCGTCGGCCAGGCGGCCCGGAATCTCGAACTTTTCCATCAGGCCCCGCATGGCGGCCGCAGTGGCGACAGCGTTGTGCCAGTAGGCCCGGTAATCGAAGTTGGGGCAGATACCTTTCTGGTACCGGGCCATCATTTCGGCAATGAAGACGACACGCCGCACCTGGTTCATGCCCAGACGCTGGATCGCCTCTGCCACCGAGGCGGTCCTGCCGGCATTGGCGAAGGCGGCGGCATTGGCGTAGTTGATCAGCGTCGCCGAGATCATCGGATCGGTCTGGATGGCCTTGACCGCCGTGTTGATGTCGCCGGTGACGGCAGCGGTGCTGACGGCATGAAACAGCGCGCCCGGCGCCGGCAGGTTGCCGTGCGACTCGATGGCGTCGAGGAACTGCCGTGCCGAAGCCGGGGTCCCCTCCGGCACGCCGCCCTCGATGACGGTGGACAACATTTCCAGGCCGACTTCACCGACGGCACCCATTTCGTTCGCATAGGCGTCGACGCCTATGCCGCCCGGGAAACGCCTGAATTCCATCACCGGTGGCATGTCGGCATCGGCCGACCAATGCGGCAGCGCCTCGAAGAAACGCCCCCAGTTGTCCACGATCACCCAGCGCAGGTCAGCAGGCTGGCCTAGCTTGCGATTGATGTAGTCGAAGGCCGGACCGGCCAGGCCTTCGATCGGTCGGCCAGGATCGCGGCGCGGATCGCAACCCGCCACCACCAGCGCCGACAAGCCCGCGCTGGCTGGCACGAAGGCCGCCAGGACGCCGTAACCGGGCGTGGCGACGCCGTCGGCGGAAACCGCCAGCTCGAATACCGCAGGATTCATTGACCGCTGCTCAGAATCGCGATCAGGAGCAGGATTTCTTCCGCCACTGATAGCGGGAAGCCGACACGGGTGCCTTCGCGGTTGTCGATCAGCAGGGACTGGAGGAGCGGCGCACATTCCGGCTTGCGCCACAGTTTGACGAGTTGGGAACGGATATGGGGGAAGGATTCCAGCGATCCGCGAGCCGAAGAGCCGGCGTCTTGCGCCCAGTCATCGGC
>DASRXN010000077.1:0-2042 GCA_035654135.1 Rhodocyclaceae bacterium | reverse complement strand
CGCTTTCATGTTGGTGAATATACCAACATTCCATGGCAAACCTGAGGTCTGGTGCTGCTGAAACCGAAAAAGCGCGGCCGAGGGCCGCTGCAGAAGTTCTACGACGGTTTCAACCGGCTGTTCGGCCAAGCCACCGACGGTTATGTCGGCTTCTGCGGAATATTGATCCGGAAGAGCCCGATCAGCCTGATCCTCCTCGGCGGGGTGGCGGTTCTGGCAGAAGGCTTAGGTAGTCGCCCGTGCAAAACGCCGCGAGGCCGATGATCCGTGGGTTTCGAGTGATTTTCGGGTATCGGAATCCCGCGGATTTTGTTGGAATAGGCTGTAATTCCTGTGGGATTTGGGGGCGACGCGATGACCGACGACTTCTTCCGATCGCGGCTGGAGCAGATGATCGACCTGCGGCATCCGCTGGCGGTGTTGGCACGGCGGATTCCGTGGGCGCAGTTGGAAGGGGCGCTGGCACCGGCTTTTGAACGGCGGGATCGCGAAGGGCGGGTGGTGGCGGTGGATGACCTGTTCGGTCGCAGCCTGCAGACGGTGGGTGGCGGCATGAGCGCGGCGGGTCGGCCACGGTTACCGATCCGGCTGATGGCCTCGCTGTTGTATCTGAAGCATGCGTTCAACCTCAGTGACGAAGAGGTGGTGGAACGTTGGTCGGAGAACGTGGTGTGGCAGTACTTCAGTGGTCGGGAGTACTACGAGCCGCGACTGCCGTGCGATGCGACGCAGGTCGGTCGGTTTCGGAAGGCGATTGGCGAAGCCGGTGTGGAAGAGTTGTTGCGTGCCACCGTGGATACGGCGGTCGCGCCCCAGGCGGTGCGGCCGCGGGAATTCGAACGGATCATCGTCGATCCCACGGTGCAGGAGAAGGCGATCGCCCATCCGGTCGACAGTCGCTTGCTGGAAATCGCTCGGGCCAAGGTGGTCCAGGCGGCGAAAGCGGCGGGCCTTCAGCTCAAGCAGACCTACGCCCGGGAGGGCGGGTTGTTGCGGCGCAAGGCTGGCGGTTACGCGCATGCCCGTCAGTTCAAGCGGTTGCGGCGGGTGGTGAAGCGGCAGCGGACGATTCTGGGGATCGTGATCCGGTCGATACAACGCCGGCGGGACCAGGTCAGGGGCATCACCTCAGCCACCGCGCTGTCGCGCCTTCAGACGCTGTTGGAACGTGCTGAACGCATCCGGACGCAGCAGACGAAGGACAAGAACAAGCTGTATGCCCTGCACGCACCGGAAGTGGAGTGCATCGGCAAAGGCAAGGCGCGTAAGCCTTATGAGTTCGGTGTCAAGGCCAGCGTGGCGGTGACCTACGCGCAGGGACTGATGGTCGGGGCGCGGACCTTTCCCGGCAACCCGTCCGATGGTCATGTGCTGCGCGAGCAACTGGAGCAGACGACTATTCTGCTGGAACATGCCGGCGTCGCACCCCAGCAGGTATTCGTCGACTTGGGTTTTCGCGGCGTTGATCGGGATAACCCCGAGGTGGAGATCTTTCATCGCGGCAAGTACCGCTCGCTGAGTGGCACGCAACGGCGTTGGCTGAAGCGGCGGCAGGCGATCGAGCCGGCCATCGGTCACCTGAAACAGGACCACCGCATGGACCGTTGTTGGCTGCAGGGCGCGTTGGGTGATGCCTTGCACGCCGTGCTGTGCGCAGCTGGCTACAACCTGCGCTGGCTGATTCGGGCCGTGCTCCGCGGCCGCATCAAGCCATTTTTTTGGGTGCTGTGGTTACGTGCCTGGCTCGGTTGCTCACTGCTGCCGAGTGCAGCAGCCCGATCAGGCATCGGCTTCCGACCTCTGGGCCTCCGTCTAGCCCCGTGGGGCCACGGCCGTGGGCAATTCCGGCGCCTGGCTAAACGTCGGCAAAGCTAATTTCGCAGGGCCGACGACTTATGCGTTACCTTAAACTCGATCTTCAAGTTTTTCGAGTTTGACGTCAGGGCCATACTTGAGTTAGCCGCTGGCCAAAACCTGCGCCGCTCGGTAGCGTAGTGACGGTGTGGGTTCCTGCCGGCCCAAGTTGCGACCGCTCATGTGCT
>DASRXN010000076.1:0-5861 GCA_035654135.1 Rhodocyclaceae bacterium | reverse complement strand
TGCTCAACAAGTGCGACCTGCTGCCCCACCTCCAGTTCGATGTCGACAAGGCCATCGAGGCAGCGCGGCGCGTCAATCCCGCCATTCAGGTGATCCGCGTTTCCGCGACCACGGGCGAGGGCATGGGCGATTGGCTCGGCTGGCTGGAGCGCTCGCGCGGGTGACATGACGGCTGCCTGCCGCATCCGCGTCACCGGCCTCGTGCAGGGCGTCGGCTTCCGGCCGCATGTCTGGCGGCTGGCGACGGAGACCGGCGTGCGCGGCTGGGTCCGGAACGATAGCGCCGGTGTCGAGATCGCCGCCGAGGGCGGGCAACTCGCCGATTTCCTCGAACGCCTGAAGCGCGAAGCGCCGCCGCTGGCGCGGGTGGATAGCATCGAGACGCGCGCAGTGGCGCCGGAGAACTTCGCCGGCTTCGAGATTTCGAAGAGTCAGTCGTCGCAGTACGCCACCACCAGCATCGGCCACGACACCACCGTCTGTGCCGACTGTCTCGCGGAGATGTTCGACCCGAACGGGCGACGATTCCGCCACGCCTTCATCACCTGCACGCATTGCGGGCCGCGCTACACGGTGACGCGCGCGCTGCCCTACGACCGGCCGCAGACCAGCCTGGCGCCGTTTCCTCTGTGCCCGGATTGCGAGCGCGAATACCGCGATCCTGCGGATCGCCGCTTCCATGCCGAGACCACCTGCTGCCCGGTGTGCGGGCCGCAACTGCGCTTGCGCGACATGCAGGGCAGGGCCATTGCCGGCGATCCCGTTGCCGCAGCGCTGCGCCTGCTGCAATCGGGCGCCATCGTCGCCATCAAGGGCCTGGGCGGTTTCCATCTGGCCTGCGATGCCACCAATGCCGAGGCCGTCGCCAAACTGCGCGAACGCAAGGCGCGCGAAGAAAAGCCCTTCGCCGTGATGGTGGCCGATGTGAACAGCCTGGCCCGGTTCGCCGCGCCGGGCGCGGAAGAGATCGCCCTGCTCGAAGCGCGCGAACGGCCCGTGTTGCTGGTGGCGAAGCGACCCGGTGCCGACGACGCTCTGGGTGGCGTGTCGCCACGGCTGACTTTTCTCGGCGCGATGCTGCCCTACACGCCGCTGCAGCATCTGCTCTTCCACGACGCGCCGGAGCTGGTGCTGGTGATGACCAGCGCCAACCCCGGCGGCGAGCCGCTGGTGATAGGCAACGACGAGGCGCTGGTACGTTTGTCCGGCATTGCCGACGCCGTCCTCGACCATGATCGCGAGATCCTGATCCGCTGCGACGACAGCGTGCGGACGAAGACACAACTGATCCGTCGCGCCCGCGGTTACACGCCGCGGCCGATCAAGCTGGGCAAGGCGGGACCGTCGGTGCTCGCGCTCGGTGGCTGGTTCAAGAACACCCTCTGCATCACCCGCGGCAACGAGGCCTTCGTTTCGCAGCACGTCGGCGACCTCGACAACGCGGCGACGGTCGCTTTCCTCGAGGAGACCGTCGCGCACTTGCTCGGCATCCTCCAAGTCGAGCCGGCCATCGCCGTGCACGACCTGCACCCGGATTTCGCCTCGACGCGGCTCGCCGTGCAGTTCGCGGCGGAGCGCGGCATTCCGGCGCTGGCGGTGCAGCACCACCACGCCCACATCGCCGCGGTGCTCGCCGAACATGGTCACGCGGGCCCCGCCCTCGGGCTGGCGCTCGACGGCGTCGGCCTCGGCAGCGATGGTCAGGCCTGGGGCGGCGAACTGCTGCGCGTCGATGGCGCGAGCTTTTCCCGCTTCGGCCATCTCGAACAAATTCGGCTACCCGGCGGCGACCGTGCGGCACGCGAGCCCTGGCGCATGGGCGCGGCGGCACTGCACCGGCTCGGCCGCGGCGGCGAGATCGAGGCGCGCTACGCCGGTCAGCCCGGCGCGGCGACGATACGGCAGATGCTGGAACGCGGCACGAATAGTCCGGCGACATCGAGTTGCGGCCGCTGGTTCGATGCCGCCGCGGGCCTACTCGGCATCAAGCCGGTGATGGCCTTCGAGGGCCAGGCGGCAATGCTGCTCGAAGGCCTGGCCGCAGCACACGGGCCGGTTGCGCCGCTGGCCGGCGGATGGGTGGTTGAGGGCGGCAGGCTGTCCCTGATGCCGCTCATGGCGGCGCTGGCCGACATGGGCGAGGGGGGCGATGCCGGTCGGGGCGCTGCGCTATTTCATGACACGCTGGCGGCCGCACTGGCGGAATGGGTTTCGGCGGCCGCCGAACGTGAGAAGATGGACACCGTCGCGCTCGGCGGCGGCTGCTTCCTCAACCGGCTGCTGTCGTCGGCGGTCGAACTGCGGTTGCTGCAGGCAGGATTTAAGGTGCTGGCGGCGCGGCAGGTGCCGCCCAACGACGGCGGATTGAGCCTAGGCCAGGCCTGGGTGGCATTGCAAACGGAGTACTGAACATGTGTCTGGCAATACCCGCGCGCGTCGCGGAAATTCTCGACGGTGACCAGGCGGTGGTCGATCTCGGCGGCGTGCGCAAGGACGTGTCGCTGGCGTTGCTCGACGGCGTCGAAGTCGGCGACTATGTGATCGTCCATGTCGGCTATGCGCTGAACAAGCTCGATCCCGAGGAAGCCGCGCGAACGCTCGCCTTGTTCGCGGAGATGGGACAGCAGGCGAGCCCGGCGTGAAGTTCGTCGACGAATTCCGCGACGGCAAGCTGGCCCGCGGGCTGGCCGCGGCGATCGCCGCCGAGGCCGCTCCGGCCCGTCGCTACAGCTTCATGGAGTTTTGCGGCGGCCACACGCATGCGATTTCGCGCTATGGCGTCACCGACCTGCTGCCGGCCAACGTGCGCATGGTGCACGGCCCCGGATGCCCCGTCTGTGTGCTGCCGATTGGCCGCGTGGACATGGCAATCGAACTCGCGCTGAAGCATGGCGTCATCCTATGCACCTACGGCGACTGCCTGCGCGTGCCGGCCTCCGGCGGCCTGTCGCTGATGAAGGCGAAGGCACGCGGCGGGGATGTGCGCATCGTCTATTCGAGCGCCGACGCGCTGAAGGTTGCCCAGGACAATCCGGGCCGGCAGGTGGTGTTCTTCGCCATCGGCTTCGAGACCACCACGCCGCCGACCGCAGTGGTCATCAAGCAGGCGGCGGCGCTCGGCCTCGACAACTTCTCGGTGCTCTGCTGCCACGTGCTGACGCCCTCGGCGATCAGCAACATCCTCGAGTCGCCCGAGGTGCGCGAGCTGGGCACCGTGCCGCTCGACGGCTTTATCGGCCCGGCCCACGTGTCCACGGTGATCGGCTACGCGCCCTACGAGTTCTTCGCCGAGGAGTTCCGCAAGCCGGTGGTGATCGCCGGCTTCGAGCCGCTCGACGTCATGCAGGCGATCCTGATGCTGGTGCGCCAGGTGAACGAGGGCCGTGCCGAAGTGGAAAACGAATTCACGCGCGCGGTGACGCGCGACGGCAACCTCAAGGCGCAGAATCTGGTGTCGGAAATCTTCGAGTTGCGCCGCGAATTCGAGTGGCGCGGCCTGGGCCTGGTGCCTTATTCGGCGCTGAAGATCCGCCAGGAATACGAACGCTTCGACGCCGAAAAGCGTTTCCCGCTCGGCTACCGCAGCGTCGCCGACAACAAGGCCTGCGAGTGCGGCGCGATCCTGCGCGGCGTCAAGCGGCCGCAGGACTGCAAGCTGTTCGGCACCGTGTGCACACCCGAGAATCCGATCGGCTCGTGCATGGTGTCTTCCGAGGGCGCCTGTGCGGCCCATTACACCTACGGCCGCTACAAGGACGCCGCATGAGCAAGGTCAGGGAAAACTACGTTCGTCCCCTCGATTTGAAGCAAGGCCGCGTCGACATGACGCACGGCTCGGGCGGCCGGGCGATGGCGCAGCTGATCGAGGAGCTGTTCGGCCGCCATTTCGACAACGAATTCCTGCGCCAGGGCAACGACGGCAGCGTGCTGCCACCACTGACTATTGGTGGCCGGCTGGTAATGTCCTGCGACGGCCACGTCGTTTCGCCGCTGTTCTTCCCCGGTGGCGACATCGGCTGCCTGTCGGTGCACGGCACGGTCAACGACGTCGCGGTGATGGGCGCCAGGCCGCTTTACCTGGCGGCCAGCTTCATCCTCGAAGAGGGCTTTCCGCTAGCCGACCTGGCGAAGATCGTCGAGTCGATGGCGAAGGCCGCGAAGGAGGCAGGCGTGGCGGTGGTGACCGGCGACACCAAGGTGGTCGAGGCGGGCAAGGCCGACGGCGTGTTCATTACGACGACCGGGATCGGCGTACTGCCTGAGGGTGTTACTACGCTCTCCGGCGACCGAGCCCTGCCGGGCGACGTGATCCTGCTCTCCGGCACCATCGGCGACCACGGCATGGCGATCATGGCGCAGCGGGAAAGTCTTGGTTTTTCGGCGCCCATAGTCTCCGACACCGCCCCGCTGCACGGCCTGATCGAAACGATGCTCGCCACCGGCGCCGACATCCGCTGCCTGCGCGATCCGACGCGCGGCGGGCTGGCCACCACGCTCAACGAGATTGCGCGCCAGTCGGGCGTCGGCATGATGCTCGACGAGGCGGCGATTCCCGTGAATCCGGAAGTCGCCGCCGCCTGCGAGTTCCTCGGCCTCGATCCGCTCTACGTCGCCAACGAAGGCAAGCTGATTGCCATCGTCGCCGCGGCCGATGCCGACAAGGTACTGGCGGCGATGCGCGCGCATCCGCAAGGCGCCCGCGCGGAGAAGATCGGCGCGGTGCTGGTCGACGACCACCACTTCGTGCAGATGACCACCGGCTTCGGCGGCCGGCGCATCGTCGATTGGCTGACCGGGGAACAGCTGCCACGGATTTGTTGAGAACTGAGGCTGATGCGCATCCTGTTCCTGACCCACAGTTTCAACAGCCTGACCCAGCGGCTCTATGCCGAGCTGTCGGCGCGTGGCCACGAGGTGTCCATCGAATTCGACATCAACGATGCCGTTGCCGAACAGGCGGTCGAACTGTTCCGGCCGGACCTGATCGTCGCGCCCTACCTGCGCCGGGCCATTCCGCAGAGTATCTGGTCGACGCGCGCCTGCCTGGTCGTGCATCCGGGCATCGTCGGCGATCGCGGCCCCTCGGCGCTCGACTGGGCGATCCAGGAGGGCGAGGCGGCGTGGGGCGTGACCGTGCTGCAGGCCGAGGCCGAGATGGACGCCGGGCCGGTCTGGGCCTGCGCCAGCTTTCCGATGCGGCGCGGCCGCAAGGCCAGCCTCTACCGCAACGAAGTGACCGAAGCGGCAGCGATGGCGCTGCTCGAGGCCGTGGCGAAGTTCGAGGCTGGCGAACGGCCGACGCCGCTGGCCGATGCGGGTGGCCGCGGCCGGCTGCGGCCCCTGATGCGCCAGGCCGATCGCGCCATCGACTGGCAGGGCGATTCAAGCGCAACGGTACTGCGCAAGATCGACGCCGCCGACGGCTTTCCGGGCGTGGCCGACGAATTGTTCGGAGAGCCCTGCCACCTGTTCGATGCCTGGCCCGAAGCAAAAGTCAGCCGTGGTGACACGCCTGCCGGGACAGTCATCGCCCGGCGCGAAACCGCGCTGCTGCGCGCCACGGCCGACGGCGCGGTCTGGATCGGCCATGTGAAGAGCCAGGACGGCATCAAGCTGCCGGCAACGGTCGCCTTCGTCGGGCAGGCAGCAGGATTGCCGGAGTTGCCGCTGGCCAGCTGGTGGTCTGCCGATCGCGCCACCTGGCAGGACATCCGCTACGAGGAGGCCGCTATCGGAGAATATGCGGTCGGCTTCCTGCACTTCGAGTTCTACAACGGCGCCATGGGCACGGCGCACTGCCAGCGCCTGCGCGCCGCCTTCGAGTGGGCGCGCAGCCGGCCGACGCGGGTGCTGGTGCTGAT
>DASRXN010000075.1:0-3055 GCA_035654135.1 Rhodocyclaceae bacterium | reverse complement strand
AGCAGGCGACCGTGCGCGCCAGCAGCGCGTCATCGAGCGCGTCGAGATCGGGCAGGAAACCGCTTTTGCGTGTCGCGGGGAGATAGACCGGCTCGCATTCAGCCGCGAGCGTGCCGGCGGCGTAGGCGGCATAAAACGGATTGGGGATCAGCATCGCCGGTTTGCCGCTGCGGCGCGCGACCCAGCGGCGCGCTGCAATGGCGGCGAGAAACAAGCCTTCGCGCGTGCCGCTGAGCACGAGCACTTCGCTCTCCGCATCGACCGGCCGCGTGAGCCTGTAACGCCGGCCAAGCCAGGCTGCGACTGCGCGGCGAAAAGGTTCGATGCCCTTGTTGGCCGGATAACGGCCGAAGTCGGCGAGATGCGCGGCAAGCGTCGGTCCGACGAAGGGCGGGATCGGATGCTGCGGCTCGCCAACCGAGAGATTGATGACGGGCTTGCCCGGCTCGATGCCGGCGATGAGGTCGGTCAGCCGCACGAAGGGCGAGCGGGATTCGACCGCCGGGGCAGTGTGAGATGAAGGCTCGCGCTTGGCGGTCATCATGGACATGCGAATACGAGGGCGGACGGCGGGCCGGCACCGGGTTTCGTCACAATAGATAGCCGGGGGTTAAGACCCCGTTAACCAATGGAAATCGCGCCCCGTAGCGCCACTAATAAAAGAGGAGCCCCGGCCCATTGCTGGACCGGGGCTCCGACGGAAGGGACAGTGCCGGGTTTCCGCCCCTACCGCTAGCTCATGCGTGGGTCATAAGACCTACTGCACCACCTCGCCGTGCAGCGCGAGGTCGAGACCGTCGCGTTCCACTTCAGGCGTCACGCGCAGCCCGATGATCACGTCGATGATCTTCAGGATGATCAGCGACACGATGGCGTCGTAGACGATGACGATCACGATGCCCTTGACCTGGTTGATCATCTGCGCCGCGTTGCCTTCGATCAGGCCCGAGGTGCCGCCGTACTCGTTGATGGCGAACACGCCGGTGAGCAGCGCGCCGACGATGCCGCCGACCGCGTGGACGCCGAAGCAGTCCAGCGCGTCGTCAACACCGTGCATGTGCTTGAGGCCGGTGACGCCCCAGTAGCAGACGATGCCGGCGGCGACGCCGATCGCCATCGAGCCAACCGGGCCGACATAGCCCGACGCCGGAGTGATGGCGACGAGGCCAGCAACTGCGCCCGAGCAGATGCCGATGACGGTCGGCTTGCCGCGATGCGCCCATTCCACCAGCATCCAGGTGAAGCCCGCGACCGCGGTCGCGATCTGGGTGACGGTCATCGCCATGCCGGCCTGCATGCCCGCGGTGACGGCCGAGCCGGCGTTGAAGCCGAACCAACCGACCCACAGCAGCGAGGCGCCGATGAAGGTGAGCACCATGTTGTGCGCGGGGCCCGAGTCTTTGCGCTTGCCGAGGACGATCGCGCACATCAGGCCGGCGACGCCCGCGTTGATATGCACGACGGTACCGCCGGCGAAGTCGAGCACCTTGAACATGGCGTCCGAATTGCCGTTCGACATGAAGCCGTCGGCGCCCCAGACCCAGTGCGCGATCGGCGCGTAGACGAAGATCGACCACAGGCCGATGAACCAGAGCATCGCCGAGAACTTCATGCGCTCGGCGAAGGCGCCCGCGATCAGCGCAGGAGTGATGATCGCAAACGTCATCTGGAAGCACATGTAGACGGTTTCGGGGATTGTCAGGGCGAGGCCGTTCGGATTGCCGATGCCCGTCGAGATGTCACTCAGGATGCCTTGCAGGAAGGCGCGACTTAAGCCGCCGATATATGGCGAGCCGGTCGTGAACGACATGCTGTAGGTCACGCACGCATAGACGATCGTGACGAGGCAGGTGACGGCGAAGCTCGTCATCACCGTGTCGCCGACGTTCTTCTTGCGCACCATGCCGCCATAGAACAGGCCGAGGCCCGGGATGGTCATCATCAGCACGAGTGCGACCGAGGTGAGCATCCAGGCGGTGTCGCCCGAATTCGGCGTGCACTTTGCGGTCACAGCCTTCTTCGGATCCGGATCGCTGGCGCAGGCCGGCGGCGGCGCGGCCGGCGCAGGTGCCGCCGCGGCCGCAGCCGGTGCGGCGCCCGGAGCGGGCGCTTGCGCGTAGGAGTGGCTGACCACCCCCACACTCAAAATGATTGCCAGAATTGCCCCGAGGACGAGACCCATAAGTCCCGCACGGGAGGATTTCTTCAACGTCATGGTCTTAACTCCTGTCCGTATTGTTTGCGGTGACTTACAGCGCCGCGGCATCGGTCTCGCCGGTGCGGATGCGCACGGCGTGATCCAATCCGAAGACGAAGATTTTGCCGTCGCCGATCTGTCCGGTCTTGGCAGCGCCGGTGATGGCGCTGATGACCTTGTCGACCTGGCCGGCATCGACTGCGACTTCCACCTTGATCTTGGGGAGGAAGCTCACCGCGTACTCAGCCCCACGGTAGATTTCCGTGTGCCCCTTTTGACGCCCGTAGCCCTTCACTTCGGTAACAGTCAGTCCTTGAACCCCGATTGAGGTCAGGGCGTCACGGACCTCGTCGAGTTTGAAGGGCTTGATAATGGCCATGACGATTTTCATGGATGTACGATCCCCGCTTGAGCCCGTTTTCTCCGTTACGCAGTGCGGGCGGTGTCACTGGGCTGTGGCCGGCGAAGCTTGCTTCGCAGGCACAGCCGCAGAGATAGAATCAAGCCTCGTGCCAGTTTTGGGTCGGACCGCTAGTCGCTTGATTCGGCAGGCCGAATCGTCGGCGCGCGAATCCGAGCGGATTACCGCTCGCGACTGCCGCCTAAATAGGCATCATGGATTTGAGGGGGTGCCTAAAAATTAGCCGCCTGTTTTTGTAGGCGGCTAAGCGTTATTGCAGCGCTTCGCCGTGCTGGCTGACGTCGAGGCCCATGACCTCATCTTCCTGACGGACGCGCAGCGGAACCAGGACCCCGACCGCCTTGAGGATGATGAAGGTCAGGACGCCCGACCACAGGCCAGTGACGAGGACACCATAGGCCTGCACCACCAGCTGATGCGGGTTGCCTTCGAGCAGT
>DASRXN010000074.1:0-10380 GCA_035654135.1 Rhodocyclaceae bacterium | reverse complement strand
AGGCTTCGTCGTCCGACTCGCGGGCGTCGACCCAGCGGCTGCCGGCCGTCGTTTCCTCCCGTTTCCAGAACGGCGCCCGGGTCTTCAGATAGTCCATGATGAACTCGCAGGCCGCGAATGCGGCCTGTCGATGCGTGGATGCGACGGCGACCAGGACGATGCGCTCGCCCGGCAGCAGACGGCCGACGCGATGGATCACGCGCACACCGAGCAATTCCCAGCGCCGGCGCGCTTCGGCGACGATCTCCGCCAGCGCCTTCTCCGTCATGCCCGGGTAGTGTTCGAGCGTCATGGCCCGGATCTCGCCACCTCTCACCAAACCGACGAAGCTGGCCACTGCGCCCGCATCGGCCGAGTCGGCCGTCAGCGTCGCAATCTCCGCACCACTGTCGAAGTCGGCTTCCTGGATGGATATGCTCACGCTAGCCTCCCGTTACCGGCGGGAAGAATGCCACTTCGTCGCCCTCCTGCACCACCGCGTCGAAGCCCACCATGGCCTGATTGACGGCGCAACGCAGGTTTCTCGCCCGCGCCAACTGCGCCCAAGGCTCGCCGCGGCCCGCGATATGGTCACGCAAGCCACCGGCCGTGACCACGCCGCCCGGAAAAACGATTTCCTCGCTACCAGTGCCGAACGCCTCGCGCAAGCCGGCGAAATAGAGCACCTTGACCGTCATGGCATGGCTCCGAAGGCGAGATAACTCACCGTATCGCCAGGACTGACTTTCTGCCCGATGGCGATGTCGGCCAACCCATCGGCCCAGACGCAGGATGTTAGTACCGCCGAACTCTGGTTCGGAAAACGCTCCAGCCGGCCGTCGGTACCGATGCGCACGCGCAGGAACTCGCGCCGATTGCCCGGCTTGCTCCATTCGAATCCCGCGATCAGGTTGCGCGCCTTCGGCAGCAACTCCGTCGCGCCCTGGCACTTGCGGATGAAGGGACGTATCAGCACATGGAAGGTGACGAACACCGAGACCGGATTGCCGGGCAGGCCGACAAAATCCGCCTGCCCTACCTTGCCGAATGCCAGCGGCTTGCCCGGCTTGATGGCGACATTCCACAACGAAAGCTCGCCTTCCGCCTCGACGGCCGGCTTGACGTGATCCTCCTCGCCCACAGAAACGCCGCCGGAAGTGATGACCAGATCGTGCAGCGCGCCGGCCTTGCGCAGCGCGCGCCGTGTGGCCTCGAAATCGTCCGGCAGCGGATCGTAATCCGTAACCTCGCAGCCGAGATTCTTGAGAATGCTGACAAGCTGGTAGCGGTTCGAATTGTAGATGCGCCCGGGCGGCAGCGGCACGCCCGGTGTCACCAGCTCGTCGCCGGTGGACAGCACGCCAACCGACAGCCGGCGCAGCACCGGCAATTGCGCCACCCCGACCGAGGCAGCCATGCCGATCGCCGCCGGCGTCAGCACCGTTCCGGCGGCCAGCACCTCGGCGCCATCGCGAATGTCTTCGCCCTTGCGGCGGATGTGCTCGTCCGGTTCCGGCACGCGATTGACGATAACCTGCCCTTCCGGACCATGCTCACAGAATTCCTGCATCACCACGGCATCCGCACCGGGCGGCACCGGCGCGCCGGTGAAAATGCGCGCCACGGTGCCTGCTTCCAGTGCGTGGCCGACGCTGCCGGCAGGAATGCGCTGTGACACGCGCAACGCGGTGCCCGCCTGCACATCCGCGCAACGCACCGCATAGCCATCCATGCCGCTATTGTCGAGCGGCGGCACGTCGACGGTGGAAACAATGGGTTCGGCGAGAATGCGGCCGAGCCCTTCCGCCAGCGGCACCCGATCGATCCCTTTGACCTTGCGCGCACCGGCCAGCAGCTTCGCCAGCGCCTCGTCATAACTCAGCATGTTCACAATCCAACTGTCTCCAGAATGAACGCCGCGATGGCGTCGTGATCGTCGAGGTTGAGCCAGGGCAGCGCGCAGTCGATGGGCAGGTCCGCTGGCTCGGGCGTCGCCACCGCCACCACGCTCGAATTCTCCGGCCAGATGAAGGGCTTGCCGTTGGCGGGCCGATGCACCTCCAGCTTCGGAATCGGCGTCGCCTTGTAGCCCTCGACCAGCAACAGGTCACAAGGCGACATGTTCGCCAGCTGCTCCTCGAAGCTCGGCTCCGGCCGGCCGCGCAGCTCGTGCATCAGTACCCAGCGCTGGTCGCAGACCAGCATCACCTCGGTCGCCCCCGCCTCGCGATGCCGGAAGGAGTCCTTGCCGGACTTGTCGAGGTCGAAGTTGTGGTGCGTGTGCTTGATCATCGACACAGTCAGCCCGCGCGCGACGAAGCGCGGAATCAGCTGCTCGATCAGCGTCGTCTTGCCGGCGCCGGAGTAGCCGGCCAACCCGAATATCTTCATACCGCCACCACCTTTGCGAAACCACCGCCCGGCGTGCGGAAATTGGTGGTCTGTCCCTGCCACAAGCGCGCCGCGACGAGTTGAATCGCACCATCGTAAGCGTAGCAACGCAGGTCCACCTTGAGATCGGTCATTTTCCCATCCACTTCGACCTCGACGGTGGACGGCGGCACCAGTAGCTGGGCCACGTAGTTCCCTGCGAGCACGTCCTCGAATACCCGTTTGGTCATCTTGTCGCCACGATAGGCGGCCTTCGACCCGTAGCCGGTCGCCGGTTTGAAGAACAGTTCCTTGCGACGGCTCCAGAACTCTTCGGCACGATCCGGCGACACGAGTTCCGTGCTCGGCACGACTTCGGCCAATATCCGCCGCGCGCCGGCGTCTACGCCCCACGCCGCCAGCAATGCATCGTCGGACAGCACGACAAGATTGCGCTTGTCAGCATACAACGCATGGGCGCGTGGATGCGGCGTCACCACGACCGAGCCGTCCAGATACGCCTGACGCAGCGCCGTGTTCACCGGCGCTGCCAGGGCAAAATCGGTGAGGCGGTTGTAGACGAGATCGAGACGAGCCTCCTCATGCCACAGCCCGCCATGACAGAGCATCAGGTCGGCGGGATCGCAGATTACGGCGGTGATGCCATGGCGCGCGAGCAGCGCCTTGAACAGCAGGAACTCGGGATACAGGTATTGCGATTCGGGCGACTCGTCGACGATGGCCATGGTTCGCAGCGGCGCCTCCGATTCGGTGCGGAACATGGCAACGAAGGCCTCCTCGACATCATTTCTCCCTGCGTGGTGCGCCGCCAGCAGCGCGCCGCCGGCATTGGTGTTGATCTCGATGAGCTTCGGCCCATCGGGCGTCAGGTGGAAGTCGTAGCCAAAGAAAACGCCCCGGTTTGGGGCCGCATGGAGGGCGATTCCCGGCGCCCAGCCAAGCACGCGCTCCTGATAGTCCGGCAGGACGACGACGCGCTCGACGGCGGCGATCAGTTCGGCCATGCGCAGCGTGTCGCGACGACTGACTTCCACCGTGGCCGGGGAAAAAAGATGCGGCCTTTCGGCCAGCAGATCGGCAACGATGTCCATGGCCAATCTTAACCTGCAAAGAACTGCTCGACCTCGGCAATTTCCCGCGTGCGCCGCATCGGCGGCAGCGAGAGCCAGATGCGCTTGCCATAGGGCTTGCCGACCAGGCGCGGGTCGCAGACCATCAGCACGCCGCGGTCGGTCTCATCGCGGATCAGCCGGCCGGCGCCCTGCTTCATGCTGATCACGGCACGCGGCAATTGGTACTCGAAGAAGGCGTTGCGGCCCTGACGCTTGAGATGCTCGATGCGCGCCGACAGCACGGGATCGTCCGGCGGCGCGAAGGGCAGCTTGTCGATCACCACCAGTGACAGTGCCTCGCCGCGCACATCGACGCCTTCCCAGAAACTCTGGCTGGCGACCAGGATGGCGTTACCAAGGAAGCGGAAGCGTTCCAGCAGCTCTGTCTTCGAGCCCTCCCCCTGAAGCAGCAGCGGTAATTGGAGCCCATCGCGCTCCAGCCGCTCCTTGAGTAGTTCGTGGATGCGGCGCATCGCCCGCAGACTCGTACAGAGCACGAACGCGCGCCCGTGCGAGGCCCTGATCGCAGGCCAGGCGGCTTCCAATACCGCCTCGTGATAGAAGGGACTGTTCGGGTCGGGCATCTGCTGCGGCGAATAGAGCAGTGCGCAGTTGCCGTAGTCGAACGGCGAGCCCCACAGGCCGGTCTTGGCTTCCGTCAGGCCCAGTTCGCCACTGTAGTGCCCGAAGTCCTTGCCTACCGCCAGCGTCGCCGAGGTGAAGATCCATGCCCGTGGATGGCCCGCCATCTGCCGCTGGAAAATGCTCGCCACCGACAGCGGCGTCAGGTTGAGCGTCACTGAATAGCTGGTGACATCGGCCCAGCGGACGAAGGTCTCATCCTCGTGTTCGGGTTTGGGCGGCTGCTGCCAGCGCTTGATACGCAGGGCGATCTCGTGGGCGCGCACCATGCAGTTGGCTAAACCTTCCGAGCGCTCAGCCTGCGACTCCAGATGCTTCATGAAGTCGGCCAGTTCCCGTTCCAGTGCTGCCAGCGCCTCGATGGCCTTGGGGTGATCGTGCCATTGCGCCTCGGAGAGCCTCATGCCATCGCGGTGAAAGGCCAAGCGGAAATCCTTGGCTGCCTTCTCGATGGCCTTGCAGGCTTCCTGAAGCGGCGCGTAATCCTTGGCCGCGGCAATCGCTTCCAATTTGGCATCGCGCGCCAGTTCGACGATCTGGGCCATGCTCACCGCCTCGCCGAAGAACAGCCCCGCCACCTCCGGCAGCTGGTGCGCCTCGTCGAAGATCACGGTATTGCAGGCAGGCAGCAGTTCGCCGAGGCCATCGTCGCGCAACATGACGTCGGCAAAGAACAGATGGTGATTGACCACCACGACATCGGCCGTCATCGCCTCGCGCCGCGCGGCGATGACAAAGCAACCCTTGTAGTGCGGACAATCCTGCCCCAGGCAGTTGTCACGTGTCGAGGTCGCCTGCGCCCAGGCGCCGGAATCCTCTGGCACGGCCGAAAGCTCCGCTTTGTCGCCGGTGCGCGTAGCCTTGGCGAAACGGGCGATGGTGCGGATGTGCCCGGCCTCCTCGCGGTTGAGGAAACGCCCTTCGGTCTGCGCCCGCTCCAGATGGTAGGGGCAGACGTAGTTGGCGCGGCCCTTGAGCAGCGCGATGGTCGCCGGCAGGCCGAGGGCGTCTCTGACGGTCGGCAGGTCGCGGTTGAACAGCTGATCCTGGAGCGTCTTCGTGCCGGTGGAGATGATCACCTTGCCGCCCGATAGCAGAGCCGGCACAAGATAGGCGAAGGTCTTGCCGGTGCCGGTGCCGGCCTCGGCGACGAGCGCCTTGTTGCCGGCGATGGCGGCAGCGATGTGCTCGGCCATCTCCAGCTGCTGCAACCGCAGCCGGTAGCCGGGAATGGACTTGGCCAGAGGCCCTTCGGCGGAGAAGACAGCTTGCAGATTCAGGACTTCAACACCTCGGCGAAGGCTGCGGGCGAAAGTGTCCTGGCCTGGGCAAACCCGCCCACGAACCGGATGGACGTCGGCCGAATGACAAACAGCGAGAAATCGGCAAACCCGAACATCGGTTCGCTGTCAGGGAACCTAGCCAGGTACACTGACCGTGCCTCGGCATGCCTCTGGTCCGCCTCGGGGCAGGGAAGTGCCTGTCCCTGCGCGGTGATACGGGCTGTCGCCTGGGCCGGCACGCCGGGAACCCGGAGAGCCATCACCAGAAGACTCACGTCCGGATTCAACAGCATGTCCTGCGTATGGCTGGCAAGCTGGCTGACGTGGATCACGAAGCCCGTGGCACCGGGAAGCATGGCAAACGGCACCATGGAAACGAACGGCTGACCCTCGTGGAGGGTGCCAAGGGCGGCAGTCTCCTGCGTCAGCAGCAGGTGGCGAAGTATCGTTGTTTGAGCGGGGTCCATGGAGTCGGCAAGGCGTCGTAGAACCATGCCAGAATAGCCGCTCCGCCCACAAGGAGCAATCATGAAAATCGAAACCCTGGCCATCCATGGCGGCTACAGCCCGGACCCGACCACCAAGGCCGTCGCGGTACCCATTTATCAGACCACCTCCTACGCGTTCGACGATACGCAGCATGGCGCCGACCTGTTCGACCTCAAAGTGGTCGGCAACATCTACACGCGCATCATGAATCCGACCACGGCCGTGCTGGAGCAGCGCATGGCAGCGCTGGAAGGCGGCATCGGCGGCCTCGGGCTGGCATCGGGTCAGGCGGCGATCACCTATGCCATCCAGACCATTGCCGAAGCCGGCGACAACATCGTCTCGGTCGGCACCCTCTACGGCGGCACCTACAACCTGTTCGCGCACACCCTGCCGCAATACGGCATCGAGGTGCGCTTCGCCGACTATCGCGAGCCGGCCACGTTCAAGCCGCTGATCGACGCGCGCACCAAGGCGATCTATTGCGAATCGATCGGCAATCCACTCGGCAACGTGGTCGACATTGCGGCGCTGGCCGACATCGCCCATGCCGCCGGCGTGCCGCTGATCGTGGACAACACGGTGGCGACGCCCTACCTGTGCCGGCCCTTCGAACACGGTGCCGACATCGTCGTCCATTCGCTGACCAAGTATCTCGGCGGCCACGGCAACTCGATCGGCGGCGTCATCGTCGATTCCGGCAAGTTCCCGTGGGCCGAGCACAAGGAACGCTTCAAGCGCCTCAACACCCCCGACGTCTCCTACCACGGCGTCGTCTACACGGAGGCGCTCGGCCCCGCCGCCTACATCGGCCGCGCGCGTGTCGTACCCCTGCGCAACATGGGCGCAGCGATCTCGCCCTTCAACAGCTTCCTGATCCTGCAGGGCATCGAGACGCTGCCGGTGCGCATGGAGCGCATCTGCGACAACACGCTGGCGGTGGCGAAGCACCTGCAATCCCACGCCAAGGTGAGCTGGGTGAAGTTCGCCGGTCTGCCGGACCATCCCGAACATGCCTTGGCGAAGAAGTACATGGGTGGGCGCGCCTCCGGCATCCTGACCTTCGGCGTGAAAGGCGGTATCGCGGGCGGAACGAAGTTCCAGGATGCGCTGAAGCTGATCACGCGCCTCGTGAACATCGGCGACGCCAAGAGCCTCGCCTGCCACCCGGCGAGCACCACGCACCGGCAGCTCTCGGCCGAGGAGATGAAGAAGGCCGGCGTCTCCGAGGACATGGTACGGCTGTCGATCGGGCTGGAGCATATCGACGATCTCAAGGCGGACCTGGAGCAGGCACTGGCGGCCGTCTAGCGACTGCCCTTCATGCGCTGGTAGGCCTCCTGCACGGTGCGGCGCAGCTGCGCCGTCGGACGGCCCGCCTTTTCGGCGTCATCAAGCTGGCGCATCGCTTCGGTCAGTTCGTTGAGCCCGGATTCCTCGTAGTCCCAAGACATCCGAGCTGGCGTCGCCGCCACGACTTCGGCGCGCTCGTCGCCGCTCTTGCGACTGGCGGTGATCAACAATGTCGGCCGTGGGTCGGAGGCCGTTCGCTTGTTGGCGCCTGCATTCAGCGGCGTGCTTGCCGTCCGGAAGCGCTCTATCGCCGTCATCAAGGCCGCGCGCAGCGCCTCGGTCGGCTGCCCGTTCGCTTCGGCCTCGCGCAACTGCCGCAGCAATTCGGTGATTTCCGACGGTGCCGGCACCGATTTCTTTGCCGGGCCAAAGGACTCGGGCGGCGCCTTGACGGCCTGCGCGAAGATTTCTGTCGTCGTCACCATCTTGGCGATGCGGAAGTTGCCGTTGCGCATGGCCCAGGTCAACGCGGTGTCGCCGCGGTCGTTGGTCAGCCGCGGATCGGCGCCGGCATCGACCAGGTTCTTGGCCAGCTCCTCGCGCCCTTCCCGTGCCGCCATCATCAGCACCGTGGCGTCATTCGGCGCCCGGGCATTGACGTCGGCGCCGCGCGCCATGAGCAGATTCGCGATCTCGCCGTGGCCCGCAAATACGGCGTAGTGCAGCGCGCTCCACGCCTTGCCGTCGCGGCTGACGCTGGCACCGTGGTCGAGCAGCCAGCGCACGGCCCCGACATGCCCGCGCCAAGCGGCCAGCTGCAGCGCCTGCTCGTTGTGGCGATTGGTCTTGTGGATATCGGCGCCGTGAGTCAGGAACAGCTCCATCATCGGCACGTTGCCCTCCCAGGCGGCAATCATCAGGCCGCTGCCGACGCGGTCCGCCTCGCTGTTCGGGTCCAGTCCCTCGTCCAGCCAGCGACGCGCCGCATCGATGTTGCCAACCTCGACGGCAACGCCCAGGGTGACTGGATCGGGCAGTACGGCCCAGGCCGGCGCCGCGGCCAGCACCAGCGCCACACCGACACCGCGCAGCGGCTTCATCATCATTGCAAGCTTCCGTTCCATAATTGGCGCCAATTATGCCCGGCCGACTTGCGTTCGCGTTCCTGTCGTCGATTCTGATACACCTCGGAGTGTTGACGACCAGTGAACTGCTGACGTCCCGCCCGAAACCGGCGATCGCCAAACCTACGCCGGCGATGCTGGACGTCACTCTGCGGCGTCCCGCCACGGCTGACTCTGTGCTGAAAGACACGCTGACGGAGCAAACCGCCGCCATCAAACTGGTCCCAACCCCGCTACCCTCGGCGCACGGCCGAAAGGCCGCTTCAGCGATCGCTCAGCGCAAACTGGCCGAACACCTCTACTACCCGCCGGAGGCCATCGCAAGCGGCCTGGAGGGCGAAGTCAGGCTGCTCCTGACGCTGGCGGAGAACGGCACCGTCGTCGACGCCACTGTGGCCGGCAGCAGCGGCCACGCCATTCTCGACCAAGCGGCGGTGCGCGCAGCCCATGCCATGGGCGCCCTGCCTGGAGTCAACCGGCGGGAACTCATCCTGCCCGTGGTTTTCCAATTGAAACCATAAGGACGGAGAGGGGCTGTAACAACCGCCCGCCCGCGATATCATTGCGTCCGGCTCGTTCGCCGGAAACTGTCTCGTCGACCCGCATCCTTCAATGTCCGCCAAACTGCCCCAACAGGAAAACGCCGCCGTCCTGGGTAATCTCGCCGCGCAGGACCAGCTTCGCCTGCTGTGGCGGGTCTACCAGCAACACCGCGAAGCGGTGTTGATCACCGACCGCAACAACCGGATCATCGCCGTCAATGCCGCCTTCGCGGAAATGACCGGCTATGCGGAAGAGGAAGTTCTCGGCCGCGATCCGAAAATGCTGGCCTCGGGCCATACCACCGCCGCCGAGTACGCCGCCATGTGGCGGGCCCTGCGCGAAAATGGCGTCTGGCAGGGCGAATTCTGGGATCGCCACCGCGACGGCACCATCTGTCCGAAACTGGCCACCATTACCGTCATCCGCGACGACCAGGAACAGGTTACCCACTACGTCGCCACCTTCAGCGACCTCACGTTGCAGAAGGCCACCGCAGAACACATCGTCCGCCTGGCCCACCACGACGACCTCACCGGCCTGCTCAACCGCCATGCCCTGCAGGCCCAGTTGCAACAGACGCTGGCAGGCGCGCGGCGGGACGGCCACCAGGTGGCGATCCTGCTCATCGACCTGGACCGCTTCAAGGACATCAACGATACCCTCGGCCATCCGGTCGGCGACCGCCTGCTGATCGAAATGGCCAAGCGCCTGGCGAGTAGCGTGCGCGCCAGTGACACGGTCGCCCGCCTCGGCGGCGACGAATTCGTCGTCGTGCTGCCGAACGTCGACAATGCCATGACCGTCGCCAGCATCGCCAGCAAGATCCGCCGCAACCTCTCCGACCTCTACCGGATCGACGAGCATTCGCTCTACGCCACGCCGAGCATCGGCATCACGCTTTACCCGATGGACGGCGACAACGCGGAAATCCTGATCAAGAACGCCGACACGGCCATGTACCATGCCAAGGCGGCCGGCCGGGACAACTTCAAGTTCTTCGCGGCGACCATGAACGCGGCGGCGATGGAACGGCTGAAGCTGGAAACCGCCCTGCGCCAGGCCCTGGAAAGCACCACGCTGACCAATGCCCAGTTCAGGCTGGAGTATCAACCACAATTGCATCTCGACACCGGCCGCATCGTCGGCCTGGAGGCCTTGGCACGCTGGCATCACCCTCAGTTTGGGCAGATTTCCCCGGCCCGATTCATCCCCGTCGCCGAAGAAACCGGCCTGATCCAGCCGCTGGGCGACTGGGTTTTCTGGGAGGCCTGCCGGCAGCTGCGCGTCTTCAAGGACATGGGTGCCCGCGATGTTCGCGTCGCGGTGAATCTTTCCGCCCAGCAGCTGCGCGAGGAAGCGCTGCCATCACTGGTACGCGGCGCGCTCGCCTGCTACGACCTGAGTCCCGGCGAACTCGAACTCGAGATCACCGAGAGTGCGGCCATGCAGAATCCCGAGATCACCATCGCCATCCTGGAAAAGCTGAGCGATATCGGCATCGTCCTAGCCATCGACGACTTCGGC
>DASRXN010000073.1:0-10521 GCA_035654135.1 Rhodocyclaceae bacterium | reverse complement strand
GCGTCTATTCGCCGGCGGACTACGAAGGAATCGAGGCCTTCGGCTGTTACTGGCACGCCACCGACCTGGCGTGGCTGATCATCTTTCCGCTGGTCTACTTACTGCGATGAGCCACGGCAAGGTCGTCCACGTCGTCTGGATCGTGCTGGTGGCGCTGACGCTGGTCGGCGCCTGGCTGGGCGAGGCCGCCGAACCGGGCCCGTGGGTGGCGCTGATCGTCATCGTTTCGATGGCCGTCAAGGGGCGCCTGGTGATCGACCATTTCCTGGAACTGGCCACTTGCAACCGGCGCATACGTCGCCTTATGCGGGCGTATTTCTACGTTCTGCCCGGCCTTGCACTGGCGACTTATCTTTACGGCGACGCCGTGGTCCGAATGACGACGCTGAGATGAAAAAAAGGCCACCCGGTTGTCCGGGTGGCCCGTCTCTCTCCGCCGGGGTTGTCGGTCGGGCTACTTGGCCTCGGCCGGTTCTTCCGCGTCGACTTCCTCCCAGCCGGTGATCATGGCCGTGATGTGGGCGGTCGGCGTGTGGCCGGCCGTCGTCAGGTAGACGTGGGCGATCAGGAAGATCAGCATCATGAAGGCCGCCGCCGTGTGGAAGAAGGCGACCCACTCCAGGGACAGGTACTTGTCCCAGCCCCATTCATGCCAGGTGCCGTAGAAGATATAGGCCCAACCGGAGATCCAGATCATCGGGCTGATGAACAGCAACACGCCAAGGTAAGCCAGACGTTGCAGCGGGTTGTGCTTCTTCGGCACGGTGGCCCGAAACGGGTGCGGCGCATCGGTGAAGATGCCGGTCAGGTAGTACTTGAACATGGCATCGACCTTCTTCATGGTCGGGATGTACTGCTTCCATTCGCCCGTGGTCAGGTGCCAGAAGATCGCAAACACCCACAGGCCGACCAGTGACCAGGCGGCGACGATGTGATGATGTACCGCTTTCTGGAAGCCGAAGTTGGCATAGGCGCCGTGGATCTCGAAACCGGTGAGTAGCAGGAAGATGATCAGGCCCGCCTGGGACCAGTGCCAGAGACGCTCGAAGCGCTTGAAGACGTAGATTTTGGTGCTGTGTCCGGACATGGTCCTAACCTGCCTTTCTGCTCAAGTAGATGCGCAGCGCACCGTGGCCGATGACGCCGACCAGCGCGCCGAGGGCGGCCAGCCAGCCGATGATGTCCAGCCACTTGTTGGCGTCGCGGCCGGGCATGTAGATACCCTGCACACCCTGCAAGCGGCCGCTCTTGCTGTGGCACTGCGTGCAGGTGAGGGCGTCCTCCTTGGGGGCGACCATGTGGGTGATCGGCCAGACCATGGTGGTCTCGACGAAGTCGAACTTGCCGCCGAAGGGCTGGCCGCTTGCCTCGGCGCCTGCTTTGAGTGCCGCATCCCATTTGAAGTTTTGCCAGAATGCGGAATCGTCCTTCTCGCCGTAGCCTACCGCGGTATGGGGCACCAGTAGCGACTTGCTTTCCAAATCGTAAGGTTGCTTGCCGCGGAACATCTTGATCGGCCAGATGCGGGACTTGCCGTCATTGGCGTCGCCATAGTAGTGGTTGATTTCGGTCACGCCATTGGTATTCACAGGGTCGCCGAGCAGGGTGTACTTCACCTTGCCGTTGATCCACTGGTACTCCGGCACCACGTCGGCCTCGTACTTGAAATCACCCTTGATGCTGGCGTACGCGTCATGCCCGGCGCTGTCGAGGATCTTGAACGGCTTGCCGTCCTTTAGTTTGCCCGCGGTCGACCAGTCCCAGAGCATCTTGGTCGGCTTGCCGCCACGCGCGAACTGCGGGATATGGCAGGTCTGGCAGGCGATCTTGTCGGTATGCTCGTTCAGCTTGGCCGTGATGATGGTGTCGTCCTTGTGCGGCTTCTGGCCATGGCAGGACTGGCAGGTGGTCGGGTTGGATTCGTCGACCTTGCCGCGGATGTGCTTGGCGATCGCATCCTTGCCGGTCGGTGTGTAGCGACTGCCGGGGATGTTGTGGCCCTTGGTGGCGTGGCAGGTGCCGCAGCTGAAGTTCAGGCCGCTGGCATCCATGTGCACGTCAAGATAGCGCTTCGGATTCTTCAACGAGGTATCCAGGTCGCCATGTTTGACGGCATCGCCGCCGCCGCCGAGGAAGTGGCAGGCGCCACAGGAGGCGCGACTGGTGGCGCCGACGTGCTGGGCGACGTCCTGCAGGTCGACCGCCGGCACCATCTTGCCTGACTTGGCCGGGTATTCCATCTGCTTGTAGACCGGGTGTCCGGCGAGGCCCTGCAGCTTCTTGTAATCGCCGGTGGTGTCGTGGCAGACGAGGCAGTCAACGTTTTCCTCCGACGTGAAGTCGAAGTTCTTGTCCTTCCAGCCGTAGCCGATGTGGCAGGAGGAGCAGAAGGCCTCGTTTGACTGCGTCGAGGTGCAGAAGTTGTTGATGACATTCTTCTTGCCGAGCTTCTGGCCGTTGTCCGGATTGACCCATTCCCAAGTCCAGTGCTTGGTCTTGTGGATCTGCTTGGCCGCTTCCGTGTGGCAGGACAGGCAGGCCTTGGTGACTTCCGGCCCGCTCTTGAAGTCCTTTTGCAGGGCCTCGAACTTGCTGTGATCCGCTGTCGTGCGGGCGGCCCGCTGTTCGACCGAACTCGGTTGTGGTGTCTGCTTGGTCGGGGCCTGGTCAGCCGCGGGAGCGGCGGCGGGCGCATCGCTGGCCCGAACGCTCCATAGTGCGACCGTACCGGTCAACGCCAGCGTCGCCATGAGCATGCTCTTGTATCTCATGATGGTCTCCGTCTTGTTCGCTGGATGAGCAGTTTCTCTTAGCAGCCACCGCCGCCGCCGCCACCACCGCCGCCACCTTCACCGGCGGGTTTCGGCACGATCATCTGAGGCGCCGGCTTGCTCGGGTCCATGACCACGAACTTCACTTGATCCGCCGCCACCTTGCCCATGATGTCGCCGACCAGGGGACCGAACATCTTGCCCATCAGACCCGCATTCATGGTGCCGATGTAGGTCTTGCCGTCGTTCTTCTTATAAACGGAAATCTTGCAGGGCATCAGGATCGACAGGAAGCGAACGCTGTCTTCGTTTAGGATTGGCTTGGAGTAAGCGGTGCTGCACGCCTCGACCATCAGCACCGGCAGCGCATTGCCGCCATCCTGCTGGATGGCCTTGGCCGGATTGCGCAAGCCGGAAAGCGCCCAGCCATTGCCGGTATCCTGAATGTTGTGCTGGATGCGGGCGACGGTTTCCTCGACGCCGAAGGGGCTGACCCGCTCGACGAACATCAGGCCGCCCATCATGTTCCAGGCCAAGACGGCGGTAAAGACGATACCGGCCACGAAACTGCCGACGATTTTCAACATGGCGCTTCCCCCTTTTGGAATAACACTGTTTCCTTATATGCGAATACTCTTCATAGAGCCTTGACGCAAGTCAACCGCACTTTACTCCGAACCCAATTCAACGATTGCCGTGGCGATGACACGAAACCAGATGGTCATTCACCAGCCCGACCGCCTGCATCAGGGCATAGCAGATGGTGGGTCCGACGAACTTGAACCCGCGTGCCGCCAAGTCCCGCGACATTCTGCGCGAAGTTTCTGTTTCAGCGGGGATTTCGTCCATGGTTCGCCATGTGTTGCGGACAGGCCGGCCATCGACGAATCCCCAAATATAGGTGTCGAAGCTGCCGAACTCCTCCCGCACGGCCAGGACGGAACGGGCATTGGCGATGGTCGCAGCTATCTTGAGGCGGTTCCGGACGATGCCGGGATCGGCCAGCAGGCGGGCGATGTCGGCCTCGCCGTAGCGGGCAATGATCTCCGCATCGAAGCCGGCCAGGGCGCGGCGGTAGTTCTCGCGCTTGCGCAAGATGGTGAGCCACGACAACCCGGCCTGGGCGCCTTCCAGGATCAGGAACTCGAACAGCCGGCGATCGTCGTGGCAGGGCACGCCCCATTCGGTGTCGTGGTAAGCCACGTAGAGCGGATCGTCGCCGCACCAGGGACAGCGGGTCAGTGTTGGCATTGGCGGGATTATGCACCGGGTAACATGCGCGACATGGATGCTGCCTATTGCGAAATCGACCTGCCGCCCGCCGGGGACGGGGAAGCCCTCAGCGCAGCTTTCGCCGAACCGCTTGAACTGCTGATCGCGCGTCAGCCGGAGGAGGTCGGGCGTTTGCTGGCGCGGGTGGAATCTCTGGCGGCGGAAGGCTGCTGGCTGCTCGGTTTCGTCGCCTACGAAGCAGCCGTCGCCTTCGATGCCGCCCTGGCAGTGCATGACGCATCGGAAGGTTTGCCGCTGGCCGTCTTCGCCGTCTTTCGGGCGGTCGCGGCACCACGGCCACGACGTCAGTTCATGACCGGGGTCTGGCGCGACGCCACAGCGAGGACGGAGTTCGACGAGGCGGTGGCGGCCATCCGCGCCGACATCACCGAGGGACGTTTCTATCAGGCCAATTACACGACGCGGCTGCGGGCACCTTTCCTTGGCGACGGCGCAGCGCTATTCGATAGCTTACGCGCCAGCCAGCCCGGCGCCTACAGCGTCTACCTCGATCTTGGTCGCTGGCAGGTCTGCTCGGTTTCGCCCGAGCTGTTCTTCCATTGGCGGGCTGAAGCCGGCGTACCGCGACGACTGACTTTGCGGCCGATGAAGGGTACGGCGCCGCGTTCCGATGATCCGGTCGCCGACCGGCAGGCGAGAGATGCGCTGAGTTCCTCGGCCAAGGAAAATGCCGAAAACCTGATGATCGTCGACCTGCTGCGCAACGACGCCTCGCGGATAGCTCGCCTGGGCACCGTCACCGTCCCCAGCCTGTTCGCCGTCGAGTCGTGGTCCACGGTCTGGCAGATGACCTCCACCGTCGAATGCCAAACCCGGCCGGAAGTCGGTCTGGCCGATATGTTCGCAGCCTTGTTTCCCTGTGGATCGGTGACCGGCGCGCCGAAGCACGAGGCGATGAAGGCGATCGCGGAACTGGAGCCGGCGCCGCGCGGCGTCTATTGTGGGGCGATCGGCGTCGTCATGCCGGGTGGCGAGGCGCGCTTCAACGTCGGCATCCGCACGGTGGTGATCGATTTGCGACAGGAAATCGCCGAATGCGGTATCGGCAGTGGCATCGTCATCGATTCGACGGTAGCCGGCGAGGCCGAGGAATGGCGCATGAAGCAGCGTTTCCTGCGCGCGGCCTGTCCTAGGTACGAACTATTTGAGACGCTGCTCTTTCGGCGCGGCCGCTACTGGCTGCGTGGCGAGCATCTGGCGCGAATGGCGGCCAGCGCTGGCGCGCTCGGTTTCGTTTGGGATGGGGCGAAAGTCGAGGCGGTGCTCGACGGGGCGGCCGAGAGTTTTGCCACTGGCCATTGGCGGGTCCGGCTGCGGCTGGCGATGGATGGTGTCGTGGCGGTCGATGTCGCAGCCATCGAAGCAATGTGCGGTCCGCTCATGTGCGCCGTGGCCAGCCGGCCCATCGAAAGCGCCAATCCCTGGCTGCGCCACAAGACGACGCGGCGGCAGATGTACGACGATCTGGCCGTGCCCGGTGTCTTCGATACCCTGCTCCGGAACGAGCGCGGCGAAGCCACCGAATTCACGCGTGGGAACCTTGTTGTGAAGCTCGGGGGCCGTCTGCTGACGCCCGCGGTCGAATGCGGGCTGCTGCCAGGGACCTTCCGCGCGGCGCTGCTGGCTCGCGGCGCGATTGCGGAAGCGACAATTCGCCTCGACGAACTGCGCGGTGTCGAGACCCTGTGGTTCGTGAACAGCGTGCGCGGGGCGTTGCGGGTGGAACTATCCGAATCACACAACCTCAACCAATCCGCCGTACCGCGCCAGCACCTCATCCGCCGTCATTAGCAGGAGCGGCTCGCTCAGCGATTGGGCGACGAGGAGGCGATCAAAGGGATCGTGGTGGTGGAGCGGCAGTTGCGCCACGCGGGCGGCATGTCGAGCGCTGACGGGTAGTTCGATGAAGCCGCTGTCCTCGATGACCAAGGCAAGCTGTTCCGGATCGCCCTGGATCTTTCCCAGCCGCGCCTTGATGGCGATCTCCCAGATCGATGCGGCAGAGACGTAAATCTGGTCGGCGGCGAGCATCCGCTGGCGCGCTGCGGCCTTGAGCTTGCGGCTATCGGTGACGGCCCAGAGAAATATGTGGGTGTCGAGCAGGACGCGCATTACCTTCCCTCGAAAGCGGCGATCACATCATCCGGCAGTGGCGCGTCGAAATCCGCCGCCACCTTGACTTGGCCCTTGAGCACGCCGAAGCGTATCTTGCGCGCCGGAGCGGCAAGCTGCGAGAGCCTCGCCACCGGCTTGCCGCCGCGGGCGATGATGATTTCCTCCCCGGCAGCGGCTAGATCGACCAAGCGGGAAAGCTGTGTCTTGGCTTCGTAAATATTAACGGTGGCGCTCGACATGATGGGCTCCTGAATGATGCTTGACCAAGTCTAGTCAAGTTGAGCGACAGAAGCAAGCGCTGCCCCGGCGGCGATTGTCCACGCCCTTGCGGAGCGAGTGACTACAATTGGCCGCCTGATCGACCATACTACTTATGGAACTTCCGTGACCGAATCTCCGACTGCGCTGCTCACCGCCGCCTTCGATGCCCGTACCGACCTGCTGGCCAGGCTCCACGCCGAGCGGACCGACGCCTACCGGCTGTTCCACGGCAGCGTCGAAGGGCGGCCCGGACTGACGGTCGACCGCTACGGCGACCTGCTGCTGGCGCAGAGCTTCCACCAGTCGCTGGCGCCGGAAGAATTAGCTGAACTGGAAAGCTATTATGCCGGCGTGCTGCCGGGGCTGACTTTGGTTTACAACGATCGCAGCGGTGCCAATTCGCGCATCCGCAACGATCTGCCGTCCGACCGGATGACCGCGGCGCTGGTGCCACGCGTGGCCCATGAGCTTGGCGTCGCCTACTGCATCCAGGCGCGCCACGAGGGCCAGGATCCATGGCTGTTCCTCGACCTGCGTGCCGGCCGTCGCCATGTGATGGCCAACATTGCCGGCAAGTCGCTGCTCAACCTGTTCGCCTACACCTGCGGTGTCGGCATCGCCGCCGCCAAGGCCGGTGCGCGCTTCGTGGTGAATGTCGATTTCGCGGACAGCAGTCTCAAAGTGGGCCGCGACAATGCCCGCCTGAATGATCTGCCGATACGGCCGCGCTTCATCAAGAGCGACGCCTTTGCCGCGCTGCGCCAGTTTGCCGGCATCGGCCAGCCGGAGCGCGTGCGCGGCAAGCGCATGCCGGCGTTTCCGAAGCTCGAACCGCAGCAGTTCGATATGGTCTTCCTCGATCCACCGCGCTATGCCAAGAGTCCCTTCGGCGTCGTGGACCTGGTCAACGATTACGCCGCATTGTTCAAGCCGGCGCTGCTGTGCACCGCCGAGGGCGGCACGCTGGTCTGCTGCAACAACGTGGCCGAAGTTGATCGCGACGCCTGGATCGACCAGCTCCAGCGAAGCGCGCGCAAGGCCGGCCGGCCGATACGCGAAGTCGAGTGGATCGGGCCGGAAGCCGATTTTCCCAGCCCGGACGGCAAGCCGCCGCTGAAGATGGTGGCACTGGCGGTCTGAATGCTGCGTCTCACCGAAATCAAGTTGCCGCTCGACCACACGGAAGCGGACCTCAAGGCGGCGATCCTCAAGCGGCTCGGCATCGCTGCCGCCGATCTGCTCGGCTATACGATCTTCCGGCGCGGCTACGACGCGCGCAAGAAATCGAACATCCATTTCATCTACACTGTCGACGTCGAGCTCAAGCAAGAGTCAGCCGTGGCGGCACGCCACCCCGATGTTCGGTCGACGCCCGACATGCACTACCGCTACGTCGCGCAGGCGCCAGCAGGTTTCACGATTCGCCCGGTGGTGATCGGCGCCGGCCCCTGCGGCCTGTTCGCGACGCTGATCCTGGCGCAGATGGGCTTCCGGCCCATCCTGCTCGAACGCGGCAAGGAAGTGCGCGAGCGCACCAGGGACACCTGGGGCCTGTGGCGGCAGGGCAAACTCGATCCGGAATCAAACGTGCAGTTCGGCGAGGGCGGCGCCGGTACTTTTTCGGACGGCAAGCTGCACAGTCAGATCAAGGACCCCGGCTATCGCGGCCGCAAGGTGCTCACCGAGTTCGTCGCCGCCGACGCGCCGCCGGAGATCCTGTACGTCAGCAAGCCGCACATCGGCACCTTCCGCCTGGTGCGGGTGGTCGAAAACATGCGCGCTACCATTGAGTCGCTGGGTGGCGAGATCCACTTCCAGAGCCGCGTCGCGGACTTCGACATCGGGCGCGACGCGAGCGGTCAAGGACAAATGCGCGGCGTGGTGCTGGCCAGCGGCGAGCGCATCGCCGCCGATCATGTCGTGCTCGCCATCGGCCACAGCGCGCGCGACACCTTCAAGCTGCTGCATGAGCGTGGCGTGCATCTCGAAGCCAAGCCGTTCTCGATTGGCGTGCGCATCGAGCATCCGCAGGCACTGATCGACCGCACCCGGCTCGGCCCGGCGGCCGGCCATCCGTTGCTCGGCGCGGCCGACTACAAGCTGGTGCATCATTGCCACAATGGCCGTTCGGCCTACAGCTTCTGCATGTGCCCGGGCGGCCAGGTGGTGGCGGCGGCCTCCGAACTCGGCGGTGTGGTCACCAACGGCATGAGCCAGTATTCGCGCGCCGAGCGCAACGCCAATGCGGCGCTGGTGGTCGATGTGTCGCCCAAGGATTTTCCGGGCGATGCGGCGAAGAACCCGCTCGCGGGCATCGAGTTCCAGCGCCAGTGGGAAGCGGCGGCGTTCAAGGCCGGCGGCGAGACCTACGCCGCGCCGGCGCAGAAGGTTGGCGACTTCCTCGCCGGCCGGCCGTCGACCGAGCTTGGCGCGGTGCAGCCTTCCTATACGCCGGGCATCCACCTGACCGACCTGTCGGCCTGCCTGCCCGGCTACGTGGTCGAGGCCCTGCGTGAAGCCTTGCCGGCCTTCGACAAGCAGATCCACGGCTTCGCCATGGCCGACGCGCTGATGACCGGCGTCGAAACGCGCACCTCGTCGCCCGTGCGCCTCACCCGCGACGACAAGTTCGAGAGCATCAACACGCGGGGCCTCTATCCGGGTGGCGAGGGCGCCGGGTATGCGGGCGGGATACTCTCGGCGGCGGTAGATGGCATTCGGGTGGCGGAGGCCGTGGCGCTGGACTTGGTCTCTGGCTAACCGGTCGATCCGGGCGGCGGACTGTTGAGGATCGGCTTCCTGATTCGGCCGATGACGTGCATCTCGCATGCCTTGCAGTCGAACTCCAGTCGCAGCCTGTCGTTGCCGTTCACCAGCACCATCGGCTCTGCCCGTATCTGACCCTGCACACCAGCGACACCCTTGGCCTGCTTCGGGCAGAGGCTGTATGAAAAGCGCAGGCAGTGGCGGGTGATCATCAGCGGCACATCGCCTGTTTCTTCGTGCGCCTCGTAGGCGGCGGCGATCAGCTTCACGCCGTGCTTCTCGTAGAAGCGCCGCGCGACCGAGTTGTAGACGTTGGCGAGGAAGGACAGTGATTCCTCGGGGTAGGGCGTCGGCGGCTCCACGGCCGACCGACGCAGCGGCCGGCGATACGCTACGCGGCGCGCCTCGATGAGCGCTTGCACCGCGTCGCGGCGCAGCTGGTTGAGCAACGAATTCGGGATGAAACGCGGTTCGCGCCAGTCGACGGCCAGGCCGGCCAGTTCGAAATCGGTGTTGCCGAACCGGCCGAGCTGCTCGCGTAAGGAATTTTCGGCTGTATCGGCGTGTCGCGACGGCTGACTTTCGCAAACGATGTTCGCCGTCGCGACGATGCCGTCGCTGTCGGTCAGCGTGAGCGCATAGCCGTCGGCGGTTTCGGCGAACTGAGCTTCCACAGGAATCCGCCGCTCGGCGGACTTCTTCGCCAGCGCCTGTTCCCAGGCGTGATCGCGGTTGCGATTGATGGCGAGGCCGACCTTGAGGCCGGGCAGGTCCTTGATCGCCTCGTTGGGCCGCATGCGCCACAGGTTCTCGCCAGCGCGCTCGACCGTGTTGGCCTGCATGCCGACGGCGGCGCGCTTGAAGAGCCAGGCGAGGCCATCACCGTTGGCCATGGCTTCCGTCGTCTCGATGTCGATGAAATCCGGGCCGACCTTCGCGACCGTGCCGAGCGGAACGCCGACGAACGCAGGCGTGTCGAAGGCGCCGATGTCGGCCTGGCGACCATTGGCGAAGTAGTCGGTAGAGCCGCGATGGAAGGTCTTTTCGGGATCGGGCGTGAAGAAGAGCTTCGTCCTGCCGCTCGACGTGGATCCGGTACCCAGCTCATCGAGGAGCCGCCGGTAGTGGCCGGTGATGTTCTTAACGTAGGGCGCGTCCTTGTAGCGGCCTTCGATCTTGAAGCTGCCGACGCCGGCGTCGATCAGCGCCTGGAGGTTGGCGCTCTGGTTGTTGTCCTTGAGCGAGAGCACGTGTTTCTGGAAGGCGACCACTTGGCCGCGCTGATCCTGGAGCGTATACGGCAGGCGGCAGGCCT
>DASRXN010000072.1:0-18058 GCA_035654135.1 Rhodocyclaceae bacterium | reverse complement strand
CGCCCTCGACCTCGAATACCGGGCCCGGCATCGCGGCGCGCGCCACGCCCTGCTCGTCGACGCGCTCCGGGATCGTCATCGCGTCGGGCGCCATCAGCGCGCGGACCGCGTCGGGATCCTCGTCGCGCAGGCGGATGTAGGCGATCTCGTGGTCGAGCAGCTGGTTCTCGCCGCCGGTCGGCGCGCTCTCGACACAATGCAGGATGAGCCCGCGCACCGTGCGTTCGGGCGCGTTGTAGTAGCCGTCGGTATGCCACTTGATCGGCTTGTCGGTATAGGGAATGAATTCGCGCCGTTCGCCGCGCACCTCGGCACCGCGCACCGAGATCGGCGAGATAGCATCGTTGTCGGTGAGCCAGTGGCTGTCGAGCGTCTTCAGCCCGAGCTGCGCACCCAGTGTGCGGGGTATTTCCTTGTCCGGATCGCGGCCGGTCTTGCCGATATAAACGGCCATGTTGGCGATGACATTCAGCGCCAGCAGGCGATTGCGTTCTTCCAAAGTCAGTCGTCGCGGGTCGCCGATTTCAACGAGGATGTCCTCGAGACGGCGCGGCGCGGTATCCAGCTTGCGCTGCCGCCATTCGGCGTAGGCACCCGTTGACTCGAGATCGAAAGGGGAAATCACGTCATTCTCCGTTGGCGACGGCACGCTCGCGCCGGGGGGATTGGTCACCACCGGCGAACAGGCCGGCGAGCGTCTTGTCAAGCGCCTTGAGGGCTTCGGGCACTTCGATGTCCATGACCTGATCGACGACCCAGAGGCGGTCCTTCTCGGGCAGCCCTTCGCCCAGGCAGGCGGCGAACAGGCGCTTGAAGCCGAAGTCCGGGCCGTTGGGACCGTAGTCAAATCCGGCGTACTCGCCGCTGCGGCGATTGAACAGGTCAATGAAATGCCGCTGGCAGTCACCGGGCTCGGCAGTCCCGAGTAGCATTTCATTGTTCTCCTCGACAAACCCGGCCATACGTTTGGCCAATGCCGAGGTGAACTCGACGCGCTTCTCGGGCTCCAGTTTCATGTAGGCGACACGATCCGCCGCCATGGCCAGAAAGACCATGAACTCGCAGACGAAATCGAAATAGGGCTTACCGATATCGATGTCGTAATCGGCCTTGCGCATCCGCTTGATCGCGTCGACTGCGAGCTTCCATCCGAGCGCAGCCACCACCGAGGCCAGCGTCGCGGCGGAGCGCTGGCCTTCGGTGTGAAACCGGCTGCGGATGCGAACGGCCAAGGCTCAGTACCCGCCCTTGCCCTTTGGCTGCGGCAGGCCGGCAACCTTGCAGCCCTCCTTGGCGGCGCCACCGTCCGGGAACAGTTCGAACAACAGGTTGCTGTCGGCTTCCGGCATGTCACCCTCGTCCTGCAGGCCCTTGATCAGGTTGCGCAGGTTGGGCGTATGACCTTCTTCCTTGTACTTCTCGCGCAGATAGTTGATGACCTTGCGGTGCTGCTCGGTGAGCGTCAGGCCGCAGGCCTCGGCAATCACCTGCACGGCCTCGTCGCTGTAATCCGGCTCCAGCAGATAGCCGTAATCGTCGACCTCTTTTTCTTCGCCATTGATGACGTAACCCACTTGCCGTCTCCTTTTCTGATAGTCAATAAATTGTTTGATTATTTCTTGCGCAGATAGAACTCGTGCGCGCCGCGCGCCATCGGCAGCGTGGCGAGAACTTCGACGGCAGCAGTAGTGCCCCACGACTGCACGTCCGCCACGGCACCCGGGCAATCGCTGACCATTTGCAGAACCTCACCGGCCTTCATGCCGTCGAGCAGCTTCTTGGCTTGCAGGATCGGGCCCGGGCAGGAGACGCCGCGCATGTCGACCGTCACGTGCGCGATGGGCGTCGTCTGGGCGCCGCCGGCCTTGCGCAAGGTGTAGGCGGTCTTGCCACCTGCCTGCTTGTCGCTGGATACGAGTTGGTTGCCGGTGAACTTGCACCAAGCGAACAGATCGTCCGAGGTACCCGGGCAGTCGGACAACAGCAGCATGCTTTGACCAGGCTGCAAGTCGTCGATGATCTTCTTCGCACCGAGCAGCGGCGCCGGGCAGGGCAGACCGCTCAGATCGATGGTGACGGTGGGTTTGTCCGACATGGTATTTCTCCTTCTCCGTTGGTCTTGCCTATCAATCAACAACCGCGGCAAGCGCCTTGTGCGGCACGAAGATGCCGCAACCGCGCTTCCGTTCGCTCCCTATACCCTCCTGCTGCAGGCGCAACGACTGCTCAGCCGGCAGATCGTGCAGCATCAGACTGAAACCGTGCCACAATTCGTTCGCGCCGGAGCCCCGCTTCGCCTTGCCGCAGATCATCTGACCGCCGATGCCCAACTCGACCAACTGCTGCCGACAGGCCGCGAGAAAGCGCTCTTCGTCCTGCTCGCCGACAGTGACGAACGAAGAATACAGGACCTTCGCCGGTGCCAACGGCTTTTCGCTCGGCTCCCCGACGATCCGCACCTCGCCGCCCAAGTCCAGCTTGCGTCCGCTCAGACGCCGCACGGCTTCGGCATACTCGCTCGGCAGGCGCAGGCTCAAGCGCGCGCGCCGCGTCAAATACAGTTCGGTGTTGCCAGCGCTAACGCCGGCCAAGGGATGCACACCGACGCGGTTTTCGCCAGCCAGCCAAGGCAACTCGGCAAGCAATCCCTGCAACAGACGATCCGCGTAGTCGAGCGCGACTGCCCGGCCGTCGAGACCGAAACCGACATCCACGATATTGACAACATCAACCGCGTCGTCCGCTTCCGTATTCACTGCGCTCCCTGACTCGACTTTGCCCATTCCGCCATTTCCTTGGCCCAACGTTCCGCAGTTATGGGGTCGATGTCGAAAATTGTAAAGCGGCTTCGTTCGCGAATGCGTATGCGCATGAAGGGAACGCCGCCCGCTTCAAATTCTATTTGCTGCAATTCAATTTCTTGATTGCCAATAGGCACACGGAACTTGTCGATGCTGGTAATCTTGTCCATGAAGTGGGCACCGGGCCGAAGAATTAATTCAATGCCAATATCGCACCGGATGCCTCAGGGCAGCCATTACCGGATTGGCTTGTGATGGGATACTCCATCTGGGTAGGTCAGGCTAGCCCGTTTTTGGAGGAAAATCTAGCAATTAGAAGTATGGAACAGTGGGGATTGGCTACTTAACATTCAGCCAGCCTGATCGCGGTCTAACTGTGCTGCGCCGTGGGGCGCAGCATCGAACGCAAAGTCCAAACAGAGGAGACAACACGATGGCCAAGCAAGCTCACCCAACCCCCATGCTCGACCAGCTTGAAACCGGTCCGTGGCCCAGCTTCGTCACCGGCCTGAAGCGCCTGGCGAAGGACAAGGATTACGTCGTCGACGTGCTCGGCCACCTCGAGCACTCCTACAAGACCAAGAAGGGCTACTGGAAGGGTGGCACGGTTGGCGTCATCGGTTATGGCGGCGGCGTCATTCCCCGCTTCACCGAAATCAAGAACGAGAAAGGCGAGGCCGTCTTCAAGGACGCCGCCGAGTTCCATACCATCCGCATCATGCCCGCCCCCGGCATGCACTACGATACCGCCACCCTGCGCGCGTTCTGCGACGTCTGGGAAAAATACGGTTCCGGTCTGATCGCTCTGCACGGCCAGTCTGGCGACATCATGATGCAGGGCTGCACGACCGAAAACGTCCAGCCGGCCTGGGACGAAATCAACAAGATGGGCTTCGACATGGGGGGCGCCGGCCCGGCGGTCCGCACCGCCATGTCATGCGTCGGCGCTGCGCGCTGCGAGCAGTCCTGCTACGACGAAGCCAAGGCTCACCAGGTGGTCATCAACAAGTTCCTCGATGACATCCATCGCCCGGCCCTGCCCTACAAGTTCAAGTTCAAGTTCTCCGGCTGCGGCAACGACTGCATGAACTCGATCCAGCGCGCCGACATGGCTGTCATCGGCACCTGGCGTGACAACATGAGCACCGACGACGCACTGGGCAAGAAGTGGTTTGCCAAGCATGGCATGGGCGAACTCGTCAATGACGTCATCACCATGTGCCCGACCCGCGCCCTGCAGGTCAAGGACACCAAGAACGTCAAGAAGGATGCGCACATCTCCGCCGTCACCCTGAACGACACCCAGTCGCTCGAGATCGACAACAAGGACTGCGTGCGCTGCATGCACTGCATCAACGTCATGACCGGCGCCCTCGGCGTTGGCAAGGACAAGGGTGCAACCATCCTCGTTGGCGGCCACAGCCACCTCAAAATCGGCGCCACGATGGGCACCGTCATCATCCCCTTCATGGACCTCAAGAAGGATGAAGATTACGAGCAGCTGGTCGAACTGTCCCAGACGATCATCGACTTCTTCGCTGAAAACGCCCTTGAGCACGAGCGCACAGGCGAGATGATCGAGCGCATTGGCCTAGCTAACTTCCTCGAAGGTATCGGTGTGGATGTCGATGCCAACATGGTCAACAATCCGCGGATGAACCCCTACGTCAATACCGGCGGCTGGGACGAGGAAGTCGCCAAGATCAACGCCAAGAAGAAGGCGGCAGCCTAAGCAACCGCATCGTCTGGCCAAACCGGATTCCGTAAGGGATCCGGTGTTTGGCCAGGGTGATGACCCTATTCGTATAACGACAATTCACGACTAAATTACTCGGAGACGATTCATGGCTCAACCACAAGCGCGCAAGCCGGTCGAGTACTTCCTCGACAACAAGAAATACCTCCACCCGAAGTTTGCCGCCAACTACGGCAACTGGAAATATCACGATCGTCCGCGTCCCGGTGTTCTCCACCATGTTTCCAAGACCGGTGACGAAGTCTGGACCGTCCGCGCCGGCACCCAGCGCCAGATGGATGTCTACACGATCCGCAAGCTCTGCGACATCGCCGACCAGTTCGCCGAAGGCTTCGTGCGTTTCACCATCCGTTCGAACATCGAGTACGCCGTTTCCAGCGAAGCCAAGGTCGCCCCGCTGATCGCCGAACTGGAAAAGAACGGCTTCCCGGTGGGCGGCACCGGCAACTCCGTCTCGATGGTCGCCCACACCCAAGGCTGGCTGCACTGCGACATCCCCGGCACCGACGCCTCCGGCGTGGTCAAGTCGATGATGGATGAACTCTACGACGAGTTCAAGCACGAGCAGATGCCGAACCGCGTGCGTCTGTCCACCTCCTGCTGCGAGATCAACTGCGGCGGCCAGGCCGACATCGCCGTCGTCATCCAGCACACCAAGCCGCCGAAGATCAACCACGACCTCGTCGCCAACGTCTGCGAGCGTCCGACCGTCGTTGCCCGCTGCCCGGTTGCGGCCATCCGCCCGGCGCTCGTCAATGGCAAGCCCTCGCTCGAAGTCGATGAGAAGAAGTGCATCTGCTGCGGTGCCTGCTATCCTCCCTGCCCGCCCATGCAGATCAACGATCCTGAGCACTCCAAGCTCGCGATCTGGGTCGGCGGCAAGAACTCCAATGCCCGTTCGAAGCCGACCTTCCACAAGATGGTCGCGTCCGGCCTGCCCAACAACGCGCCGCGCTGGCCGGAAGTTAATGCCGTGGTCAAGAACATCCTGATGACCTACAAGGCCGACGCCCGTCCGTGGGAACGCATGGCTGACTGGATCGACCGCATCGGCTGGCCGCGCTTCTTCGAGAAGACTGGACTGCCCTTCACCAAGTACATGATCGACGACTGGCGCGGCAGCCGTTACAACCTGAACGCCTCTGCGCACGTTCGCTTCTGAACTAGGGATAACGATGAAGTTTTCCATCCTTATCAACGAAGGCCCCTACACCCATCAGGCTTCGGACACGGCGTATCAGTTCGCCAAGTCCGTCCTGGCCAAGGGCCACGAAATCTTCCGCATCTTCTTCTACCATGACGGTGTCAACAACGCGACGCGCCTGACGACGCCGCCGCAGGACGATCGCAACATCGTCAATCGCTGGTCGAAGCTGGCCGAAGAGCACAAGTTGGACATGGTGGTCTGCGTTGCTGCAGCCCAGCGCCGCGGCATCGTCGATGAAGGCGAAGCCAAGCGAAATGGCAAGGACGCCACTAACCTGGCCCCTGGCTTCCGCATCTCCGGCCTCGGTCAGTTGATCGAAGCCGGCATCCAGTCCGACCGTATGGTCACGTTCGGCGACTAAGGGGAACCTCATGACGACGAAAAAATTCATGATGGTCAACCGCAAGGCTCCCTACGGCACCGTCTATGCGCTGGAATCGCTGGAGGTGGTGCTGATCGCCGCCGCCTTCGAGCAGGACGTATCGCTGGCTTTCCTCGACGATGGCGTCTATCAGCTGAAGAAAGGCCATCAGACCAAGGGCATCGAGATGAAGGGCTTCGAGAAGACCTACGGCGCCCTTGAGGACTACGACGTCACCAAGCTTTACGTCGATGAAGAGTCTCTCGCCGCCCGCGGCCTGAACGCTGACGATCTTTGCGTGCCAGTGGAAGTGATGAGCCGTGCTGCCATCGGCAAGCTGATGGAAGAGCAGGACGTACTCCTGTCGTTCTAAGGGAAAACACATGCTGAACATCATCAACAAATCCCCCCTGGACCGCGGTTCCCTGGATACCTGCCTGCAGTCCGCCGAAGGTGGCGCCATATTGCTGATCGAGGACGGTGTCTACGCGGCCACCAAGGGCAGTGCCGGCGAGGCAAAACTCAAGGCAGCCAGCAGCAAGTTCAAGGTCTATGCGCTGGCTCCGGACATGGAAGCTCGTGGCATCGCTGATCGTGCCATGGACGGCGTCACCATGGTGGACTACGGCGGCTTTGTCGACCTGGTCGCCGAACACAAATCCAGTCAGTCGTGGCTCTGATCGCGCCGCGAACGAGCATCAACAGATCACTCACTTAGGAGACAATCGAAATGGCTATCGAAGTTAATGGCAAGTCCTACGAAGTTGACGAAGAAGGCTACCTGATCAACCTCGGCGAATGGAACGAGGAAGTTGGCAATTTCCTGGCCCAGCAGGAAGGTGTAACAATGACCGACCAGCACTGGGAAGTCATCAATTTCCTGCGCGACTACTACAACGAGTTCCAGATCGCCCCGGCGGTTCGAGTGCTGACCAAGGCCATCGGCAAGAAGCTTGGCCCGGAAAAGGGCAACAGCCAATATCTGTATGAGCTGTTCCCCTACGGCCCGGCCAAGCAAGCCTGCAAGATCGCCGGCCTGCCGAAGCCCACCGGCTGCGTTTGACCGACACCTTCGGTAGACCAACGGCGCCGACTGCTACTCTGAACTGAAGCAGTCGGCTGTCGGCGGCCAGCGTGGCTGGCCGCACATGAACGCATGCCCGTGAGCGTACGCACATGACCACATTTTTCGCGATCCTCTTTTACGTCGCCACGGCGGTATTTGTCGTCGGCCTGGCGTACAAGATTCTCGATTTCGCCCGGACGCCTGCGCCGTTGTCGATTCCGACTACGCCCGCGCCGACCACGCAGGGTGGAGTCGTCTTCCGGATGTTCCGCGAGGTCGTCTTCTTTGAGAGCCTGTTCAAGGGCAATCTCTGGATCTGGATTTTCGCCGCCCTTTTCCACTTTGGCCTGGCATTGGTCGTGGTGCGGCATCTGCGCTACTTCATCGAGCCGGTCTGGTTCTGGGTCGCCTTTGCCCAGCCCTTCGGCATGTACGCCGGCTTCGCCATGGTCGCCGGACTTGGCGGTCTATGGGCGCGCCGTTTCCTGGTCGAACGCATTCGTTATATCTCGACCACTTCCGACCACCTGATGCTTGCCCTGCTGTTGCTGATAGGGGTAACCGGTCTAGGTATGAAGTTCCTGATGCACGTCGACATCGTCAGCGTCAAAGCTTTCTTCCTCGGCCTGATGCGCTTTGACATCCAGCCGCTACCGGATCATCCGGGCCTGTATCTGCATCTGTTCCTGGTCGCCGCGCTGATGATCGTTTTCCCATTCAGCAAGCTCTTGCACGCGCCGGGCATATTCTTCAGTCCCTCGCGCAATCAGGCCGACAATCCGCGCGAGACACGCCACCTGGCGCCCTGGGCGGCCAAGCTGGAGAAGAACTGACATGGCCGCACCCGACACCAAAGCCAAGACCGAAACTCCGGCCTTCCGCGAATTCCCGACCGTGCCGGCCATGCTGGCCGGGGCCACGGAAGATGTCCGCTCCTATGTCGCCAGCGACAAGATTCAGGAAGCCATCGGCTTCCCTGGCAAGCTGGCCGACAACTGGAAGGAAACCCACGACAAGGCCATTGGCCGCATGGGCGAATTGCTGGAGAACTACCGCTCGCTCAAGGTGTACATGGACGCCTGCGTACATTGCGGCTCCTGCACCGACAAGTGCCATTACTTCATCGGCACCAACGATCCGAAGAACATGCCAGTCGCTCGTCAAGAGCTGATGCGCAGCGTCTATCGGCGCTACTTCACGCCAGCCGGCAAGCTGTTCCCGAACCTGGTCGGCGCGCGTGACCTGACCAGGGAAGTTCTCGACGAGTGGTACACCTACTTCTGGCAGTGCTCGGAATGCCGGCGCTGCTCGGTGTTCTGCCCCTACGGCATCGACACCGCTGAAATCACCATGGCCGGTCGCGAAATCCTGGATGCCGTCGGCTACGGCCAGAAGTACTCGAACGAAATCATCGGCAAGGTCCACAAGATCGGCAATAACCTCGGTCTGCCCGGCCCGGCGCTTGAGAACACACTGGAAGGATTGCAGGAGGACGTCAAGGAAGACACCGGCGTCGACGTCCTGTATCCGCTTGATGTCCAGGGCGCGGAAGTGCTGCTGGTCACACCGTCGGCCGACTTTTTTGCCGAACCGCACATCGAAAGCCTGATCGGCTACGGCAAGGTCTTTCACGCCGCCGGCATCTCCTGGACGCTGTCCACCAAGGCCTCGGAAGCCGGTAACTTCGGCATGTTCATCGGCAACTACGACCAGTTGCGCAAGATCGCCCTGCGCGTGCGCGAAGCGGCTCTGGAGCTCGGCGTCAAGCGCATCGTGGTCGGCGAATGCGGCCATGCCTGGCGCGTTGCCTACGCCTTCTGGAACACCCTGACCGGTATTGGCGCCGGAGCCAACGACCCCTTCGCCGTCGAACTGCAGAAGCAGCTCGATCCGAACTACAAGCAGCCCTCGCACATCTGCGAAGTGACCTGGGATCTCATCCAGCAGGGTCGCCTGAAGTTCGACAAGTCGGCCAACGATCACCGCATCATCACGTTCCACGACTCCTGTAACGTAGCCCGCGCGTCGCGTATGGGTGATTACCCCGGCGGTCAGTTCGACATCCCGCGCAACATCATCAAGGCGGTGGCGAACAACTATTTCGAAATGAGCTCCGACACGACCCGCGAGAAGACATTCTGCTGCGGCGGTGGCGGCGGCCTGCTGACCGACGAACTGATCGACATTCGCGTCAAGGGCGCCCTGCCGCGCATGGAAGCCCTCAAGCGGGTGGTGGACGATCATGGCGTCAATTTCATGGCGACGATCTGCGCCATCTGCAAGGCCCAGTTCACCAAGGTCCTGCCCTATTACGGTTTCAACATGCGCCTGGTTGGCGGCGTGCATCAGTTGGTGAGCACGGCCATTCAACTCGGCAACGAGCAGTAGCACAACAACACCCCGGAGACAAAAGCTATGTCAGCGACGACTGAAACCCAAGACACCAAGCTGTCGTTCCGCCGCTACCAGGAAGGCGATACCAAGGTCAAACGGTGGCAGGACAACATTTTCCAGGCCAGCTGGTCGCACAAGTGCCCGACCTACATCCAGTCCACGCCGCCCTGCCAGGGCTCCTGCCCCTCCGGCGAGGACATCCGGGGTTACCTGAACATCGTCCGTGGTGTCGAGAAGCCCCCGGTTGGCGCCGACGGCAAGCCGGTCATGCCTTGGCAGGAATATGCCTGGCGCCGCCTGACCGAAGCCAACCCGCTGCCGGCCGTGATGGGCCGCGTCTGCCCGGCTCCGTGCGAAACCGGCTGCAACCGCAACCAGGTCGAGGACCACGTCGGCATCAATTCCGTCGAGCACTTCCTCGGCGAATACGCGATCAAGAACAACCTGCAATTCAACAAGCCCGCCAAGCAGACCGGCAAGAAGGTTGCGGTCATCGGGGGCGGCCCCGCCGGCCTCTCCGTCGCCTACCAGCTGGCTCTCAAGGGCCACGCGGTTACCATTTTCGACGAGCATGAATTCCTTGGCGGCATGATGCGCTATGGCATCCCGGGTTACCGGACGCCGCGCGATGTGCTCGATGCCGAGATCCAGCGCATCCTCAACCTCGGCGTGACGGCCAAGCTGAAGACCCGCATCGGCACCGACATCACCATGGAGCAGATCCGCAAGGACTTCGACGCCGTGTTCCTCGGCCTCGGTGCCCAGGCCGGTCGTGCCCTGCCGGTGGAGGGCGATACCAACGCCCCCAACGTCGTTACCGCTACCGCCTTCCTCAAGGCCTTCAACGACGGCCGCCTGCGCCATGTCGGCAAGCGTGTCGTAGTGGTTGGCGGCGGCGATACCTCGATGGACGTTGCCACGGTCGCCCGCCGCCTCGGTCACATCACCAACGCCAAGCCAACCGACTGGGAAGGCGCCATCGCCGGCCAGATGGCCCAGGACGTGGCCGATATTTCGAATCGTCAGGGTGCCGACGTCGTGCTGACCTCGGTGTTCACCACCGACAAGATGATGGCCAGCAAGCCCGAGATCGAGCATGCGCAGGCCGAAGGCATCGAGATCATGGGCGGCTGGATGCCGATCGGCGTCGTCAAGGGCGCCGATGGCCGCGCCACTGCACTGCGCGTCTGCCAGTGCGAGGCAAAAATGGCTGGCGGTCGCCTGGAGATCAAGAAGGTCGAAGGCAGCGAGAAAGATCTGCCGGCCGACCTGATCGTCTCGGCCATCGGCCAGGGCGTCGATTTCACCGGTCTGGAAGAATTCAACAACGGCAAGGGCGGTCTGAGCGCCGACAAGAATTACCAGGTACAGAACAAGCCGGGAGTCTATGCCGGTGGTGACGTCATCCGTCCGCATCTGCTGACCACGGCCGTCGGCCACGGCGCGATCGCTGCCGACGGGATCGATCAGTACTTGTCCGGTGAGCCCGTCGGTCGGCGACCCAAGATCGACGTGCACACCTTCGACCTGATGCGCAAGTATGTCGAGAAGGGCATCGGCTTCGAGGAAATCAAGGAGCCGATCCGCGGCACTGACGGCACCAAGGGCGCCATCCACAACTTCGATAACCGCTCCGACCGCTACGTTATCCCCCACGACGAACTGTTCCTCGGCCACTTCCAATACACGCCACGCAACAAGCGCATCATCACTCACCTGACCAAGGAAAGCGCGCTGGGCAATTTCGAGGAGCGCCTGGATCCGCTGGACGACAAGCAGGCGGTGGCGGAGGCAAAGCGCTGCATGAGCTGCGGCCTGTGCTTCGAGTGCGACAACTGTGTGGTCTATTGTCCGCAGACGGCGGTTTATCGCGTCAAGAAGACAGAAGCGACGACCGGACGCTACGTCGCAACCGACTACGACAAGTGCATCGGCTGCCACATCTGCCACGATGTCTGCCCGACCGGCTACATCCAGATGGGTCTCGGCGAATAAGGATCCCACCATGCGACGCGCGGCAACCCTGCTCCTGTTCGGCGTCCTGCCATGGCTGACTTTCGAGGCCTGGGCGGGCGACGGTGTGCCGAAACCCGCCATCAAGATCGAAGCCGAGGGCAAGTGCATCGCGCCGACGGATGAGATGCGGCGCAATCACATGGAGATGCTCAAGCATCAGCGCGACAAGACGCTAAGGGAAGGCGTCCGGGGTGCCAAGGTCAGCCTTAACGGCTGCATCGAGTGCCACGCCAGCAAGAAGACCGGCTCGGTAATCGGCCACGACGATAATTTCTGCCAGAGTTGCCACAGCTACGCCGCCGTGAAGCTGGATTGCTGGGATTGCCACCAGCCGAAGGCGGGTTACAAGGCGACGGGAGCCAAGCCATGAGCAACAACGATCGCCGCGGCTTCCTGGCCGCATCGGCAGCGGGTCTGGGCTTGGTCGCCATAGCTCCGGGCATCCACCTGATCCAGGTATCGCAGGCGCGGCCGGCTGGTGAACCCGCGTCCAAGCTGCAGCGCTGGGGCATGCTGGTCGATACGACCAAGTGCGCCTCTGGCTGTAATGCCTGTGTCTCCGCCTGCGCCACCGAGAACGGCATCAACGAGAAGTTGGAGAATCCGGCCCAGCGCTCGCAATGGATCCGCAAGATCGACCTCAAGGACCCGAAGAACGGTCGACAGCATTCGCTGCCCATGATGTGCCAGCACTGTGCCGAACCGCCGTGCGTGGACGTCTGCCCGACCGGCGCGTCGATGAAGCGCGCCGACGGCATCGTCCTGGTCGATCGCCACATCTGCATCGGCTGCCGCTACTGCATGATGGCGTGTCCCTACAAGGCCCGCTCCTTCGTACATCAGCCGCTGACGGAGCAGAACCCGGAAGTGCCGCGCGGCATAGGCTGTGTCGAGGCTTGTACCTTTTGTGTCCATCGCGTGGACAAGGGTCAGAAACCGGCCTGCGTCGAAGCCTGTCCCGAGGGCGCCATGGTTTTCGGCGATCTCGAGGATCCGAACAGCGACATCTCCCGCCGCATCGCCCAGACGGCCACCACCCAGGTGCGCGCCGATCTGAAGCTGAACACCGGCGTTCGCTACCAAGGAATCTGACACCATGAACCTGGTACCCTACTCCCGCACCGAGGAAAAGTTCTTCTATGCCCTCGCTGCCCTGGGCGGGCTGGTCGTCGCCATCGGCCTGGCTGCCGCGCTATACATGGAACACAGCGGCCATGTGGTAACGGGCATGAACAACCAGGTGGTCTGGGGAATCCCGCATGTGTTCGCGATTTTTCTCATTGTCGCCGCCTCGGGCGTCCTCAACGTCGCCTCGATCGGATCGGTATTCGGCAAGAAGGTATATAAGAAACGGGCGCCGCTTTCGGGCCTGTTGACCCTCGCCATGCTCTCAGGCGGCCTGTTCGTGCTGATGCTGGATCTGGGCCGCGCCGACCGGGTCATGGTCGCAGCGACGCAGTACAACTTCACCTCCGTCTTCGCCTGGAACGTCTTTCTGTATTCGGGCATGTTCGGCATCGTCGCGGTCTATCTCTGGACGCTGATGGAACGACGCATGAATCCGTGGTCGCACGCGGTCGGCCTCAGTGCCTTCATCTGGCGCCTGATCCTGACGACCGGTACCGGTTCCATCTTCGGTTTCCTGGTGGCGCGCCAGGCCTATCAATCCGCCGTGCTGGCGCCGATGTTCATCATCATGTCCTTCGCCTGGGGCCTGGCAGTGTTCATCATCGTTCAGGCCATGATGTTCCGCTGGAACAGCATGGCCCTGCATCCGTCGGTACTGAAGCGAATGAAGAACCTGCTCGGCCTGTTCGTTGCCGCTGCCCTTTACTTCGTTGCGGTCTATCACCTGACCAACCTGTACTTCGCGAAGCAAATGGCCTTCGAGAAGTTCCTGCTGGTCGACAGTGCCTTCGCGCCCCTGTTCTGGATCGGCCAGGTGTTCCTCGGCAGCATCGTGCCTCTGGCCCTGCTCTACCATCCTACTCTGGGCATGCGTTGCGGCGCCGTGCTCAGCGCCGCCATATTGATCGTCATCGGTGCCTTCATTACGCTCTATGTCTTCATCATCGGTGGCCAGGCATTCCCGCTGGAGATTTTCCCCGGCATGACCGTCACCAGCAGCTACTTCGACGGCCAGGTGGGCACCTATGCGCCGAGCCTGCCGGAAGTCCTGCTCGGCATCGGCGGCATCGCGGTTGCGTTCGTAATCACCGTAATCGGGATACGCGCGCTCAACTTCCTCCCTGAAGACGACCTTGCCCAGCTGGACGAGGCGGCAGCTCACCAGGGCGATTAAGGTAACTGCCGGTTCCGACGACCACCGTCGGGCCGGCCCGCCACTCCGGCCCATGCACCGCTTTCTCGTTTCGGCCGCCCACAAATCATCCGGCAAGACCACGGTCAGCATCGGCCTTGCCGCTGCCCTGAAGGCGCGCGGCCTGACCGTCCAGCCGTTCAAGAAGGGGCCGGACTACATCGATCCTCTCTGGCTCGGCGTGGCTGCGGGGCGTAGCTGCCGCAACCTCGACTTCTTCCTCTCCCCCGATGACGAGATCCGCGCCCAGTTTGCCCGCGCCGGCTTCGACGCCGATGTCTGTCTGGTCGAAGGCAACAAGGGACTCTACGACGGGCTGGCGCTCGACGGCGCCAACAGTAACGCCGCCCTGGCCCGCCTGTTGAACCTGCCCGTGGTACTGGTGCTCGACGCGCGCGGCATGACCCGCGGCATCGCCCCGCTGATTCTCGGCTACCAAGCCTTCGATCGCGACATCAACATCGCCGGCGTCATTCTCAACCGCCTCGGAGGCAGCCGCCACGAATCGAAGCTGCGTGCCGTCATCGAGCATTACACGGACGTGCCGGTACTCGGCGCCATCCACGAAGATGCCCGACTGGCACTGGTCGAGCGTCATCTCGGCCTGATGCCGGCCAACGAGACGCGTGCAGCAGAGCGCCACGTCGCCGAAATCGCCGGCCTCGTCGCCGCCCAGGTGGATCTCGAATGGCTGCTCAAAGTCAGCCGTGCCGACACGCCGCTGGCACAGCCCCTACCAGTGAGGCCAAGCCAGGAGGCGCCGCTACGCGTCGCCATCGCCCGCGACGATGCCTTCGGCTTCTATTATGCCGACGACCTTGAGGCCCTGGCAGCCGCCGGCGCAGAACTGGTGGCCTTCAACGCGTTGCGCGACCCGCATCTGCCACCCTGCGATGCGCTGTTCATCGGTGGCGGCTTCCCCGAATGCTTTCTCGACAGTCTGGAAGCCAACGCCACGCTACGCACCGACATCCTTAACGCCATCGAGGCAGGACTGCCGACCTATGCCGAATGCGGCGGACTCATGTACCTGGCGCGGACAATTTCGTGGCGCGGCCAGACGCGCCGCATGGTCGGCGCCATCGCCGGCGACGTCACCATGCACGAAAAACCCGTTGGTCGCGGCTACGTGATGCTGTCACCCACCGCCGAGCACCCTTGGCCGACCCCGCCAGGGGATATGCCGACCCTGAGGGCCCACGAGTTCCATTACTCGAGTCTCGACAATCTGCCCACCGAAACCCGATACGCCTATGCCGTCAAGCGCGGCCACGGCGTCGACGGCGAACGCGACGGCATCGTCTACAAAAACCTGCTTGCGTCCTACACACACCTGCGCGCCACCGCCGGCTGCGACTGGCCCTTGCGCTTCGTTCGCTTCGCACGGCAGTGTCAGCAGGTCAGGAATACCCCGGAGAGCCAACGATGTTCAAAGTGACCCCTTCAGCGGCGGAACAGATCCTGCATGCCGCCGATGCGCAAGACGACAGCCCCGCCCTGCGGGTAGCCGCCAAAGTCGACGACGACGGCGAGATTTCCTACGGCATGGGCTTTGACGAAGAGCGCGAAAACGATGTCGTCGTCGAGTGTGAAGGCGTCCATCTGCTGATTTCCCCGCGCAGCAATGAACTGCTCGACGACGCGACACTCGACTTCGTCGAACTGAAGCCGGGCGAATTCCAGTTCATTTTCATCAATCCGAAGGACGGCGCCTGCGCCGGCCGCGAGCGCGCCAGCGGTTGCGGCTCCTGTGGCGGAGGCTGCGCCTGATGACTGTCAGGACCGCCCTGCCTGCCCGGCCGGGCACCGTTTATCTGATCGGCGCCGGCCCCGGCGATCCGTCACTACTGACTTTGCGTGCCGCGCAATTGCTCGGCGAGGCCGACGTCATCGTCTATGACAATCTGGTATCGACGGAGATCCTCGCCATGCTGGCGCGGCCGGACGTCGAGAAAATCTACGCCGGCAAGGAACGCGGTAAACACGCCCTGCCGCAGGAAGAACTGAACGTCCTGCTGGTTCGCCTGGCGCAGCAGAGCAAGCGCGTCCTGCGTCTGAAGGGCGGCGACCCGTACACCTTCGGCCGTGGCGGCGAGGAAGTCGAGACTCTGGTCGAACACGGCATCCCCTTCGAGGTCGTCCCGGGCATCACCGCCGCGGCCGGCGTCGCCGCCTACGCCGGCATCCCGCTGACCCATCGCAACTACGCTCAGGCATGCGTCTTCGTCACCGGCCACCTCAAAGACGGCACCATGAACCTCGACTGGCCGGGACTTGCCCGCCGGCGCCAGACTGTGGTCATCTACATGGGCCTGCATGGACTGCCGGTGCTGTGCGAGAAGCTGATCGAGCATGGCCTGCCGCCCGAGTGGCCCGCCGCGATTGTCCAGCAGGGCACCACGCCCCGGCAGCGCACCGTCACCGGCACCCTGGCAACCCTGCCCGGCCTGGCTGCAGCAGCCCACCTGCAAGCGCCGACACTGATCATCGTCGGCGAGGTGGTCAAACTGCACGACAAGCTCAACTGGCACCCGGAAGCCCACTGATTAGCACCCGCCCGGGCAACCGGGCGGCGAGCTGCGCTTAATGTTCCCGCTTGACCGACTTGTGTTCGACGGCGAACACCGCCGCCTCGACTCGCGACGTCAGGTTGAGTTTGGCGAGGATGTGGCGGACGTGCAGTTTCACGGTGTCGTGGCTGATATCCAGCGCCCGTGCGATCGCCTTGTTCGACAGGCCCTGCGCCAGGTAATCGAGAATTTCCCGCTCGCGCGCTGTCAGGCTCTTCAGCGCATCGACCTTCTGCGTCGCCGGCGCACCACCTTGCAGCAGATGCACCAGCTTCATGGTCATGGTCGGCGCCACCACCGTTTCGCCACGTACCGCGCGTTGCACGGCGTCGACCACGTCGTCCGGCTCCATGTCCTTGAGCAGGTAGCCCTGGGCGCCGGCCCGCATCGCATTGGCCAGGTCTTCCTCCGCATCGGACACGGTCAGGATCAGCACCGGACCGCGCCAGTTCTCCGCCCGAATGCGCCGCAGCAACGCCACGCCGCCCTGCGGCGGCATGTTGAGATCAGTGATCACGACATCGGGCTGCACCTCGGCCAGCAAGCTCAGCGCGGCATCGCCGTTGGCAGCCATACCGGCAACATGGATCTCGCCGCGCTGTTCGAGCAATTCGGCCAAGCCCTTGCGGAACAGGGTATGGTCATCGACCAGCAGGACTCGGACTTGCTTGTCTGTCATGCCGCAGACCTTAGAGGCATGACGGGGAAAGTCAGGCGAACACGGAAGCCGCCTTGCGGCAGGTTGGCAACTTCGATGCGACCGCCGATCTTGCGCGCCCGCTCGCGCATGATGGCGAGGCCGAAGTGATCGCGCAGACGGGGATGCTCCTCGAAACCGCTGGTGCGGTTGGCAATGGCGAAGAAGCCCTGGCCGCCACGGCCGTTGTCCTCCACTATCGCCACGTAGTAGTCGCCGGCTCCCTCTAGAGACAGTCTCGCCGTGGTGGCGCCGGAATGGCGTACCACGTTCGCCAGGGCCTCCTGGATGATGAAGAACACCTGTGCCTCCTGGTCCACCGACAGGCGAAGATCGGAAACCCGGTTGTCGAAATCGAGGGCGATGCCGGTACGATCCTGGAAACCGGACGTCATTTCGTGCAGGGCATGGACCAGTCCCAACGGATCCATGCGATTGCGGAACTGGGTCAGCAACTCGCGCAACTGCCCGTAGGCCATGTCGAGCGCCTGGGCAACGTCGCCGGAATACTTGCCGGCGCGTTCCGCCTCGCCATCGCCGAGCGCGTCCTGCAGCAGGGCAACGCGCATCTTCAGGTAGGCCAGCGTCTGGGCGAGCGAATCGTGAATCTCGGCGGCCATCATCTGCCGCTCGTTCATCAACGCGATGCGCAGGTTCTCCCGCTTGAGGCGGGCATTTTCGAGTGCCATGCCCAGGTGCTCGCCGATCGACCGGAACAGAACGACAACCTCCTCTGGCAATTCGAACTGTTCCGGCAGGAACAAGTTGTAGGTTCCAAGTAGGCGGCCACCATGCTGCAGCGGCACGACGACCATGGCCTGGCAATCGCGATCGAAGTATGCGTGGCCGGTACGGACGGCACAGTCGTGA
>DASRXN010000071.1:0-9252 GCA_035654135.1 Rhodocyclaceae bacterium | reverse complement strand
CGCACCAAGGCAACGCTGATCTACAAGCGCACCAAGAACCTGCGTGCCGTTCAGATCTTGCTTGGGCATTCCAAGCTGGAAAGTACCGTCCGATACCTTGGCATCGAGGTCGATGATGCCCTGGAGATCTCCGAGCAAACTGAAATCTAGGCGGGCAGTGGCGACCGTACGGGTAGCGCCGTATGGCCGCTATATGGCATCGGATAGTGTGCGAACTGTCGGCCAGAAGCTGCCTTTGACCTGCTGGGATTCAACGGCGGCAACGAACCTAACGCGGACAAACGTCGAAAGCATTTGAGCATAACCAATGCTTTATGATTCAACTTTGATCAATAACAACCATCCCCTTCATATGGTCCATGCTGAAACAATTGCACTTCCCGTTACGCGGCTGTATGCCAATATTGCATATGCCTTGCTTGTATTCGGCTGGCTTTTCCCCCCGATACTTCTATTGGGTTTAGTCATCAATCTGTGGCGTAAGGGAAGAGCAAACGGCACATGGCTGGAGTCCCATTTCCGCCTTCAGATACGTTGGTTTCTTATCCCAGTGTTTGTTGCTTCACTCCTTGGGTTGTTGGCTTTGTTTGGTCCCGGTGTGGGCTACCTGATGGGGAGCATGATCGGGTCAGGCCAAATGAATCCAGATACGGGAAACATCTTTATGTTTGCACCGTTAGCCATTCTGGTTCTCGCAGTGATCGTGTTCGAAATAAGAATGCTGGCTGGCTGGATTGCTCTCAATCGCAACCAGAGCATTAGCTAGGATGGAAATATGAATAGAACGCTTGCTGTTATCTCGCTCGTTCTGGGTTTTATCAGTACGGTCATGCTGATGGTTCCGCTTGTGGGATTGTTTTTATTTTTCGCCACTGCCCCACTCTTTGTTTTGCACATACTTAACGAGGGGGATGTTGTATGTGCACTTTACGTGGCGTCATGTAGTGCGGAGGGTGGCTTGGCATGGATAGTAATTACGTTGTATTTTTCCGCCATCTATTATTTTGTGCTTTCGTTTTTGACGACCGCATTTCATTCATTATTTCCCTCAAAATCTGGAGACGCTCCCGTAGATAGGACTTGCCCACATTGCGAGAAAATCACTCAAGCTAGTGATCCGGTATGCAATTGGTGTCATCAATTTACGGTATCAAGTGCAGAGAGCGAGAAGTCACCCAGCCATTGACCGTCTGTTTAGAGGCGATTCCTGACTTAGCTGCGTCAGGCGGCAAGGACAGCTTGGGGTCGTTTCCAGTCGTAATGAAAGTCAGCCATGGCAGTACGCCTCCTGCGACTTGGCTGATGGTGCACAATGGCCGCCCGGCGCCGGAATGTTCGGCGCCCCTCCAGGGGGAAGGTGGTGCGACTCGACAAATGGCTTTGGGCTGCGCGTTTCTACAAGACTCGCAGCCTGGCGACGGCGGCGGTGGATGGCGGCAAGGTCAGGCAGAACGGGGTGGCGGTCAAGCCGGCCCATGAGGTCAAGCCCGGCGACCGGCTCGAAATGCGCGTTGGCGAGGAACGCCGGGAGGTCATCGTCCAGGGTCTGAACGAACAGCGCCGCCCGGCGCCCGAGGCGCGATTGCTCTATCAGGAAACCGAGGCGAGCATCCGGCAGCAGGCGCAGGCGGCCGAGCTGCGCCGGCTGGCACCGACGCCCAGCCCCGACACGAAGGGCCGCCCCACCAAGCGCGACCGGCGGCAACTGATCCGTTTCCGGGACGGCTAGCGGCTTCCCGATGGCGCCCGGCGGTGTGCCGCCGTGACTGACTCTTACGCCTTCTTCACGAACTCCGACTTGAGGCCCATGGCGCCGATGCCGTCGATCTTGCAATCGATGTCGTGGTCGCCGTCGACCAGGCGGATGTTCTTCACCTTGGTGCCGACCTTGACCACCAGCGAGGAGCCCTTGACCTTCAGGTCCTTGATGACGGTGACGCTGTCGCCGTCGTTAAGGACGTTGCCGACGGCGTCGCGCACTTCGCGCTTCTGTTCCGCATCGGCGGCAGGCGCGTCCTGGCTCCACTCATGGGCGCACTCGGGGCAGACGTAGAGAGCACCGTCCTCGTAGGTGTATTGCGACCCGCACTTCGGGCAAATCGGCAGAGTGCTCATCTCATTTTTCAACTAAATAGCCACGGTTGCGCGGCCTTGTGCTTCTCCTCGAAGGCCCTGATCTCGTCAGCGTGCTGCAGCGTCAGGCCGATCTCGTCGAGGCCGTTCAACAGGCAGTGCTTGCGGTGCGGCGTGATGTCGAACTGGAACCACTCGCCGGCCGGATTGCGCACGGTCTGCGTCTCCAGGTCGACACGCAAACGATAGCCTTTCGTCGCGGCGCACTCGCGGAACAGCTGGTCGACGATTTCGCTCGAAGCGACGATCGGCAGGATGCCGTTCTTGTAGCAGTTGGAAAAGAAGATGTCGGCGAAGGAGGGCGCGATGACGACGCGGAAGCCGTAGTCCTCGATGGCCCAGGGCGCGTGCTCACGGCTGGAGCCGCAGCCGAAGTTGTCGCGGGCGAGCAGCACTTGCGCGCCCTTGTAGCGCTGCTGGTTGAGCACGAAGTCCTTCTTCAGCGGCCGGTGGGTGCAGTCCATGCCCGGCTCGCCGACGTCGGCGTAGCGCCATTCGTCGAACAGGTAGGGACCGAAGCCGGAGCGCTTGATGGACTTCAAGAACTGCTTGGGGATGATGGCATCGGTGTCGACGTTGGCGCGGTCGAGCGGGCAGGCGAGGCCGTCGAGATAGGTGAAGGGTTTCATGTTCAGAAGCTCCTGATGTCCACGAAGTGGCCGGCGATCGCCGCGGCGGCGGCCATCTCCGGGCTGACCAGATGGGTGCGGCCGCCGGCGCCCTGGCGGCCCTCGAAGTTGCGGTTCGAGGTCGAGGCGCAGCGCTCGCCGGCGGCGAGGCGGTCGGCGTTCATGGCCAGGCACATGGAGCAGCCCGGTTCGCGCCACTCGAAGCCGGCGTCGGTGAACACCTTGTCGAGTCCCTCGTCCTCGGCCTGGCGCTTGACCTGGCCGGAGCCCGGCACCACCAGCACCTGCGTGACGCTGGCGGCTTTCTTTCTGCCCTTGGCCACCTTGGCAGCGGCGCGCAGGTCCTCGATGCGCGAGTTGGTGCAGGAACCGATGAACACCTTGTCGACCTTGATATCGCTGATCGGCGTGTCGGCCTTCAAGCCCATGTATTGCAGCGCGCGTTCGATGCCGGCACGCTTCTGCGCATCCGCTTCCTTCGCGGGATTGGGCACGCGCGAACCGACCGGCAGCACCTGCTCGGGCGAGGTGCCCCAGGTCACTTGCGGCTCGATCTTCGCGGCGTCGAGTTCGACCACGGCATCGAACTTGGCGTCGTCGTCGCTCTTCAGCGTGCGCCAGTAGGCGAGCGCCTTGTCCCAGTCGCAGTGCGGCGCGTAGCGCTTGCCGTCGAGGTAGGCAAAGGTCTTGCTGTCCGGCGCCACCAGTCCGGCGCGGGCGCCGGCCTCGATGGCCATGTTGCACAGGGTCATGCGGCCTTCCATGGAGAGGTCGCGGATTGCGGAGCCGCCGAACTCGATGGCGTAGCCCGTGCCGCCCGCGGTGCCGATCCTGCCGATGATGGCCAGCGCCACGTCCTTGGCTGTGACGCCGGCGCCGAGCTTGCCGTCGACCTTCACCAGCATGCGCTTCGACTTCTTGGCCACCAGCGTCTGCGTGGCGAGCACGTGCTCGACCTCCGAGGTGCCGATGCCGTGCGCCAAGGCGCCGAAGGCGCCGTGCGTCGAGGTGTGGCTGTCGCCGCACACCACGGTCATACCAGGCAGCGTGGTGCCGTTTTCCGGGCCGATGACGTGGATGATGCCCTGGTTGGCGTGCTTGAACGGGAAGTACACCAGCGCGCCGAAGTCCTTGATGTTGGCGTCGAGCGTTTCCACTTGCAGGCGCGAGATCGGGTCCTCGATGCCGCGGTCCCAGTGGTCGGTCGGCGTGTTGTGGTCCGGGTTGGCGACGATGGAATTGGCGCGCCAGGCCTTGCGACCGGCGAGACGCAGGCCCTCGAAGGCCTGCGGGCTGGTCACTTCGTGCATCAGGTGGCGGTCGATGTAGAGGAGGCAGGTGCCGTCCGCTTCCTCGCGGACGACGTGCGACTCCCAGAGTTTGTCGTAAAGCGTCTTGCCGGCCATGTCGGTTCCTCCTCGTTCGGATGATGGCGCATGCTAGCGAAACCTTGGTACCCTGACAAGGCTGGTAGTTATACTGGTACTGGAACTAACACCCAAACTGATATGAGTACGCGCAAAGAACTCGGCGAATTCCTCCAGGCGTCGCGCGGCCGGCTCGCGCCGGAAGCGTTCGGCTTCGCCGCCGGCAGCCGCCGGCGCACTCAGGGCCTGCGCCGCGAGGAAGTCGCGCAGCTCGCCGGCATCAGTCCCACCTGGTATACGTGGATCGAGCAGGGCCGGCCGGTCAACGTCTCGGCCGACGCGCTGGAGCGCCTGGCGCAGACGCTGCGCCTGACGCGCAGCGAGCGCGCCTACATCTTCGAACTCGCCGGCCGGCGCGACCCGCTGGGCGCCGCGCCGGAAAGCGACGCCTCGTCCGAGCTTCTCGCCGCCATCGTCGCCGACATCGCCAACCCCGCCTACATCCTCGGCCGCACCTGGGACATGCTGGCCTGGAACAAGCCCGCCGCCGCGCTGTTCACTGGTTGGCTCGACAGGAAGCAGAAGGAACACGAGCCGGCGAAGAATCTTCTCCGCTTCGTCTTCCTCGATCCGAAGGCGCGCAAGTTCATCGTCGACTGGGAAACCCGCGCCAGCCGCATCGTCGCCGAATTCCGCGCCGACTGCCGCACGCGCCTCGACGAGCCTGCGCTCGCCCGGCTGATCGACGAACTCGCGCAGGGCAGCCCCGAGTTCGCGCGTTACTGGAAGCAGCACCACGTCATGGAACGCCAGGGCGGCCGCCGCGACTTCAACCACCCCAAGCGCGGCCTCGTCGCCTACCAGCAGGTCACGCTGCACCCGGTGGATCAGGAGCACATCAAGCTGGTGGTGCTGAAGCCGGAGGGGTGAGAAAAGGTCAGGCGTGGTGGTACGCCGCACGCTGGCACGCAGCAGACGCTGGTGAATTACAACTTCATAATTCATCGTTCTTGCTTGACCCGCTCATGGAGCAAACCACCAACTATCGAGTTGTAATAGCGCTTTCCATGGCTTTTCTGGTTGCGCTCCTTGTTCTTGGTGCTCTAACGTTTTGGATCTCGTGGAGTAAGGCGTCGTCCAAAGACGTAGACGACGCTCAAGTGGCGGGTAGCGCGCTTACGTTCCCATTTCCAAAGCATGAGAATCCTAATTTTGGTGGCGCTCCGTCAATGTATGTCCGTCCTAATCCAAGAAGGACTGAGTTCATCATTTACGGAGTTTTGGATCGTGAGCAGCAGGACTTAATTGTTGCGCAGCTTCGCGCTGGCCAGGCGAAACTGCCGCGTAAACCCGTTGTGGTCACCTTCCTAGAACGTGAGGTGTGGAGTGGTTCTCCAGGTGGCTATTCCCGGGGGAAGGAACGTACTGTCAGACAGGAGACAATTGGAAAGTAATCGGGGACCCCGATTTCCCTCGCCATGGTGGCGTACCACCACGGCTGACTTTTCACTCGCCCCGTTCCACATACCCCGCTTCCCGCTGGCTGCGCACGGCGAGCACGATCACGGCATCGATCTCGGCGACGTAGCGGTACAGGGCGAGGTAGCCGTGCGAACGGCGGCCAATCACGAGTTCGCGCATGCCGTTTGCCACCGGGCGGCCGATCAGGGGATTGCTTTCCAGTACATCCAGTGCACCGATGATTTCGCCGATCCGCTGCTCGGGATGCTCGACCTGATGGGTGGCGAGGTGTTCGAGGATGCGCTCGAAATCCTCCGCGACCTCGGGCGCAATCTCAATGCGCGTCACCATGCTTGCGGTCAGCGCGCCAGCTTGCGCGCCACGGGCCGCTTGGCCGGCTTGCCGGCGACGCGCTTTTGCAGATAGGCGCGCATGTCGCTCCAGGGAATCGTCATGCCAGTGGCGACTACCTTCGCATAGCATTCCTCGGCCTGCGCGTCGAACTCCGCACGGCGTTCCTCGTTCGCGGCTTTTTCGGCGATGGCGTCGAGGATGAAGGCGTGGGCCGTGGTGCCGGCCCGCGCGGCGGCGGCAGTGACTTTGGCCTTCAGTTCTTCAGGCAGGCGAATGGTCGTTGTGGTCATGGCGATCTCCCAAGGCATTGCTCGTGCCGACTGTAGCACAATCGTGCTACACATGGCCACTACGGGTGGCGTGTCACCACGCCTGACTTTCCGCGCTGAGTCTTACGCCGCCCATTGCACGGGCATGCAGTCGGCGCATACTTGAACAGGCCGCTCCTGGAATTGCGGGTTCGACCCCTTCGGGGGCGCTCGACGTTGACTCATATTTCGAAAGGAAGACATATGGGTGCCGATTCCATGTTCCATGCCGGAATGCGCAAACTGCAAGACTTGCGCGACACCAGGCGCATCGCCGATCGCCTGGAGGAGAAGATCGTTCATGCCGAGTTCTCCGACGACGATCGGACCTTCATCGAAAGGTGTGCGATGGTCTTCGTCGCGACGGCCGATGCGGAAGGGCGCCCCGACTGCTCCTACAAGGGCGGGCTTCCTGGCTTCATGCGAGTGCTCGACGAGAAGACGCTGGTGTTCCCGGACTACGATGGCAACGGCATGTACCGGTCCTGGGGCAACCTGCTCGTGAATCCCAACGTCGGACTCCTGTTCATCGATTTCGAGCACCAGAGCCGGCTGCGCGTCAATGGCACGGCAAGCATCAGCGCCGACGACCCCGTGCGTGCGCAGTTCCCGGATGCCGTGTTCATCGTCCGGATGACGGCGGACAGAATATTCCCGGCCTGTCCGCGCTACATACACAAGATGCAGCTGGTCGAGTACTCGAGGTACGCGCCACGTGCCGATTACCAACCGCCGGTTCCCGAATGGAAGACATTCGACGAGTTTCGCGACGCATTGCCAGCGCGTGACCTCGTCGAAGACAACGATAGCGACCTAGCCAAGCCCTGACGGCCGATCCGGATCAGGTCCAAAGTCAGCCGTGGCGGGACGCCGGCCAAGGCGCTCAGGCGGGCATCCCGTCCGTTCCCGTCACGGGCGCATCACTTGTGCGCGATGAAGTTCGCGCCGCCCACGCACATACTTGCGTGCGGTCGGCTCCTTGCTGGTTCCGGAAAAGGAATCAAAGTACTCGACGACTTCCATCCGCTTGAAACCGACATCTTCCAGTACCGCGAGGTAGCCTGCAGACTGCAGAGCGCCCGCGATTCAGCCAACCCACAATTCGATTTCGTTCAGCGCCGCCGGCGACAGTTCGGCCTCGATGACGATGTCGGCGAAATGCACATGGCCGCCCGGTTAAAATACGGCATGCAACGGTCCGTCGGACTTGAACAGGATAAAGTGAACAAGCACCCAATCGCATTCCGGTGGCTGTGGCTGGGCATGCTCTGCGCGCTCGGCGGCTGCGCGGCCGTCGGTCCCGATTATCAGGCGCCGAAACTTGCGCAGGCCGAAGTTCCCCAGCGCTGGGCGTCTGCTTCCGGCTCGTCCAAGGCGGACGCGGTCAAGTCGCCCGACTGGTGGGCGGAACTTTCCGATCCGTTGCTCAATAGGCTGGTCGCAAGGTCGTTCGCCACCAGCCCGACGCTCGAGGCGGCGACCGCCAAGCTGAACCAGTCGCGGTCGCTGGCCGGGCAGGCGATGACCGGCGACTCGCCAAGCGTCGACGGGGGCGGCGGTGTGCAGCGGTCGGGCGAGTCGGGCGGAAAGAGCTTCTTCACCTCGTGGCTGTCCACCAATGCCTCGTGGGAAATCGATCTCTTCGGTTCCGTTCGCCGCGGCAAGGAAGCCGCGCTCGCCCGCGAGGCCGCGCGGGCGGCGACCCTGGCCGACGCAAGGGTCAGCCTCGCCGCCGACGTGGCCGACGCCTACCTCACCTACCGGGCCTGCCAGTCGTATGTCGCGCTTGGCAAGCAGGACGTCACGTCGCGGGAAGCGACGGCCCGCCTGACCGACGCCAGCGTCAAGGAAGGCTTCACTGCTCCCTACCAGGCCATTCGCAGCGCCGCCTCCGTCGCCGAGGCCAGGACTGAACTGGCGGCCGCGCGCGCGCAATGCGAGACCCTGGAGAACCAGATCACGCGGCTCACCGGCGTTCCGCGATCCGAGCTCCGCGTGGCCCTGGCCGACAAGCCGACCGGCGTCGAGCGCCTGCCGGTGCCGAGGCACTTCAGTGTCGCCATTCCCAGTCAGGTCCTGCAGCGCCGGCCCGACGTCCGCGCGGCGGAACGCGGCGTGGCGGCGGCGTCAGCCGACATCGGCGTCGCCGAGGCCGACCGCTATCCGCGCATCACGCTCAACGGCGATTTCGCTTACACCGCCGCCAACAGCGGCGGCACTGGCACGCTGTCGTTCGGCAGCTGGTCGTTCGGTCCCTCGGTGTCCCTGCCCATTTTCGACGGCGGCCGCCGCCAAGCCGCCGTGGAGGTCGCCCGGGCCCGCTATGACGAGGCGGTGGCCGATTACAAGGCGACCACGCGCAAGGCCATCCAGGAGCTGGAGGATGCGCTGACGCGCTACGCCGCGGCGCACGATCGTGCCGAGAGCGCGCGGCTTTCGGCGAAGGAATACCGCCAATTCTTCGACTCCGTCGAAGTCCGCTTCAAGGAAGGCGCCAGCAACCTGCTGGAGCTGGAAGACGCCCGGCGCGCGATGCTGAACGCGCAGCAAACCTACCTGAACGTGCAGCGGGAGCACCTGCAGGCCTGGATCGCATTGAACCGGTCAACGGGCGGCGGCGCGCAATACCAGATGCCATCATGAAGAAATTCTCGGCTGTCGTCCTTGCGCTATTGGTGGGAACCACGTCGTTTGCCGGCACGGAGACAGACGCGCCGCCGCCGCGTCAGGTCACCTGGTGCCATCCGAAGGTCGATGCCTGGCCCGACGCCATCCCCGCCCGGGGCAACGTGATGCCCTGGCAGGAAATGCGCATCGACGCCCAGGTCGGCGGTATTCGCGTGGCGAGCGTGCTGGCGGGCGTGGGCGACCGGGTCATGAAAGGCCAGGTGCTCGCCAGCCTTGACGCCGAGTCGATCGAGACCGACCTCGAAAGCGCCAAGGGACAGCTGGCCGAAGCCGAGGCGACCCGAGCGCAGGCCATTTCCACGCTGGAGCGGG
>DASRXN010000070.1:0-20832 GCA_035654135.1 Rhodocyclaceae bacterium | reverse complement strand
AATGGCTGGAGGCGAACATGGAGCGTCTGATGGCACGCGATGCCGAGGCCCTGTCCTGTGCCATCGAGCGCTCTTGCGCAAACAAGGCCGAGGTCGTGGCCGGAGATGAAAGGGAAACGGCGAAGGATGGCGGTCGGGCGCTGTTGAATCTCGGCCACACCTTCGGCCATGCCATCGAGGCAGGTGTCGGCTACGGCGAATGGCTGCACGGAGAAGCGGTGGCTGTCGGCATGCTCATGGCTGCGGAGTTGTCGCGCCGATTGGGCTGGCTGGCAGCCGCTGACGTGGATCGGATCAGGCGCCTGCTGGTTCGCGCCTGCCTGCCCGTGGTTGGCCCGAAACTGGGCGCCGACCGGTACAGCGACCTGATGGGACATGACAAGAAAGTCATTGCCGGCCGGCTGCGCCTCGTTCTCTTGAAGCGACTGGGAGAGGCGGTTACCTTCGCCGATGCCTTGGCCACCGACATCAAGGCCGCCATTGAAGTCTGCTCAGCCTGATCGGGCGTCTTACGCGGCCAGCGAGCGCAACTCGCGGGGCCGTACGCACGCCGAAGCACGGCCGCGGGTGCGCAGCGAATTCGAGCGTGACCGCGATCGCATTGTCCATTCCACTGCCTTCCGACGTCTCGAGTACAAGACCCAGGTCTTCGTTAACCACGAAGGCGATTTGTTCCGCACTCGGCTGACACACTCGATCGAAGTGGCTCAGGTCGCGCGCTCAATCGCGCGGGCGCTGCGCGTGAACGACGATCTTGCCGAAGCGATTGCCCTGGCCCACGATCTTGGCCACACGCCGTTTGGCCACGCCGGCCAGGATGCCCTCGATGAATGCATGCGCGATTACGGCGGCTTCGAGCATAACCTGCAGAGCCTGCGCATAGTCGATCACCTCGAACTGCGCTATGGCGCCTTCGATGGCCTGAATCTCATGTACGAAACCCGTGAGGGCATACTCAAACACTGTCCGGCGGAGAAGGCGAGCAGTTTCGGTGACTTGGGGCAACGATTTCTCGACCGGCTGCGCCCCTCGCTGGAGGCGCAGATATGCAATCTGGCCGACGAGATTGCCTACAACAACCATGATGTGGACGACGGGTTGCGATCCGGCCTGCTGACTCTTGAGCAATTGGCATCCGTCAGCCTCTTTGGTCGCTACGCCCATGAGGCCCGATGCGAGTTTCCTGCCCTCGGCGAGCGCCGTCTGGTGCATGAGACCGTGCGACGCATGATCGGAGCCCTGGTGACCGATCTGCTCGAAGAGTCTGCCCGCCGCATTGCCGACGCAGGGGTGGAAACACTGAACGACGTGCGGCAGGCGTCGGCCCTGATTGGTTTCACGCCGGCCATGCGGGACGATAATGCTGCTCTAAAGCGCTTCCTGCTTGACAATCTCTATCGACACCCGCGCGTCGTTGCCATGACCGAGCGGGCGCGCGGCATCGTCCGGGACTTGTTTGGTTCGTTCATGGCCGATTTTTCCGCCTTGCCGCCGCAGTACCGCGAATCTGCGGCGGTCGATCGGCCCCGTACCGTTGCCGACTACATTGCCGGCATGACCGATCGCTACGCGATCAGGGAACACCGCCGCCTGTTTGGCAGTCTTGCCGATGCGGGAGATATGGCTACTCTATAGGGGCATGCCTGACGGGCGTCTTGAGTCCCGAGCGGGTTCTGCGGTATATTTCCCGTTCGCCCACAAAGATCAGCGAAGCCGGGGAGGCCACGCATCCCGCGGCTTTTTTTGACGGCCGCATTTCAGGAATAACGAGATGGACACACCCGCCCGGCAGGGACTCTACGATCCCGCCCATGAACACGACGCCTGCGGCGTCGGCTTTGTCGCCCATATCAAGAACCGCAAGAGCCACACGATAGTCAAGCAGGGCTTGCAGATTCTCGAGAATCTCACCCATCGCGGCGCGACGGGCTACGATCCCCTGCTCGGCGACGGCGCCGGCATCCTGATTCAGCTTCCCGACGCCTTTCTCCGCGCGGAAACCGCCAAGCTGGGCATCAAGTTGCCCGCAGAAGGCGGCTATGGCTGCGGCAACATCTTCCTCCCGCAGTCGGCCAATGGGCGCGCCGCCTGCGAATCGGCGCTGGCTCGGATCGTCCATGAGGAAGGGCAAACCTTCCTTGGCTGGCGCGATGTGCCACGCGATAACAGCGGATTGGCCCAGGCGGCCAGGGATCGCGAGCCGGTAGTACGCCAGGTGTTCATCGCCAGCCAGTGCGCTGATCAGGATGCCTTCGAGCGCAAATTGTTCGTGATCCGCAAGCGCGTCGAGCATGAGGTTCGCCACCTCAATCTCGTCGACGGCAAGCAGTTCTATATCCCGACTTTGTCGTCGCGTACGCTCAACTACAAGGGCATGCTGCTTGCCCATCAGGTCGGCGAGTACTTCCTCGATCTGCAGGACCAACGCATGGTGTCGGCGCTGGCGCTGGTGCACCAGCGCTTCTCGACCAATACCTTCCCGACCTGGGATCTGGCGCACCCGTTCCGCATGATCGCCCACAACGGCGAGATCAACACCCTGCGCGGCAACATCAACTGGATGGCAGCGCGGCAGAAGGCCATGGCCTCCAAGTGGCTGGGCGAGGACCTTGACAAGCTGTGGCCGTTGATTGTCGAGGGACAATCGGACTCGGCCAGCTTCGACAATGCGCTCGAACTGCTGGTCATGGGTGGTTATTCCATGCCGCACGCCATGATGATGCTGATTCCGGAAGCTTGGGCCGGCAACCCGCTGATGGACGAGGAGCGGCGCGCCTTCTACGAATTCCATGCTCCGGTGATGGAGCCGTGGGACGGTCCAGCGGCCGTGGCGTTCACTGACGGTCGCATGATCGGCGCCACGCTGGACCGCAATGGCCTGCGGCCGGCCCGCTATCTCGTCACCGAGGACGACATCGTCCTGATGGCTTCCGAAATGGGCGTGCTGACCTTCCCTGAAGAGAAGATCGCCAAAAAGTGGCGCCTGCAGCCGGGCCGCATGTTCCTGATCGACCTGCAGCAGGGCCGCATCATCGACGACGAGGAACTCAAGAAGACCCTCGCCACCGAAGAGCCATATCGCCAGTGGATCGAGGAGTCGCGCGTCTTCCTGTCGCAATTGTCGGAGGCCCGGGCGGTGGCGAAGATCGAGCCAACGCTGCTCGACGCGCAGCAGGCATTCGGCTTTTCGCAGGAAGACGTCAAGTTCATTATCGAACCGATGGTGCGCACCGGCGAGGAGCCGACCGGCTCCATGGGCGCCGACACCGCGCTGCCGGTGCTGTCGGACAAGAACAAGTCGCTTTACCTCTATTTCAAGCAGCTCTTCGCCCAGGTGACGAACCCGCCGATCGATCCGATCCGCGAGGAAATCGTCATGTCGCTCACGAGCTTCATCGGTCCCAAGCCGAACCTGCTCGGCATCGCCGACGAGGAAGAGGTGCTAACGCCGCGCCTGGAAGTACATCAGCCGGTGTTGAGCGACGAGGACTGCGCCCGTCTGCGCGACATCGACAAGCTCACCAGGGGCCGTTTCAAGTCGCTGGTGCTCGACATTACCTATCCGGTCGCCGAGGGCGCCGCCGGCTGCGAAGCCGCCATGGATCGCCTGGCCGCTGCCGCCGAGCAGTCGGTCGCCGACGGCTACAACATCGTCATCCTGTCCGACCGCGGCGTCTCGGCCGAGCGCGTTGCCGTGCCGGCCCTGCTGGCCTGCTCGGGCGTGCATCACCATCTGGTCAGGAAGGGACTGCGCACCAGCACCGGCCTTGTGGTGGACTCCGGCTCGGTGCGCGAAGTTCATCAATTCGCCCTGCTGGCCGGTTACGGCGCGGAAGGCGTGTGCCCATGGCTGACTTTCGCCACCATCAAGGAGATGGCGGGCGAGAAATACAAGGACGGCTTCAAGAACTACATCAAGGCGATCGGCAAGGGCTTGAACAAGGTGATGTCCAAGATGGGCATCTCCACCTACCAGTCCTACTGCGGCGCGCAGATATTCGAGGCCATCGGCCTCAATAGCGCCTTTGTCGCCCGTTACTTCACGGGCACCGCCACCCAGGTCGAAGGCATCGGTCTCGCCGAGGTCGCCGAGGAGGCCGTGCGTACCCACGTGGCCGCGTTCTCCCATGACCCGGTGCTCGCCAGCATGCTCGACGTCGGCGGCGAATACGCGTTCCGCGTTCGTGGCGAAGAGCACATGTGGACGCCGGATGCGATCGCCAAGCTCCAGCACGCGACGCGTTCTGGCAAGTTCGACTCCTACAAGGAATATGCGGCACTCATCAACGACCAGAGCAAGCGCCACATGACGCTGCGCGGCCTGTTCGAGATCAAGCCGGCCGGCCCGCCCGTGCCGCTCGACGAGGTCGAATCCGCCAAGGAAATCGTCAAGCGTTTCGCTACCGGCGCGATCTCGCTTGGGGCCATTTCGACGGAATCGCATACCACGCTGGCCATTGCCATGAACCGAATTGGCGGCAAGTCCAATACCGGCGAAGGTGGCGAGGATCCGCGTCGCTTTCGCAAGGTTGGTGCTGGCGCGACGGTGGCGAGCGTCATTGGTGCTGCGCAGGTCGAACGCGACATTCCGCTCCAGGAAGGCGATTCGCTGCGCTCTGCGATCAAGCAGGTCGCCTCGGGTCGATTCGGCGTGACTACCGAGTACCTGACCAACGCCGACCAGATTCAGATCAAGATGGCCCAAGGTGCCAAGCCTGGCGAGGGTGGTCAGTTGCCCGGCCACAAGGTCTCCGAGTACATCGGCTTCTTGCGCCACTCGGTGCCGGGCGTGCAGCTCATTTCGCCGCCACCGCACCACGACATCTACTCGATCGAGGACCTGGCGCAGCTGATTCACGACCTCAAGAACGCCAACCCCAAGGCCGAGGTTTCGGTCAAGCTGGTTTCCGAGGTCGGTGTTGGCACTGTGGCCGCAGGTGTTGCCAAGGCCAAGGCGGATCATGTGCTGATTTCGGGTTTCGACGGCGGTACCGGCGCTTCGCCGATTTCGTCGATCAAGCATGCCGGCACCGTCTGGGAACTCGGCCTCGCCGAGACTCAACAGACCCTCGTGCTCAATCGTCTGCGCGGCCGCATCCGGGTGCAGGTCGATGGCCAGATGAAGACCGGCCGTGACGTCATCGTCGGCGCGCTGCTCGGTGCAGACGAGTTCGGCTTCGCCACCGCGCCGCTGGTGGTCGAGGGCTGCATCATGATGCGCAAGTGCCACCTCAACACCTGTCCGGTCGGCGTCGCCACCCAGGATCCGGTGCTGCGCAAGCGCTTCACCGGCCAGCCGGAACACGTGGTCAATTACTTCTTCTTCGTCGCCGAGGAAGCCCGCCAACTCATGGCGCAGATGGGCATCCGCAAGCTCGACGAGCTGATCGGCCGCACTGATCTGCTCGACATGCAGCAGGGCGTCGAGCACTGGAAGGCCAAGGGCCTCGACTTCTCGAAGATCTTTCACATGCCGGCTGTCGGCAACGACGTGGCGCGCTTCCATTGCGAAGCGCAGGATCACAATCTCGGCCCCGCGCTCGACCACCAGTTGATCGTGAAGGCCAAGCCGGCCTTGGAGCGTGGCGAAAAAATCGCGTTCGACATGCCGGTCAAGAATGCCAACCGTACCGTCGGCACCATGCTGTCGAATCAGGTGGCGAGCCGCTATGGCCATGCCGGCCTGCCGGACGACACCATCCACATCCGCATGACCGGCACGGCAGGCCAGAGCTTCGGCGCCTTCCTTGCCCGCGGCATCACGCTCGAACTGAGCGGCGAGGCCAACGACTATGTCGGCAAGGGTTTGTGCGGCGGCAAGATCGTCGTCAAGCCGACCAGTTCGTTCAAGGGCAAACCCTGCGAGAACATCATTGTCGGCAATACGGTGCTCTATGGGGCCATCGAGGGCGACGTGTTCTTCCGCGGTGTCGCCGGCGAGCGCTTCTGCGTGCGCAACTCCGGCGCCACTGCCGTGATCGAGGGCACCGGCGATCACTGCTGCGAGTACATGACCGGCGGCACGGTGGCTGTGCTCGGCCGTACCGGTCGCAACTTCGCCGCGGGCATGTCGGGCGGCATCGCCTACGTGCTTGATGAAGACGGCAGCTTCGAGAAGCGCTGCAATCTGGCCATGGTGACGCTGGAGAAAGTCCTGCCCGCCGCCGAGCAGACCGACGACGGCACCCGCCACAATGGCATCGCCGATGAGACGTTGCTCAAGTCGCTGATCGAGAAGCATCTGGCCGAGACCGGCAGCGAACTGGCCAGGCGCATTCTTGCCGACTGGACAGCATTCCGCGCCAGGTTCGTCAAGGTGTTCCCCAACGAATATCGCCGCGCCCTGAAGGAGATGGCGGCTTCGCAACAGAAGGAGGCCGCATAATGGGCAAGCCCACGGGATTCTTGGAATTCCAGCGTCAGTCCGAGGGTTACGAGCCGGTCGAGCAGCGCCTGAAGAACTACCAGGAATTTGTCGCCCGCCTGACAGACGACAAGGCCAAGGTGCAGGGCGCCCGCTGTATGGATTGCGGCATTCCCTTCTGCAACAACGGCTGCCCGGTGAACAACAACATCCCGGACTTCAACGACGCGGTCTACAAGGGCAATTGGCGCGAGGCGATCGAGATTCTGCACTCGACCAACAACTTCCCCGAAATGACCGGCCGCATCTGCCCGGCGCCCTGCGAGGCTGCCTGCACGCTTGGCATCAATGCCGAGCCGGTGGGCATCAAGTCGCTCGAACACGCCATCATCGACAAGGCCGGTGAGAACGGCTGGGTGGTGCCTCAGCCTGCCGAGCAGAAGACCGGCAAGACGGTTGCCGTGGTCGGTTCCGGTCCGGCGGGCCTGGCCTGCGCACAGCAGTTGGCACGGGTTGGCCACGACGTCACCGTCTACGAGAAGAACGAAGACATCGGCGGCCTGCTGCGCTTCGGCATTCCCGACTTCAAGCTCGACAAGCGACTGATCGACTGGCGCGCCGCCCAGATGGCGGCCGAGGGCGTCAAGTTTGTCACCAAGACAATGGTCGGCAAGGATATGCCGAACGGCGTCGCTAACGATGCCGTCAAAGTGGTTGCTGCATCGAAGCTGATGAAGGACTTCGACGCGGTGGTGCTGGCGGGCGGTTCTGAGACGCCGCGCGATTTGCCCATTCCCGGCCGCGAGCTGGCAGGCGTCCATTACGCGCTCGAATTCCTGATCCCGCAGAACAAGCAGAACGGCGGTGGCAGGAAGAATCCGATCAACGCGGCCGGCAAGCACGTGGTCGTGATCGGTGGTGGCGATACCGGCTCCGACTGTGTCGGCACCTCGAACCGTCACGGCGCCGCCTCGGTGACCCAGTTCGAGCTGCTGCCCAAGCCGCCCGAGGCCGAGAACAAGCCCCTGGTCTGGCCCTACTGGCCGACCAAGCTGCGTACCTCCTCCTCCCACAACGAGGGCTGCGTCCGCGACTGGTCGATCGCGACCAAGGAGTTTGTCGGCGAGAATGGAAAGCTCAAGGCGCTCAAGTGCGTGCGTCTGGATTGGAAGGATGGCAAGCCGGTCGAGATTCCGGGCAGCGAATTCACCGTTCCCTGCGATCAGGCTTTCCTGGCCATGGGATTCACCAACCCGGTCGCCTCCATGCTCGACGCCTTCGGCGTGGCCAAGGATACGCGCGGCAACGCCGCGGCCACCACCGACGGCGACGGCTGCTATGCGACCAGCGTGGGCAAGGTGTTTGCCGCCGGCGATGTGCGCCGCGGCCAGTCCCTCGTGGTTTGGGCAATCCGTGAAGGCCGCCAGTGCGCCCGCGCGGTGGATGAATTCCTGATGGGCAGCTCACTGCTGCCGCGGTAAGGGCATTAGTCCGAATGACTACGACGCCGGTGCTTGCGCCGGCGTTTCCATTTGGAATGTACAGGTAAAATCGGCTTTTCGATTCGACATAAGGTTGCCATGAACGTTGTCATTCTCGCTGCCGGCAAGGGCAAGCGCATGCGTTCCGACCTGCCCAAGGTGCTGCATCCGCTCGCCGGCAAACCGATGCTGGCCCACGTGCTCCATACCGCCAGGCGGCTTGGCGCCGGTCGCATCTGCGTCGTCTATGGCCACGGCGGCGAGCAGGTGCGCGAGGCGCTGGCGGCCGACGACCTGATCTGGGTGAAGCAGGAGCCGCAGCTTGGCACAGGCCACGCGGTGTTGCAGGCACTGCCCCATCTCGATCCGGCCGTGCCGACTCTCGTGCTCTATGGCGACGTGCCCATGATCCGCACCGAAACGCTGGACCGGTTGATGAAAGTCAGTGATGGCGAGACGCTGGCATTGCTGACCGTTCAGCTCGACAACCCTCACGGCTATGGCCGCATCGTGCGCGCCGACGGCCGTATCGTGCGCATCGTCGAAGAGAAGGATGCCGACGATGCCGAACGGGCCATCGATGAAGTCAACACCGGCATTCTCGTCGCCCCCACGACCGCGCTGGCCGCCTGGCTGCCGACGCTGGGCAATCGCAATGCCCAGGGCGAGTATTACCTGACCGATATCGTGGCGCTGGCCGTCGCCGGCAACATGGCGGTGGATGCCTGCCAGCCTGATCACACCTGGGAAGTCGAGGGCGTGAACAGCAAGGTGCAACTGGCGGTGCTGGAGCGCATCCACCAGCGCAATATCGCCGGCGTCTTGATGGACCACGGTGTTGGCCTGGCCGATCCCGGTCGCATCGACGTGCGCGGCGAACTCACCTGCGGCCGCGATGTTTTCATTGACGTCAATTGCGTATTCGAAGGTCCGGTGACGCTGGCGGACGGTGTCAGCATCGGTCCGAACTGCGTGCTCAAGAACGTGGTCGTCAAGGCCGGCGCCCGCCTGCACGCCTTCTGCCACCTGGAGGGTGCCGAGGTCGGTCCGCAAAGTATCGTCGGGCCTTATGCCCGCCTGCGGCCCGGCGCCCAGCTCGGCACCGACGTGCATGTCGGCAACTTCGTCGAAGTGAAGAACAGCACCATCGCCGATCACTCGAAGGCCAATCATCTTTCCTACATCGGCGATGCGACCGTGGGCAGCCGGGTCAATGTCGGCGCCGGCACCATCACCTGCAACTACGACGGCGCCAACAAGTTTCGTACCATCATCGAGGACGACGTCTTTATCGGTTCCGACACCCAACTGGTGGCGCCGGTCACCGTCGGCCGCGGCGCCACCCTCGGCGCGGGTACGACGTTGACCATGAATGCGCCGCCCGACCAGCTGACGCTGTCGCGGGCAAGACAAGTGACATTGCCTGGCTGGACACGGCCGGTGAAACAGAAGAAGGACTGACAACCATGTGTGGCATCGTCGCAGCCATCGCCGGCAACAACATCGTTCCCGTTCTCATCGAGGGGCTCAACCGTCTGGAATACCGCGGCTACGATTCCGCCGGCCTCGCGGTACTGAACCCGGATCTTACGCGCCTGCGCAGCGTCGGCCGCGTCGCGGAACTGGCGAAAGAGGCCGATGGCCTCGCCGCCAACTGTGGCATCGCTCATACCCGCTGGGCCACCCATGGTGTGCCGTCCGAGCGCAACGCCCACCCACATGTCTCGGGCGGCCTGGCGGTGGTGCATAACGGCATCATCGAGAATTTCGCCGAAATCAAGCAGGAGCTTTCCGCGCGCGGCTACGTCTTCACGTCCGATACCGACACCGAGGTGATCGCCCACCTCATGCAGGAAACGCTGAAAACCACGCCTGATGTGTTCGAAGCCGTGCGTTTGACCACCAACCGCCTCGCCGGCGCCTATGCCATCGCCGTGCTCAAGGAAGGCGAAGAGCGCGTCATCGTCGCCCGCAACGGCGCGCCGCTGCTGCTGGGACTTGGAGAGCACGGCAATTACGCTGCCTCGGATGCCGCTGCCCTGTTGCAGGTGACGCGCACGATGGTCTACCTGGAGGATGGCGACATCGCCGATATCCGTCGCGACGGAGTGCGCGTCATCCGCCAGGATGGCAGCGTGCCCGAGCGGCCCAGCTTCGAGTCCAGCCTGTCCGCCGATGCGGTGGAACTCGGCCAGTACCGACACTACATGCAGAAGGAAATCTTCGAGCAGCCGCAGGCGCTGGCCAACACGCTGGAGATGATTGCCGGCGGCGCCGGCCTGTCGCCCAACCTGTTCGGCACGGCAGCCCCGGAGATATTCAAGGATGCTCGGGGGGTGTTGATCATTGCCTGCGGCACCAGCTATCACGCCGGCCTGGTGGCGCGCTACTGGATCGAACAGCTGGCCGGCCTGCCCTGCCAGGTGGAAATCGCCAGTGAATACCGTTATCGCGACTCGGTGGCCGATCCTGCCACGCTGGTCGTGACCATCTCTCAGTCGGGCGAAACGGCCGATACTCTGGCCGCCGTCAAGCATGCCAAGACTCTGGGCATGACGAAGACTCTGGCTGTCTGTAACGTCGCGGAGTCGGCTCTGATCCGTGAATCGGCGCTGAAGTTCCTCACCCGCGCCGGTCCCGAAATCGGTGTTGCCTCAACCAAGGCTTTTACCACCCAGCTTGCCGCCCTGGCGCTGCTGGCACTGGTGCTGGCCAAGCAGCACGGACGCTTGAGCGCCGAGCAGGAGTCGAAGCATCTCACCGCCTTGCGCCACCTGCCGGTGGCGGTAGCCAAGACGCTGCTGCTGGAACCGGAAATAGAGCGCTGGGCCGGTCGCTTCGCCGGCAAGCAGCACGCGCTCTTCCTCGGCCGTGGCCACCACTATCCCATCGCCCTCGAAGGCGCCCTCAAGCTCAAGGAAATTTCCTACATCCACGCCGAGGCCTATCCGGCAGGAGAGCTCAAGCACGGCCCACTGGCTCTGGTCGACCGTGAAATGCCGGTTATCTCCATTGCACCCAACGACACCCTGCTGGAGAAGCTGAAGTCGAACCTGCAGGAAGTGAAGGCGCGCGGCGGCGAGCTTTACGTTTTCGCCGACGCCGATTCGGAAGTGGCGGAGTCGGAAGGTGTGCACATCCTGCGCCTGCCGGAACACTATGGCCTGCTTTCGCCGATCCTGCATGTCGTGCCGCTGCAACTGCTCGCCTACCATGCCGCGCTGGTCAAGGGCACCGATGTCGATAAGCCGCGCAACCTGGCGAAGTCGGTGACGGTGGAGTAAAAGCCTTCCCTGTTAGGCGTAAAATCGCCGCAACATTCAACAAAAGACAGGGAGTTGCATCATGGCGACTTACGCCACCGAAGCTATCCGCGCCGTCGCGCTTGTTGGCCACGGCGGTTCCGGCAAGACCACGCTCGCGGAAGCCCTGCTGTACAGGGCTGGCGCCATTGCCGCCAAGGGTGCAGTCGAAAAGGGCAACACGGTCTGTGACTTCGACGCCCAGGAAAAAACCGCCGGCCACTCCCTGAATTCCGCCCTGGTCAATTTCGCCGCCGAGGGCATGCATGTGCATCTCGTCGATACCCCGGGCTACCCCGACTTCGCCGGCCAGTCGATCGCCGCGCTCGCTGGCGTGGATACGGCGCTGGTGGTGGTGAATGCGCAGACCGGCGTCGAGCTGATGACCGAGCGCATGATGCGTGCCGCCAAGCTGCGCGGCTTGGCGCGCATGATCGTCATCAACAAGATCGACGCCGACAACGTCGACCTGCCGGGCCTGGTAGCCGACATCCGCGAGCGCTTCGGCAGTGAGTGCAAGCTGCTCGACCTGCCGGCGCATGACCGTGCCGACGTGGTGGAATTGCTGGAGCACGAGTCCGGCGATGCGGATTTCGACACCGTCGCCCACGCCCACCGCGAGCTGATCGACCAACTGGTCGAAGAAGATGAATCGCTGCTCGCCCGTTACCTCGAAGAGGGTACCGATCCGACTGCCGGCGAACTGCACGCGCCGTTCGAGAAGGCGCTGCGCGAAGGCCACTTGGTGCCCATCCTGTTCGTCTCGGCCCGCACCGGTGCCGGTATCGACCAGATGATGCACGTGCTGGCGAGCCTGGCGCCCAATCCCGCCGAGGGCAACGCGCCGCCTTTCCACAAGGGCGAGCCTGGCGACAAGGATATTGAGGCCTTCCGCGCCGAGCCGGACGCCGGCAAGCACGTGCTGGCGCATGTGTTCAAGGTCATCGCCGACCCATATATGGGCAAGGTCGGCGTCTTCCGCGTGCACCAGGGCACCATGCGCAAGGATTCGCAGTTGTTCGTCGGCGACGGCAAGAAGCCGTTCAAGGCCGGCCATCTCTATCAACTCCAGGGCAAGGACTACGTCGAGGTCGATGAACTGGTGCCGGGCGATATCGGGGCCATCGCCAAGGTCGAGGAAATCGAGTTCGATGCCGTGCTGCACGATTCGCACGACGAAGACCACATTCACCTCAAGCCGCTGGAGTTCCCGCAGCCGATGCAGGGCCTGGCCGTGGAGACGAAGAAGAAAGGCGACGAGCAGCGCCTGTTCGAAATCCTGCACAAGCTGGAACTGGAAGATCCCTGCTTTCGCGTCGAGCGCCATCCGACCACCCACGAGACCGTCATCCAGGGCCTGGGCGAAATGCACCTGCGCTACAAGCTGGAGAAGATGGCGACGCAGTACAAGCTGGAGCTCGATACCAAGCCGCCGCGCATTCCCTACCGCGAGACGGTCACCAAGAATGCCGAAGGCCACTGCCGGCACAAGAAGCAGACCGGCGGTGCCGGCCAGTTCGGCGAGGTGTATCTGAAGATCGAGCCGATGGAACGCGGTGCCGGCTTCGAGTTCGTCGATCACGTCAAGGGTGGCGTCATCCCGGGCGTATTCATGGCCGCCGTGGAGAAAGGTGTGCGCCAGGCGCTGGCCGACGGCGTGGTCGCGGGTTATCCGGTCGATGACTTGCGCGTCATCGTCTATGATGGCAAGACCCATCCAGTCGATGGGAAGGAAGTCGCCTTCGTCACCGCTGGCCGCAAGGCCACTATCGCCGCCATCCAGGCCGCCAATCCGATCATGCTCGAGCCGATCGTGAACGTCGAGATCATCGTGCCGGAAAATGCCATGGGCGACATCGCCGGCGATCTGTCCTCGCGGCGCGGCCACGTCACGGGTACCACGCCGCGCGGCCACGGCTCTGTGGCCATCGCGGGCGAAGTGCCGCTGGCCGAGATCACCGATTACGCTTCGAAGCTGAAGTCTGTTACCGGCGGTCAGGGTGCCTACAGCATCGAGTTTTCGCGCCATGCTCCGGTGCCGCCACAGACGCAGCAGAAGCTGGCGGCTTCGTTCAAGCTGAAGGAAGAAGAGGAGTAGTATTGCCGCCATGCGCCACCGCTGGTTCCGCCTTCTGCCGCTTTTTGTCGCCGCCCTCTGGTTGCCCTTCCAGGCCATCGCGGCGACGGCCATGCCGTTCTGCCGGCATGGCGAGGCGCACAAGATGGTTGCCATGGAGGAAATGGTCGCCGGGCACTGTCCCATGCATGACCAGCAGGCCCCGGCCGATCATGGCCTGAACTGTGACGATTGCGGTTTCTGCCATCTGGCCGCCGCCGGCTTCATGCCGGCGGTCGAGCAGCTTGTGACCGCAATTCCTGCCGGCCGGGACTTCCAGTCCCACGTCGAGCTCGCACCGGCGAGCTACATTCCCGAACCCCCGCAGCAGCCTCCCAAACGCGTGGCCTGACAGCAACCGCGGCTTACCACCGCGGCGAGTGCGGTCGTCACTGACCGCGATGTCGGTTGCATTTCGTTCGGAGGTTTGTCATGAAGTTGCGCGTATTCGCCATTGCCCTGTCCTGTCTGTTCTCGTTCGCCACGTTAGCGGCTGATCAGCTGCCCTGGGCGCAGGGCACCATCAAGAAGATTGCCGGCAACAAGGCCACCATCGCCCACGGCCCCATCGACAGCATCGGCATGGGTCCGATGACCATGCAGTTCGCGGTCAAGGACGCCGCCGGCCTCGCCAAGGTCAAGGATGGCGACAAGGTGCGCTTCCAGGCGGTGATGGCAGGCGGCGACGTCGTCGTCACCCGCATCGAAGCCGTGAAGTAGGGCGCAGGCGATGAAGCCCGTGAGGAACGGGCTGGCGTGGGTGTTGATGGGCATTGCGCTGTCTGCCGGGGCGGAGTCTGTTCCCGGCGGCAGCGTCGAAGCCTTGCTCGCCATCGCCCGCCAGCAGAGTCCCGAGGTGACGGCCCTGCGCCTGGAAGCCGAGGCGGCACGGGAACGCGCCGCCGCCAGCGGCGCACTGCCCGACCCGGTCGCGCGAATGGAATGGCGCAACTTCACCAACGCCGGCTCGGATGCCAGCCCGAGTCTTTCGCCCGCACGCATCGGCAGCACCAAGTACACGCTGATCCAGCCCCTGCCGTTCTGGGGCAAGCGCGACCTCAAGCGCGAGGGTGCCGAGGCCGAGGCGGAAGCCGCCAAGGGCCGCACCGATATCGGCTGGATCGAACTGGCGGCCCGTATCAAGACGGCCTACGCGCTCGACTACGCCTTATCGCAGCAGCTGGCGCTGACTCGCGAAGTAATCGAACTCGTCGATCGGCTGGAAGGCATCAGCCGCACGCGCTATGCCGGCGGGCTGGCGCCGCAGCAGGACGCCATCCGCGCCCGCGTCGAGCGCACGGCCATGCAGACGGAGCTGGTCCAGCTGGAGAACGAGCGCCACCACGCCCAGGTGCGCATCAACGGCTTGCTGGCGAGGCCGGCGCACGAGGCATTGGCCGAGCCGCAGACCCTGCGCGCCGTGCCGGCGAGCCTCGATCACATGGCGCTGGCGGAGCGCTTGCGCGCGCGCAATCCGCAGCTCTTCGCCGACGACGCGCGCATCCGCGCCGCCGAGAAGAATCGCGACGCGATCTATCGCAACCGCTATCCCGATGTCGCGCTCGGCCTGTCGCCGATCCAGACGCGCAACCGCATCAGCGAATGGGAACTGATGCTGGAAGTGAATATCCCGCTGCAGCAGGAGAGCCGGCGCAGCCAGGAGCGCGAAGCGGAACGGATGGTCGAAGCGGCGCGCGCGCGGCGCGAAGCCGGCGCCAACCAGTTGCTGGCGGAACTGGAAGAGAACCTCTCGGCGCTGGAGGCGGCACGGCGCGTCGAGATGCTGTCGAGCGGCGATCTGCTGCCGCAGGCGGAGCTGACGTTCCAGGCCGCGCTCGCTGGCTATGAAAACGGCAAGGTCGATTTCGCGACGCTGCTCGACGCCCAGCGGCAAATTCGCAAGGCAAAACAGGACGCCATCAGGGCCCAGGCCGAGCAGCAGGCGCGGCTGGCCGACATCGAACGTTTGGTGGGAGAGGACTTATGAAGCAACTTGCGATCATCGGTGCCGTGGTGGCACTGGCCGCGGGCGCCGGTTACTGGTTCGGCGGGAAAGTCAGCCATGGCGATACGCCGCCCACGGCTGCTGCGCCGGCGGCGGGCAAGAAGCTGCTTTACTACCGCAACCCCATGGGCCAGCCGGACACCTCGCCGGTACCGAAGAAGGACCCGATGGGCATGGACTACATCCCGGTCTACGAGGGCGAGGAAACGGCAGCCGGCGACAGCGGCATCAAGGTCAGCGCCGAGCGGGTCCAGAGGCTGGGCGTAAAGTCAGCCGTGGTGGAACGCCGGGTGCTCGACCGCATAGTGCGCGCCGCCGGCCGTGTGGAAATTGATGAGCGGCGTGTCTTCGCCGTGGCGCCGAAGTTCGAGGGCTGGATCGAGCGTCTCCACGTCAATGCCACCGGTCAGCCCGTTGGCCGCGGCCAGCCGCTGTTCGAGGTGTATAGCCCCGAGCTGGTGTCGGCGCAGCGCGAGTACGCCATTGCTGCGAAAGCTGCGGCGGAAGCGTCCGGCGATACGCAAGCGGCCATGCGGCAACTGGCCGATGCGGCACTCGCGCGCCTGCGCAACTGGGACATTTCCGAGGAGCAGATCAAGAGGCTCGCAAGTGGCGGCGAGGCACGCACGCTGACTTTCCGTTCGCCGGTTGCGGGAGTCGTGACGGAGAAAAAGGCGTTGCAGGGCGCGCGATTCATGCCCGGCGAGACGCTCTACCAGGTGGCCGATGTCTCGGCGGTGTGGGTGGTCGCCGACGTGCCGGCGCAGGACATTGCCCTGGTGAAGACGGGTGCCCGCGCGCGGCTTGCCATCGACGCCTATCCGGGGCGCGGCTTCGAGGGCACCGTCAGCTACATCTATCCGACCATGAAGGCCGAGACGCGCACGATCCCGGTGCGGCTGGAACTCGCCAATCCCGGCGGGCTGTTGAAGCCGGCCATGTACGCGCAAGTGGAATTCGCGGCGGCCGGTCGCGGCGCGGTGCCGACCGTTCCCGTATCGGCGGTCATCGACAGCGGCGCGCGCAAGGTGGCGATCGTGGAACTCGGCGAAGGCCGCTTCGAGTCGCGCGAGGTGAAGACCGGCGCGCGCGGCGACCAGTACGTCGAAGTGCTGGAAGGCCTCAGGGAGGGTGAGCGCGTGGTGGTGGCGGGCAACTTCCTGATCGATTCCGAGAGCAACCTCAAGGCCTCGCTCGGTGGCATGGAGAAGCCGAAGGCATCTGGCGTCGGCCACCATGCCGACGGCACGCTCGATGCCATCGATGCCAGGGCCGGCACGGTCACCATCACCCATCAGCCGGTGGCGAGCCTCAAGTGGCCGGCGATGACCATGGAGTTCGTGCCGGCGAATCCCGCGCTGCTGGCCGGCGTCAAGCCAGGCACGCCGATTGCCTTCGAGTTCGTCGAGCGCAAGCCGGGCGAGTGGGTCATCACCAAGATCGAAAAGAGAAACTGAAAATGCTTTCTTCCCTGATCGACTGGTCGGCCCGCAACCGCTTCCTCGTCCTGCTCGGCACGCTGATTGCCATTCTGGCCGGCATCTACGCGCTGGTGAAGACGCCACTCGACGCGCTGCCCGACCTCTCGGACGTGCAGGTGATCGTCTATACGGAAGTGCCGGGCCAGGCGCCGCAGGTGGTCGAGGACCAGGTCACCTATCCGCTGACCACGGCCATGCTGTCGGTGCCGAAGTCGAAGGTGGTGCGCGGTTTCTCGTTCTTCGGCGCCTCCTTCGTCTATGTCATCTTCGACGACGGCACCGACATCTACTGGGCGCGTTCGCGGGTGCTGGAATATCTCAGTGCCGTTGCCGGCCGGCTGCCGCGGGGCGTCACGCCGACGCTGGGCCCGGACGCCACCGGTGTCGGCTGGGTGTTCCAGTACGCGGTGCTGGCCAAGGACAAAACCCTGGCCGAGCTGCGCACCTTGCAGGACTGGTACCTGCGCTACCAGCTGACCAAGGCGCAGGGCGTGGCCGAAGTGGCCAGCATCGGCGGCTTCGTCCAGCAGTACCAGGTGACGGTCGATCCGGTGAAGCTGCGCGCCTACGGCATCCCGCTGGCCAAGGTGGGGCAGGTGATCCGCGATTCCAACCGCGACGTCGGCGGCCGCAGCCTGGAGATGGCCGAGACCGAGTACATGGTGCGCGGCCGCGGCTACCTGCGCGGTGTCGACGACATCGCCTCGCTCGTCGTCAAGGCCGAACGCGGCACGCCGGTGCTGATCCGCGACATTGCTCGCGTCGAACTGATGCCCGACGAGCGACGCGGCATTGCCGAACTGGATGGTGAGGGTGAGGTGGTTTCGGGCATCGCCATGGCCCGCTACGGCCAGAACGCGCTCGAAGTGATCCACAACATCAAGGAGAAGCTGGCCGAGATTTCCAGCGGCCTGCCGGAAGGTGTCAGCATCCGCGCCGTCTACGACCGCTCGGAGCTGATCCAACGCGCCATTGAGACCTTGAAGAGCACGCTGTTCGAGGAAAGCGTGATCGTCGCCCTGGTCTGCGTGCTGTTCCTGCTGCACGTGCGCTCGGCGCTGGTGGCCATTCTGATGCTGCCGGTCGGCGTGCTGATGGCCTTCATCGCCATGCGCTGGATCGGCGTCAACTCCAACATCATGAGCCTGGGCGGCATCGCCATCGCCATCGGCGCCATGGTCGATGCGGCCATCGTCATGATAGAGAACGCCCACAAGCACATCGAGCGCTTGCAGCCAGGAGAATCGCGCGGCGAAGCAATGATTGCAGCGGCGAAGGAAGTCGGGCCGGCGCTGTTTTTTTCGCTGCTGATCATTACCGTCTCCTTCCTGCCGGTGTTCACGCTGGAGGCGCAGGAGGGCCGGCTGTTCGCACCGCTCGCCTACACCAAGACCTTCGCCATGGCCGGCGCGGCGATCCTGTCGGTGACGCTGGTGCCGGTGTTGATGCTGTTGTTCATCCGCGGCCGGATACTGCCCGAGGCGAAGAACCCGGTGAATCGCGCGCTCATCGCCCTCTACCGGCCGGTGATCGCCTGGGTGATGCGCTGGAAGAAGCTGACCATCGCCCTGGCGCTGGCGACGCTGGCGGTTACGGTATTGCCGGCGTCGAAGCTGGGCAGCGAATTCATGCCGACCTTGAACGAGGGCACGCTGTTCTACATGCCGACCGGCCTGCCGAGCATGTCGGTGACCAAGGCGGCGGAACTGCTGCAAACGCAGAACAAGATCATCAAGAGCTTCCCGGAAGTGGCCTCGGTGATCGGCAAGGCGGGACGCGCGAACACGGCCACCGACCCGGCGCCGGTCGAGATGTTCGAGACGGTGATCAACCTCAAGCCCGAATCCGAATGGCGGCCGGGCCTGACGCTTGATGGCTTAATTGCAGAGCTGGATCGCGCGCTGCAATTTCCCGGCATCGCCAACTCCTGGACCATGCCGATCAAGGCGCGCATCGATATGCTGTCTACCGGCATCCGCACGCCCGTCGGCATCAAGGTATTCGGCAAGGACCTCGCCGAGATGGAGCGCGTGGCCAGGGAGATCGAGGCCGTGGTGAAGCAGGTGCCCGGCACTTCCAGCGCCTACGCCGAGCGCATCACCGGCGGCTACTACCTGGACATCGAACCCGACCGCACCGCCCTGGCGCGCTACGGCATCAATCCCGGCGAATTGCAGGACGTGGTGGCCACCGCCATCGGCGGCGAGATGGTGACGACGACGGTGGAAGGACGCGAGCGCTTCGGCGTCACCGTGCGCTACCCGCGCGAATTGCGCGACGATCCCGAGAAGATCGCCCGCCAGGTGCTGGTGCCGACCATGGCCGAAATGGGCGGTGCGCCGGCGATGATTCCGCTCGGCCAGGTGGCGAAGGTGAGCATCAATCGCGGCGCGCCGGCCATCCGCACCGAGAACGCGCTGCTCTCGGCCTACATCTACGTCGACATCCGCGAGCGCGACATCGGCTCCTACGTGGCCGAGGCGCGCCGGGCAGTGGCCGGGCAGGTGAAGTTTCCGCCCGGCTACTACGCGACCTGGAGCGGCCAGTTCGAGTACATGGAGCGCGCCGCCGAGCGGCTGAAGATCGTCGTGCCACTGACGCTCGCGATCATCTTCTTGCTGCTCTACCTCAACTTCCGCCGCCTGACCGAAACGCTGATCGTCATGCTCTCGGTGCCCTTCGCGCTGGTCGGCGGCGTCTGGCTGATGTGGTGGCTCGGCTACAACCTCTCGGTGGCGGCGGCGGTCGGCTTCATCGCCCTCGCCGGTGTGGCTGCGGAGACTGGCGTGGTGATGCTGATCTATCTCGACCATGCCTGGCGCGAAAGTCAGTCACGGCGACACGCCGAGGGCGGGCGGGTAACGGCAGGCGATCTCTACGCGGCGGTGATGGAAGGCGCCGTCGAACGCGTGCGGCCGAAGATGATGACCGTGACGGCCATCATGGCCGGCCTGCTGCCGATCATGTGGTCGACCGGCGCCGGTTCCGAGGTAATGCGCCGCATCGCCGCGCCCATGGTCGGCGGCATGATCTCGTCGACGCTGCTGACGCTGATCGTGATCCCGGCGATCTACGCCTGGGTGAAGGGCCGCAGCATGCGCTGAATCCTGTCGCTCTCGGGTGACAGGCGGTCCGGCCGGCAACCTGGCCGTAGCATCGCCCCATCACGAATCGGGAGCGATGCATGCGCAACTGGATTTCCATGGCCGCGGCCCTGTCGCTGCTTGCCGCCTGCGGCGGCGGTGGTTCGTCCGGCCCTGCCGTGACCTCGTCGAGTTCGTCTTCGGGTGCATCGTCCGGCACGGGAAGTTCATCGGGCTCCGGCGGGGCATCGTCGGGCGGCACCGCGACGTTGCACTATGCCTCGATGGCCTCGGCTGACCTCGGCATCGGTGCCAGCCTCAACGGCGCGGTTCCCTTCCCGGCCGACAACGCCTGGAACACAGATATTTCGGCTGCGCCCGTCGATCCCGACTCCGCCGCCATCATCGCCAGTATCGGCACCAACGGCAGCCTGTTCCCCGACTTCGGCTCCGGCACCTGGAACGGCGCGCCGATCGGCATTCCCTACATCGTCGTCGCGGGCACGCAGGCAAAGGTGGCAATCAATTACACTGCCTACGGCAACGAGAGCGATCCGGGTCCGTATCCCGTGCCGTCCAATGCGCCGGTCGAGGGCGCGCTTCCCGACGGTAGCGGTGGCGGCGACCGCCACGTGCTCGTCATCGACCGCGACAACAACCGCCTCTACGAGATCGGCGAGGCCTACAAGCAGGCCGACAATTCCTGGAACGCCACGGTCGGCGCGATTTTCCACCTCGACTCGAACAACGTGCGCCCCGGCGGCCAGCCCGGCTGGACCAGCACCGATGCTGCTGGCCTGCCGATTTTCCCCGGCCTGGTGCGCTACGACGAAGCATCGACTGGCACCATCGCCCACGCGCTGCGCTTCACGGTCAGCTCGACGCGCCGCGCCTACGTGCCGCCCGCTACGCACTGGGCGTCTTCGAACACCTCGGCCAGCCTGCCGCCGATGGGCATGCGCGTGCGCCTGAAGACGAGCTACGTGATTCCGGCGAACTT
>DASRXN010000069.1:0-14597 GCA_035654135.1 Rhodocyclaceae bacterium | reverse complement strand
TTTTGTCCATGCCCTTTCAGCCCTCCGGACGGGCCTTTTTCGGCGGGCGGCCGCGGCGCTTGGCCACGGGCGCTGCTTCGCCCACCTGGGTGGCCGCACGCAGACGGGCAATCGCCTGGCTGTGCAGCTGGCAGACCCGCGATTCGGTCACGCCCAGCACTTCGCCGATCTCTTTCAAGTTCATGTCATCGTCGTAATACAGGGACATGAGCAGCTTCTCCCGCTCTGGCAGCGCATCGATGCCCCGCACCAGTGCCTGCCGCATGTCCTGATCCTCCAGCAGTGCCATCGGATCGAGTGTCGGCGCAGCGACATTGCGTTCGAGATAGCCCTCCTCCTGGTCGCCGGACAGATCCTCGAGGTAGACCAGCTGGTGGCCGCGCGCTTCGTGCAACAGCTTCTGGTAATCCGTCAGGGACATATCCAGTGACTCGGCCAACTCCCCTTCGCTGGGCGGGCGGCCGTGTTCGTGCTCAAGACGGTGGATCGCCTCCTCGACGCGACGCATGTCCCGCCGGACGCCACGCGGCACCCAGTCGTTTTCGCGCAGTCCGTCCAGCATCGCGCCGCGGATGCGCTGGACGGCATAAGTCTCGAATTGCGCCCCCAAGCCCTCCTCGAAACGGCCGATCGCATCCAGCAGGCCGATCATGCCGTTCTGGATCAGATCCTCGGCTTGAACGCTGGCGGGCAGCTTGGCCAACAACTGGAAGGCGAGGCGCTTGACCAGTTGGGCGTACTGGTGAACAAGTTGTTCCTTGTCGGGCGCGCCCTGGGCGGTATACATGGGCGAAATCGGCAGCCTGAAATTGCGGCCAACTATAGCACCGAATCCAGCAGGCCCGACCGCTGTGGGGCCGCCTGCGGCATCGGTGCAAAGCCTTCGGCGTCGCCGGCGTCCAGCGCCGGCGGCAAACACTGGACCAGCGCGTCAGCCAGGTTGTCCGTCACCGGCACCGCGGCGGCGCCCAGGTAGTCGAGACGGACGCCGAGGTGTTCCTTGGCGACGCGGCGCATGTTGCCATAGATCGCCCGCGCCTCTTCGTCCGTGCGAGCGCGCGTGATGGCAATCTGGAAATTGTCCCGGCCATGATCCTGGGCGATCCGCTTGATGAGAGCGTAGGCTTGGGTGATGGCCGCGCCTTGGGCCGCGACCACGACCGCCAGATGACGCGCCGAAGCGGCGACGGTCGACAAATGACCGCCACGCCTACTGGCGCAATCGATCAGGACAAAGCTCGCGCCCTGCTGCATCGCCCGCAGGCCGGCGGCAAGTCGTTGCTGTGCGGCCACACTCAGATGGTCAAGTTCGCGCGCCGCCCGCGCCGCTGGCACGACACGCACGAGGGGCGCTGCCGACAACGCCACCTGCGTCAGGCTGCGCTCGCCGCGCACCACGTTGAAGAAATCATGGCGGGCGGTTAGGCCGAAAGCGGCCAGGGCGTTGTCCGGCGCCGGGTTTTCATCGACGATCACCACGCCGTGGCCAGTCGCCGCCAGCGCCGCCGCAGTCTGCACCACCAGGGTAGTGCGGCCGCAGGCATCGCGGCCGGAAGCGAAGGCCACTACCTGCGGCGTCCGGCTGCCGAACAAGCGCCGCAACCCGTCGGCCTGATCGCCGCCCCAGGGGTTTCGCTCAGCCAAGGGTCGCTCCCAGCGGTGACGGCGCCACAGTACGGGACGGCGCCATCACCAGGCCGACGTCATCCTCGTGCAGGCGGTGCGGCGACGCTTCCTGCGGCAGTTTGAAGGCGCGGTGCAGCAAGTAGTTGCGATTGGGCAGATGCAGGTCTTCCGGCACGCGCTGACCGTTGGCGACGTAGGCAAGCAGCAGGCCATGACGAACGATGGCATCCAGCGCGGGCCCGAGCGCAGCCGCCTCGTCCACCTTGGTCAGAATGCAGCCGGCCAGATCCTCGCCGGCATAGGCGCGCACGACATCGTCGAGCGTATCGCCACGGCTGCCGGCATTGAGCAGCAGCAGGCGCCTGACCTCGCCCGCCCGGGTCAGCATCGCCGCCTGCTCCGCAACCATCCGGTCGCGCTGGCTCATGCCCACGGTATCGATGAGAATCATGTGCTTGTCGCGCAGATCGACCAGGGTGCGGCGCAGATCCTCGCTGTCGCGCACGACATGAACGGGCACACCGAGAATGCGGCCGTAGATGCGCAGCTGCTCGTGGGCGCCGATCCGGTAGCCGTCGGTCGTCAGCAGCGCCAGCTTGTCGGCACCATAACGCACCACGCAACGGGCAGCCAGTTTCGCCGTCGTCGTCGTTTTGCCGACGCCGGTAGGTCCGACAAGGGCGAAGACGCCACCCTGGTCGATGATGTCGTTGTCACCGCTCAGAGTGCGCAGGCGCCGATTGATGGCGCTCACCAGCCACTTGCGACCATCGCCGGCAGCCAGGGTGCCGGGCAGCTCGTCGATCAGCCGCCGGGACAGGGCACTGGAAAAGCCGGCGTCGAGCAATTCAGCCAGCAGCATTGCCTGCGCCGGATTCTGGCGCGACATCTCGCCCCAGGCGAAACCAGCCAGCTGCCTCTCCAGAAGGGCCTTGATGGTCTGCATTTCCGCCATCAACTGGGAAACCTGGGGCTCGGCGGCGACAGGCGGCGGCCGCAGTGACGGAGCATCATCGGAAGTCAGTCGTGGCGGTACGCCACCCTCAGTCGCCGCATGGCGCAGCGTTGCGGCGACGTGGTCGGCCGACGGCACATCCCTTTCGCTCTTCGAAGGCAGCGGCCGCAGGCGCGGCTTCGTTTCCGCTACCGGCATGGCCAGCGTCTGCGGCTGCCAGGCGCGGAATGGCGCCTGGGCATGCGCCTTGGCCGACAGGCTGACCGTGTAGTCGTCGTCATCCGTCGGCACTGCCGGGGCCGCCACCGGCGCTGGCCGGCTGGCCGGCTGGGCCGCAGGACGGGGGGCCGCCTCGACCGCCAAGGCATCGAGCCTATCCGCCGACATGGCCGTGATCTCGACGCCGCCGGGCACCGACTTGTTGGCGACGACGATGGCGTCCGGCCCCAACTCTTCCTTCACGCGGCGCAGGGCCTCACGCGCCGAGGGGGCGACAAAGCGCTTTACTGTCATGTCTTAGCTCCGATTACGGTCGTTACCTTGATCGTCTTGGTTTCCGGGATTTCAGCATTGGCCAGCACCTTCAAGGCCGGCCACGCGCGCCGCAGGAAGCGCGACAGCAACCAGCGTAGCGGGCCTGGCACCAGCAGCACCGCCGGCAGGCCGATTTCCTCCTGCCGCTGGGCAGCCTTGACGGTCTCGCGCAACAGCGTATCCGCCAGGCCGGGTTCGATGCCCGAAGTGTCGCCACCACCGCCTTGCATGGCCTGCCCAAGCAATCGCTCCAGACCCGGTTCGAGCGCCATCACCTGCATGTCGGCGCCGCCCGGATATAGCTGCTGGACAATCGCGCGGCCAAGGGCAATGCGTACCTGGCTGGTCAGTTCCAGCGGGTCCTGGGTGCGCGCCGAATGTTCGGCAAGGACGTCGATGATGGTCCGCGTGTCGCGAATGCTGACTCCTTCCTCGAGCAGGTTCTGCAACACGCGCTGGACAGTCGCCAGGGGCAACTGCTTGGGCACCAGGTCCTCGACCAGTTTGGGCGAGTCCTTGGCGATGTGATCGAGCAGTTGCTGGGTCTCCTGGCGGCCGAGCAATTCGGCGGCGTGCGAGAGGATCAGATGATTCAGATGGGTGGCGACCACCGTGCCTGCATCGACCACGGTGTAACCCATGACATGGGCCTGATCGCGCAGCGCGGCTTCGATCCAGACGGCCGGCAGTCCGAACGCCGGATCCTTGGTCTGATTGCCCGGCAGCGTGCCGCTGACGCGACCGGGATTGATGGCCAGGTACATGCCCGGATAAGCCTCGCCGCTGCCGGCCTCGACGCCTTTGAGCGCGATACGATAGGCATTCGGCTTGAGTTCCAGGTTGTCGCGGATATGTACCGGCGCCGACAGGAAACCGACCTCGTTGGCGAACTTTTTCCTCAGGCCGCGAATGCGCTTCAGCAACTCGCCATCCTGGCCTCTGTCCACGAGAGGGATCAGACGATAGCCGACCTCCAGGCCCAACACATCCAGCGGCGCCACGTCGTCCCAACTCGCCTCAAGTGACTCCTGGGGCGCCGGCGCAGTCGGCATCGCCTCCGCCTGCCGTTGCTGCTCAGCCTGTTGCTTCTGCAACGCCCACCAGGCGAGCGAGCCGATTGCCGCCGCCAGCAGCAGGAAAGCAACATGCGGCATGCCGGGAATCAGGCCGAGAACGCCGAGGATGCCGCCGGTAAGCACCATGACGGACGGATTACCGAAGACCTGGCCGATGAATTGCTGGCCGATGTCGCCTTCGCCGTCACCGACGCGCGTCACCACCAGGCCGGCGGCGGTGGAAATGATCAGTGCCGGAATCTGCGCCACCAGACCGTCGCCGATGGTCAGCAGGGTGTAGTTCTTCGCCGCCTGCGCGGCCTCCATGTCGTGCTGGAGTATGCCGACGATGAGACCACCGAGAATGTTGATGACCAGGATCAGAATGCCGGCCACGGCGTCACCGCGCACGAACTTCGAAGCACCGTCCATGGCGCCATAGAAATCGGCCTCCTGGGCGACTTCCTTGCGGCGCTTTCTTGCCTCGTCCTCGCCGATCAAGCCGGCATTGAGGTCGGCGTCGATGGCCATCTGCTTGCCGGGCATGGCATCGAGGGTAAAGCGCGCCGACACTTCGGCGATGCGACCGGCACCCTTGGTGATGACGACGAAGTTGATCACCGTCAGGATGATGAAGACGACGATGCCGACCGTGTAGTTGCCGCCGACCAGGAAGTGACCGAACGACTCGATGACTTTGCCGGCCGCATCCGGCCCGGTATGCCCCTGGAGCAGAACGATCCGCGTCGAGGCCACGTTCAGCGACAGCCGCAGCAGGGTCGTCACCAGCAGCACGGTCGGGAATATCGAGAAGTCCAGCGGCTTCTGGGTATACATTGCGACCATCAGCACCATGACCGCCAGCGCGATGTTGAAGGTGAAGAACAGATCGAGCGCGAACGGCGGCAGCGGCAGCACCATCATCGACAGGATGACAATGATCAGTCCCGGCGCCACCAGCGCCTTGAGGTTGCCGCGGTTCAGGAATGTCGTCAGGGTCAGGCTGCCGTTCACGCTTCAGCCTCCGTGACCACGCCCGGATCCATGCCTTCGGGCACGGCGATGGCGACGGGCGGCTGTGGTACTGCCATGCCGCCGCCGGCCGCCATGTACTGGCCAAGCTGGTAGACATAGGCGAGAACTTCGGCCACCGCCGTATACAAAGCCGCCGGAATCTGGTCGCCGACATCGGCATGCCGATAGAGGGCACGTGCCAGTGGCGGCGCCTCCAGAACCGGCACCCGATGCTCGGCGGCAAGATCGCGGATCTTGTCGGCCACCAGGTTCATGCCCTTGGCCACCACCTGCGGCGCCCCCATGCGTTCGCGGTCGTACTTGAGAGCGACCGCGAAGTGCGTCGGGTTGGTCACCACCACGTCCGCTTTCGGCACCTCGGCCATCATGCGCTTGCGAGCCATCTCGCGCTGCTGGCTGCGGATGCGCGCCTTCAGTTGTGGGTCGCCCTCCAGCTCCTTCATTTCCTGCCGGAGTTCTTCCCTGGTCATGCGCAGGCCGGCGTAGTAGCGCCAGAGCTGAAAAGGCACGTCGATGGCGGCGATCACCGCCAGGCCGGCAACCAGGGCGATGACGGCGAAGATCAACATGTGCCCGAAAGCGGGCAGCGCCGTATCGAGAGGCTGAACGGCGAGCGCGAATAGCTGGTCCTGCTGTTTGCGCACCACCCAATAGATGACGCCGCCGATCAGCATCGCCTTCAGGATCGCTTTCACCAGTTCGCCAAGGCTGTGCCAGGAAAACATCCGCTTGATGCCCTTGAGCGGGTCCATGCGGCCGAACTTTGGCGACAACGCCTGCGGCGAAAACAACCAGCCGCCGAGCGCGACTGGCGTCGCTACCGCCGCCACGATAGTCAGCAGAAACAGTGGTGCCGTGAAAATCAGCGCCTCCCAGGAGAGTTCGGCGAAGACGGTGGTCATGGCCTCTGGATTGAAGGCGGCATCCCGGTTGAAGGACAGGCCATGACGAACAAGACTGCTGGCGTGGTGCGTCAGCCAGTCACCGAGGACCCAGAAACCGCCGACCGCGGAGGCCATGACCAGAAACGCCATCAACTCTCTCGACTGCGGCACCTGACCCTCGGCGCGCGCCTTCTCCAGACGTCTTGCCGACGCCGGTTCCGTTCGTTCGAGATCGCTCTCTTCAGCCAATGCCGGCTTCCTCCATGGCGGCAATTATTGCCGGCATGGAGGAGGCCTATGATTGGATTAGAGGTAGATTAGACGGCCTTTTCAGGCAGCGATATCTGCGGCCGGGAGAAACAACGAACGCGGCACGCCACGGCCATCGCCGAGCGCAGCGAGGAGTTCCTTGATTTCGAGGATAAGGACGATCTGGCCGTTGGACAGCGTGGTTACCCCGGCCACACCCTTGGGTCGGAAATCGTCCAGCGACTTGATCACGGCATCCTCGCGACCCATGAAGCCGTCGATGGCCAGGATGAAGGCACTTTCGGCCACCTGCATCAGTACGCCATATTCCGGTACCCCCTCGGGGCTCCAGCCGAGCAGGTAGGAAAGTGGGTAAACCGGCATCACCTCGCCGCGCACGACCATGGTGGCCCGGCCGCCGACTTCCTGGATGGCATCGATCCCCACCGGCAGAATTTCGCGTACCATCGACAGCGGTACGGCGAAGGGCTGGTCGCCCAACTGCACCAGCAATACAGGCAGGATCGCCAGCGTCAACGGCAGGGAGATGATGAAGGTCGTCCCTTTGCCAGGATAAGAGCGGATATCGATCGAGCCGTTGAGCTTCTGGATATTGGTCTTCACCACATCCATGCCGACGCCGCGACCGGAGACGTCGGACGCCACATCCTTGGTCGAGAATCCCGGCAGGAACACCAGGCTGAAGCTCTGGCGCTCGTCCATGGTGTTGGCCTCCTCGTCGGTAATGAGGCCCTTCTCGATCGCCTTGGCGCGCAGCCGTTCCGCATTCATGCCACGACCGTCGTCGGCGACGACCAGCACTATGTGGTCGCCTTCCTGACGCGCTTCCAGACGCACCTCCGACTTCTCCGGCTTGCCGCACGCCAGGCGCTCCGCCGGCGGCTCAATGCCATGATCGACCGCGTTGCGGATCAGGTGAATGATCGGGTCCGACAAGTCCTCGATCATCGTCTTGTCGATCTCGGTGTCTTCACCGGCCAGCACCAGTTCAACATCCTTGCCCAGATTGCGCGCGAGATCGCGGGCGATGCGCGGATATTTCTGGAACAGCCTGCCGATCGGCTGCATGCGGGTCTTCATCACCGCGTTCTGCAGGTCGGACACCAGCAGGTCGAGTTGGCTGACCGCCTGATCGAGGGCGTGCAGCGTTTCGGTATCGGACCGGCCGTTGAGAATGTCCGAGCGCAACGAGGTCAGACGGTTCTTGGTCAGGCCGATTTCACCCGACAGGTTCAGCACCTGATCGAGTCGGGCGGTATCGACGCGAATGGCAGTATCGCGAGTCTTCTCGTTGTCGCGCCGGCCGCCGACCGGACCCTGGTAGCCGGGCTTGTCGCTGGCTCGGCGACCAACGGCGTGCTGGATGATCTGCTCCGGAGATTCGCCGCTGACGGCGACAGGCACGGCTGCCACGGCTGGCGGTTGCTGGACCACCGGTTTGGCCTCACTCGCCGGGGTCGCCGTGACAGCCTGGTAGAACTGTTCCCAGTCGGGGCCGGCGACAGGCGTAGTCGATGTAGCCGGCGCTGGTACAGCCAGATTCACCGCCGACACCGGCGCGGCGGTGGCACGGCCACTACCCAGTTCCCCGGCAATGACCGCGCGCAGATTCGCCAATAACCCAACGTCAGCCGCCGGCGGCTGTACGCCTTGCTCGAGAGAGCCGAACATGTCGCGCACTGTGCCGGTGGCCGCCATGATGACGTCCATTGCCTCGTTGCTGATCGCCATCTCGCCATTGCGCAGCTTGTCGAACAGGTTCTCGGTCAAATGGCAAAGCGTCACCAGTTCCGTGGCGTTGAGGAAACCGGCACCACCCTTGATGGTATGAAAACCCCGGAAGATGTCATTCAGCAGTCCCTTGTCGTGGGGATTCTTCTCCAGGTCGACCAGCTTGTTATCGACGCCCGAGAGCAGATCGGTGGCTTCGACCAGGAAATCCTGCAGCAGATCTTCCATGCCCTGAAAGTCGCTCATCGTCCGATACTCCTGCAATGCCTAGAAGCCAAGGCTCTCCAGCAATTCATCCACCTGGGATTGGGAAGAAACCACGTCCTGTCGACCTTCGGTGCTGATCACCGGGCCATTCATCAGTCCGGGCGACACATCCACCCTCCGCTCAGCGGGCATGGCCTCGATCAGGACTTGCAGCAGCTGCGTTTCGAGGCCTTGGACCATATCGACCACCTTGCGGATGACCTGGCCGGTCAGGTCCTGGAAATCCTGCGCCATCATGATTTCCGTCAGCTGATTATTGGTGGCCTTGATCCGGCCCGGCGCCTCCTGAAAGAAGGTGCGCGTATCGGCCGCCAGGGCCTTGAATTCGTCGACGGACAACTGGCTGGCAAACATGCGGTCCCAACGGCTGGACATGGACTCGGACCTGGCCAGCAATTCATCCTGCAAGGGCTTGGCGATATCCGTGGCATTCAGCACGCGGGATGCGGCCTGTTCGGTCATCTGGGCGATGTAGGCGAGCCGCTGCCGGGCATCGGGAATTTGTCTGGCACTCGCCTCCAGGGCTTTGTCGTAACCCAGTTGGCGCAGGCTTTCGTGCAACTGGCGAGCCATGTGGCCGAGACGATTGAACACATCCTCCTCGGCGCCAACATCCGCCGTGGCCTCGCCGCTTTCGACGGCGACCGATCCCACCTGGGCAGCCACGCTGTCGAAAAGCGCCTGCAAGTCGTCCGAATCGCCGGAGTTGTCGGGAGCCGCGATGGGGGCGGGTTCCGGAACGCTGCCACCCGCGGCGATGCTGTCGAACAGCGCCTGCAAGTCCCCGGAATCGCCCGCCTCATCAAATTTGACCGGATTAACCATGCTCAGACTCCGATCTTCTCGAAAATCTTGGTCAGTTTCTCGTTCAGGGTCGCCGCCGTGAATGGCTTGACGATATAACCGGAAGCACCTGCCTGTGCAGCGGCAATGATGTTTTCCTTCTTGGCCTCGGCGGTGATCATCAGCACCGGCAGATGCTTCAGGGCCGCATCGGCGCGCACCGACTGCAGCAAGGTCAGCCCATCCATGTTGGGCATGTTCCAGTCCGTGACGACAAAATCGAAGCCGCCCGCCTTGAGCTTCTGCAAGGCCACGACACCGTCCTCGGCCTCGTCGACATTGGTAAAGCCGAGTTCCTTGAGCAGGTTGCGGACGATGCGGCGCATCGTTGAAAAATCATCGACGACGAGGAACTTGATCTTGCTTGGATCTGGGGGCATCAATCACTTTCTCCGGAAATCAATCTCGCGTGGCTTGTAGCAGCATGGGCCGGATCGTTCCGGCCAGCATCTCGGCGTCGAACTTGGCGACGTAGGCATCGACGCCGACGCTCTTGCCCATGGCCCGGTTGGCCTCCGAGGACAGGGAGGAATGCATGACGACCGGGATGCCATGGAAACGGGGATCCGACTTTACGTTCTTGGTCAGGACGTAGCCGTCCATTTCCGGCATTTCTGCATCGACCAGGATCAGGCTGACTTCGTCGCGCAGGCTGCGGCCCAGTTGCTGGCAGTGCGCCGCCATCCCCGACAGCCGCGTCCAGGCTTCAAGGCCATTCAGGGCATGCTTGTGCTTAACGCCCAGCTTGTCCAACACCCCGGCAATCTTCTTGCGCGCCACGGCCGAGTCGTCGACAAAAAACACGTTGTACTCGCCCGCCCCATCGAGGCTATCGATCTGGCCGATGATCGAGTCGCCAAAAGTATTGGCGAGGATCTGCTCGACATCGACGATCGACACCAACTTGCCGTCCGGCAACTCCGTGATCGCGGTAATGTAGGAATGAAGGTCGTTGCTGACCACCGCCTCCGGTGCCCGTACCTTGTTCCAATCGACACGAATGATGCGATCGACACCATGAACCAGAAAGCCGAGCGTCCGCTTGCTGTACTCGGTCACCATCATCGAACCGCCAAGGCTGCTCGGTGCATCCGACAGCCGCATGACCTTCGAGAGCGAAAGCACCGGAATGACGTTGCCGCGCAAGCTGATCAGACCCTCGACACCGTCCGGCATGTTGGGCGCCTTGGTGATCGTTGGCGTCTTGCAGACTTCCCGCACTTTGAAGACATTGATGCCAAACGTCTCATGCGTGCCCAGGGAAAACAGCAGGATCTCCATGCGGTTCGAGCCGGCCAGCTTGGTGCGGGCATCGACGCTTTCCATCAGGGTGGCGCTGGCGGGCTGACTCAAGGCAGTTGCGTTCATGACCTTGTTCCCTCGCTACACGACTGCCGGCGCCGCTTTGCCGAGCACCAGGCGGCTCAGGGTTTCGGCCAGGCGTTGCGGCTCGAACTTCGGTACGTATTCGTCTATTCCGACCGATTTGCCGAGCTGCTGATTTGACATGGATGACAACGAGGAATGCATGACGACCGGTATCCCGGCAAATCTGGGGTCGGACTTGATGGTCTTGGTCAGGATGTAGCCATCCATCTCCGGCATCTCGACGTCGGTCAGGATCAACTGCACCACATCCTTGGTCTTGCGGCCGCTCGACTCGGCGTAGCTGGCCAGCTTCTGGAGCTCTTCCCAGGCCATGCGGCCATTTACGGTCGCAATGGAGCGGATGCCCAGAGCACCAAGCGTCCGCTGAATCTGGTTGCGCGCGATCGACGAGTCATCGGCGAACAAGACGGTAACACCCTCGAGACCCAGCGGCCGGATGTTGGTGAACAGGAACTCGTCGTCGATCTTGGTCGTCTCCGCCAGTACCCGTTCGACGTCCAGCATCATCACCAGCCGACCGTCCGGCAACTCCGTGATGGCGGTCACCAAACCACCCAGGTTCGACGAAATCAGCATCTCGGGTGGCACCCGCATTTGCGACCAGTCCAGGCGCAGGATGGTATCGACCGCCTCGACCAGAAATCCTTGCGTATGGCCGTTGTACTCGGTGACGATCATGATGTCGCGCGATGAATCGTGCTGTATGCCGGCGTACTCGGCCAGATCAACCACCGGCACGAGGATCCCGCGCAGGGACACCATCCCTTTGACTGCGGCAGGCATGTCCGGCGCCGCCGTGATCGGCGGTGTACGCATCACCTCGCGAACCTTGAAAACATTGATGCCATAGGTCTCGTGGCGGCCTGTGCGAACGTCCTTGCCAAGCGAGAACAGCAGAATCTCGAGCTTGTTGGTGCCCGCCAGGCGGGTGCGCGCATCAATGTTCTTGAGCAGCTCGGACATGAGGCAACCTCGTTGTCTTAGCCGATGGCAAACAGCTTGCCGAAATTCGCGATGTCCAGCACCTGTTTGACCGCGCCGCGACAATTGGTCAGGGAAACGCTCCTGCCCAGGCCTTTCGCCTTGTCGCGCAGCATCAGGAGCATGCCCAGAGCGGAACTGTCGAGATAATCGACTTCCGCCAGATCCACGACCACTTCGTGACTGGCAGTATCTGCCAATGCCGCATCGATCGCCTCGCGGAATTCACGGTGCGCATTGAAATCGAATCGGCCCTGAAGCCGGATCACCGAACGCCCATTGGCGTTAGCTACATTCGCCTGCATAACAAGACTCCAGAGTGCAATTCACCCGCCAGTATACGCTGCTCAAGCCCGATCCAGCCCGTGAAGATGCGCCAGCAACCGCGCCGCAACATCGTCGAGCGGCGCCACTTCGGCCACCGCGCCCACTTTGGCTGCCTCCCTGGGCATGCCATAGACGACACAACTGGCCTCATCCTGACCGATGGTCCAGGCACCGGCCGCGCGCATCTCGAGCATGCCCTGGGCGCCATCCTTGCCCATGCCGGTCAGAATAATCGCGGTCGCGCTGGCTTCGGCGGCCGCTGCCACCGAGCGAAACAGGACATCGACCGCGGGCCGGTGGCGATTGACGGGATCCGAGGTATCCAGATCGGTCACGTAGCCGCCCCCCGCCTTCTTGACCAGAAGGTGTGAGTGGCCGGGCGCCAGATAGGCCGTCCCGGGCCGCAACCGCTCGCCACCCTGGGATTCGACAACCCGAATCGCCGACAGGCTGTCGAGCCGCCTGGCGAACGATGGGGTGAAGGATTCTGGCATGTGTTGCACCATGACGATGGGCGGCATCTCCGCCGGCAGTCGGGTCAGCACGTCCTTGATCGCTTCCGTGCCACCCGTCGACGCGCCGATGGCGATGACATGATTGTTCAGTAATCGCTGGGACAGGGTGAAAGTCAGCGCTGGCGATCCGCTACCTGATGGCCGCGCCGCCGTCGCTGCCCGGCGCGACGCTGCGAGGTGGCCCCGGGCATGGTAAGCAGCGCGGATCTTTTCACGCACTTCCTCGGTGTAGGCATGCAAGACAGCGGCATTGTCGGCCTGCGGCTTGGTGACGAAATCAAAGGCACCGGTCTCCAGGGCCTGCAGTGTCACCTCCGAACCGCGCGCGGTATGGGATGAAATCATCACCACCGGCATTGGCCGCAAACGCATCAGGCGACTTAGAAATTCCAGGCCGTCCATCTTCGGCATTTCGATGTCGAGCGTCAGCACATCCGGATTCAGCGACTTGATCATTTCCCGAGCCTGCAAGGGATCGGGCGCCGTGCCGACCACTTCGATGTCGGCCGCCCCGCCGATGATGTCGGTGAGCAAGGCGCGCATCAGCGCGGAATCGTCGACGATCAGTACTTTGATGCTCATCAGGTAAACAGTTCGATATCGCCCACCACCGGGCCTTCGGTAAGACGTGCCGCGTACTCCTTCTCGCGGCGCGCCAGGGTGTCGTTGTGCTGGCGCACAAGTTTTTTCACCAGCACTCGGCCGCTGGAGGGGAAAAAATAAACCTTGCGCGGGTGCACATCGAGCAGGTCCTGCGCCTTGACAGGAATACCCTCGGTTTCCAGGTAGCCGAGAACGAAGCTGGCATTGCGCTCGCCCACCTGGGAACTCGACAGGCTGGCCATGACGCGGCCGCCACCGAAAACCTTGGCTTCCAGACTGCTGCGCCGGGCGCCCAACTTGAGCAGGTGGTTGATCAGAATCTCCATGGCGTAGGTGCCATAGCGCGCCGAGGTCGACAGACTGTTGGAGTCGGCCGAATCCGCCAGCATGAAATGATTCATGCCGCCCAGCCCCTTGTCGCGATCGCGGATGCAGGCGGCAACACAGGAGCCGAGCACCGTCACCAGCACCATTTCCGAGGTCGTCACGTAATACTCGCCCGGCAGCACCTTCACGGCCTCGACCTCGAAATGGCGGTCGAAGTAGCGGTTGTTCGCCAGGTGCTCGACAAAACCGGGTTCGCTGTTCATTTGAGGGTGCGTCCACCTGTCGGGTGGCGATCGGCCCGCTCGTAGACGGTGCGGCCGAGGGAACGGAAAAGGTCGGCGGCATGGAGAAAACTCTCCGAATGGCCGGCGTAGAGGAAGCCATCGTCGCGCAGCAGCGGCACGAATTTCTTCAGGATCTGGTACTGGGTCGGCTTGTCGAAATAGATCATCACGTTGCGACAGAAGAGCGCATCCAGCGGCCCATGGACCGGCCAGCGGGCATCCAGCAGATTGACGCGAGTAAATGTGACCAAACGCTGCAACTCCGGCCGCACGCGGGCATGACCGGTCTGCGCGCCCTTGCCTTTGAGGAAGAAACGCTGAAGCCGGGCCGGCGTCATGCGCTCGACCCGATCCATCGTATAGACGCCGGCACGAGCCGTCGCCAGGACGTTGGTATCGATGTCGCTGGCGACGATTTCGACGGGCGGAGTCAGGGTATCGAAGGCTTCGCATGCAGTCATGGCGAGGGAATAAGGCTCCTCGCCGGTCGAGGCTGCTGAACACCAGATGCGCAGCGGCCGGTGGCGCTGTTCGCGCAACTGCTTGTTGAGGATTTCGAAATGGTGGGCTTCGCGGAAGAAGGCCGTCAGGTTGGTCGTCAGCGAATTGACGAAGGTTTCCCACTCCTGCCCGTCGCCGGCCTCCAGTTGCGCCAGGTAATCCTCGAAGCTACTCAGCCGGAGCGCCCTCAAGCGCCGCGCCAGACGCGAATAGACCATGTCCTGCTTGACCGGCGCCAGCGAGATGCCGGCATGCTGGTAGATCAGTTCCCGCACGCGATCGAAGTTCGCCTGGGTGAAATGGAATTCACGCTCCGGCAGGAGCGTCGTCGTCGGATGTGGCTGAAGAACGGCCATGTCGGTCAGAACTCTTCCCACTCGTCCTGGTCGTCCGAAAGGTGGGCGGGCGGGCCCTTGTGGGCCAGCTTCGTCGGCGCCGGCGTGTCGCCACCACTGACTTTCCGTTCCAGC
>DASRXN010000068.1:0-16981 GCA_035654135.1 Rhodocyclaceae bacterium | reverse complement strand
GAAGATGCGGATGGCCTTCCACATGGCTCAGACCTCCGCCAGCCTGGCCGTACCGTATATGCGCGGCAGCAGATGCGTCAGGTCGAGGGCCGGTAGCGCCGCCATCAATCGTTCCTGATGCGCGGTGGCGAGCAGGTGGAGCCGGCCGCTGCCCTGGGCGGCGGGACCGGCCAGCCGCAGCGTCTGGCGCGCGACGGCGTCGGCGACATCGACGAGTTCGGCGCGGCCACGCAGCAGCGGTGCCATGATGGGCGCGAGAAATGCGTAATGAGTGCAGCCAAGGACGATGCGGTCGGCGCCGGCGTCGAGCAGTGGCAGTATCTTTGCCTGCACTTCGGCGGCAAATTCGGGACCGTCCAGATGCAGGGTTTCCACCCGCGTCGCCCAGCCGGGGCAGGGTTCGACATGGACGGCGACATGTCCGGCGTGGTCGCGGATCAGGCGAGCCAGGCGCTCGCTGCGCGCCGTCGCCTCCGTCGCCAGGACGGCGATGCGACCAGTCTGCGAGCTCTGGGCGGCCGGCTTGACGCCAGGTTCGATGCCGACCACCGGCAGGCCCGGATGCGCATCGCGCAGGGCATGGACGGCAGCCGCGGTGGCGGTGTTGCAGGCCACCACCAGCATGCGGCAGCCGATATCGGCAAGGTGCCGGCCGACGGCGAGCACGCGGCCGGTGATGTAGGCGTCGGGCTTGTTGCCGTAGGGCACATGGGCCGTGTCGGCCAGATAGGCGAGGTCGGCACCGGGCAGGGCGCGGGCGATGGCCGCCAGCACCGAGAGGCCGCCGAGGCCGGAATCAAAGACTCCGATCATCGACAATCGTCAGTGGTGGCCGAACGCCGATCAATGCGTTGCGACCGCGCTCTTGCCAACAATCTTCGCGATCTTGACGCGCCACTCGTTCGGTCCGGTTTCGTGCACCGATGTTCCGGTGCTGTCCACGGCGACGGTGACCGGCATGTCCTGCACTTCGAACTCGTAGATCGCTTCCATGCCGAGGTCGGCGAAGCCGACCACCTTCGCCGACTTGATCGCTTTCGAAACGAGGTAGGCTGCGCCGCCGACGGCCATCAGGTAGGCCGACTTGTTGTCTCGGATTGCCTCGATCGCCGTCGGGCCGCGCTCGGCCTTGCCGACCATGGCGATCAGCCCGGTCTGTTCGAGCATCATGCGCGTGAACTTGTCCATGCGCGTCGCCGTGGTTGGGCCAGCCGGGCCCACCACTTCGTCACGCACCGGATCGACCGGGCCGACATAGTAGATGACGCGGTTGGTGAAATCGACGGGCAGCTTTTCGCCCTTCGCCAGCATGTCGGCGATGCGCTTGTGGGCGGCGTCGCGGCCGGTGAGCATGCGGCCGTTGAGCAACAGTTTCTGGCCGGGTTGCCAGGCGGTAACCTGTTGCTTCGTCAGCGTGTCGAGATCGACGCGGGTGGCCGTGGCCGCATCGGCCTGCCAGGTCACCGTGGGCCAGTCCTCGAGTTTCGGCGGTTCCAGTTTCGCCGGCCCGGAACCGTCGAGTTCGAAATGGATGTGTCGGGTGGCGGCGCAGTTGGGGATCAACGCCACCGGCAGGTTGGCTGCGTGCGTGGGGTAGTCGAGCACCTTGACGTCCAGCACCGTGGTCAGGCCGCCGAGGCCCTGGGCGCCGATGCCGAGCGCATTGACCTTGTCGTGGAGCTCCAGGCGCAGTTCCTCGGCGCGAGTGAGTTTGTCACCGCGCGCGCCGCGCGCCTTCAGTTCGTGAATGTCGATCGGCGCCATGATGGCCTCCTTGGCCAGCAGCATGGCCTTCTCCGGCGTGCCGCCGATGCCGACCCCTAGGATGCCCGGCGGACACCAGCCGGCGCCCATCGTCGGTACGGTCTTGAGCACCCATTCGACCAGGTTGTCGGAGGGATTGAGCATGGCGAACTTGGCCTTGGCCTCGGAGCCGCCACCCTTGGCCGCGCAGATCACCTCGACGTGGTCGCCGGCGACGATCTCCATGTGCACCACGGCCGGCGTGTTGTCTTTCGTATTCGTTCGCTTGCCGGCCGGATCGGCCAGCACGGAGGCGCGCAGCTTGTTGTCGGTGTTGTTGTAGGCGCGGCGCACGCCTGCATCGACCATTTGCTGGATGGAAAGCGTCGCCTCCCACCTGACGTTCATGCCGACCTTCAGGAAAACCAGGGCGATACCCGTGTCTTGGCAGATCGGCCGGTGGCCCTCGGCGCACAGGCGCGAGTTGGTGAGGATCTGGGCAATGGCGTCCTTCGCCGCCGGACTTTCCTCGCGCTCATAGGCTTCACCGAGCGCCTTGATATAGTCGAGCGGGTGGAAGTAGCTGATGTACTGGAAAGCATCGGCGATGGAGGTGATGAAGTCCTCCTGGCGGATGGTTGTCATGGTGTCTCCTAGTGTGGTGCGTGTCTGCTCATCAGCAGCGTGCCGGTCATCACCTTGTCGGTCCATGCAATGGACATCGCGGAAATCAGGAAAGCCAGGTGGATGCCCACCTGGGCAATGATCACCCGGTCTTCCAGTTGTCCGGCGTTGATGAAGGTCTTGAGCAGGTGGATCGAGGAGATGCCGATCAGCGCCGTCGCCAGTTTGACCTTGAGCACGCCGGCATTGACGTGGGAGAGCCATTCCGGCTGGTCGGGGTGGCCTTCGAGGTCGAGTTTGGAGACGAAGGTCTCGTAGCCGCCGATGATGACCATGATCAGCAGGTTGGCAATCATGACGACGTCGATCAGGCCCAGCACGATCAGCATGACTTCAGCTTCACCCAGGCTGCCGGCCTTGGTGATCAGGATCGTCAGTTCGTGCATAAACTGATAGACGTAGACGCCTTGGGCCGCGATCAGGCCGAGGTACAGCGGCGCCTGGAGCCAGCGGCTCCAGAAGATGAAACCTTCCATTGCTTTCACGGGTTTTTCCACGGGATTCTTCCATTGAAACGACCGCCGGATTCTACCATCCGGATTCCTGAATTCCGCGTTCCGCCAAGGGCTTGGCGGCATGTCCGACAGGCAGTAAGAGCCTTGTAAGACTATTCGCCTCTAATGCCCTAGAATCATTCGGCCAGCGTCATTCCGGCCGGGAAAACACCCCGAAATCTGTAACGCGAGAGGAGAGGAAGAAATGTCTGCAATTGAATCGGTGCTCCAGGAAAGTCGCGTCTTCGCGCCGTCCGAGGACACCGTCAAGAAAGCTACGATCTCCGGCATGGCTGCCTATGAGGCCCTGTGCAAGGAGGCCGAGAAAGATTATTCGGGCTACTGGGCACGCTTGGCCAGGGAACACCTGGTCTGGAAACAGCCCTTCACGCAGTCGCTCGACGAATCCAACGCCCCGTTCTACAAATGGTTCGCCGACGGCAAGCTGAACGTTTCCTACAACTGCCTCGACAAGAACGTCGAGGCCGGGCTCGGCGACAAGGTCGCCATCATCTTCGAAGCCGATGACGGCAAGGTGACCAAGGTCACCTACAAGGAACTGCTGGCCAAGGTCAACAAGTTCGCCAACGCGCTCAAGGCCCAGGGCATCAAGAAGGGTGACCGCGTCCTGATCTATATTTCGATGTCGGTGGAAGGTGTCGCCGCAATGCAGGCCTGCGCCCGCATCGGCGCCATTCACTCGGTCGTCTTCGGCGGTTTCTCCGCCAAGTCGCTGGAAGAGCGCATCCTCGACGCCGGCGCCGTCGCCGTGATCACGGCCGACGAGCAATGCCGCGGTGGCAAGAACATTCCGCTCAAGCCGGCGGTGGACGAAGCCCTGGCCATGGCCACCGGCCACCAGGTCAAGACCGTCGTCGTGGTCAAGCGCACCGGCGGCGCGTGCAACATGGTCGCCGGCCGTGACGTCTGGTATCACGAACTCGTTGCCAGCCAGCCCGAGACCTGCGAGCCGGAATGGGTCGAAGCCGAGCATCCGTTGTTCCTGCTCTACACCTCCGGTTCCACCGGCAAGCCGAAGGGCGTTCAGCACAGCTCGGGCGGCTATCTGTTGCACGCCATGATGACCATGAAGTGGACCTTCGACATCAAGCCCGACGATGTCTTCTGGTGCACGGCCGACATCGGCTGGGTCACAGGACATACCTACATCACCTACGGCCCCCTGGCCTGCGGCGCGACCGAGATCGTCTTTGAATCGGTGCCCACCTATCCGGATGCCGGCCGCTTCTGGAAGATGATCCAGAACCATAAGGTCACGGTCTTCTACACCGCGCCGACCGCCATCCGCTCGTTGATCAAGGCTTCGGAAGGCACGCCGTCGACGCATCCGAAGAACTACAACCTGTCATCGCTGCGCATCCTCGGTTCGGTCGGCGAGCCGATCAACCCTGAAGCCTGGATGTGGTATTACAACAACGTCGGCGGTGGTCGCTGCCCGATTCTCGATACGTTTTGGCAGACCGAGACTGGCGGCCACATGATCACTCCGCTGCCAGGCGTCACGCCGCTGGTGCCGGGCTCCTGCACGCTACCTTTCCCGGGCATCCAGGCCGCGATCGTCGACGAGACAGGCCATGACGTCGAGTGGGGCAAGGGCGGCTTCCTCGTGGTCAAGAAGCCGTGGCCATCGATGATCCGCACGATCTGGGGTGACCCGGAGCGTTTCAAGAAGTCCTATTATCCGGCCGACTTCAGCGGCAAGCTTTACCTCGCCGGCGACGGCGCGGTGCGCGACGCCAAGACCGGCTACTTCACCATCATGGGCCGCATCGACGACGTCCTGAACGTGTCCGGGCACCGCATGGGCACGATGGAAATCGAATCGGCGCTGGTCGCCAACCCGATGGTGGCGGAAGCCGCCGTGGTCGGCCGTCCCGACGATCTCACCGGCGAGGCCATCTGCGCCTTCGTCGTGCTCAAACAGTCCCGGCCGCACGGCGATGATGCCAAGAAGATCGCCAATGAACTGCGCAACTGGGTCGGCAAGGAAATCGGTCCGATCGCCAAACCCAAGGACATTCGGTTCGGTGAGAACCTGCCCAAGACTCGCTCCGGCAAGATCATGCGCCGGCTGCTGCGTTCGCTGGCCAAGGGTGAGGACATAACGCAGGACACCTCCACGCTCGAGAATCCGCAGATCCTGGATCAGCTCAAGCAGACTTCTTGATCTAGGGCGGCTTCGGCAAAAGGGCGCTTCGGCGCCCTTTTTGTTTGCATAGTCAACAGTCAGTCGTGGCGGAACGCCGCCAGTTCCTCCGGCGTGTTGATGTTGGCGAAGGCGCCAGAGTCAGGGAAATCGACTGCCGTCATGCCCAACTGCCGAAAGCAGGACTGAAGGCTTCGCTCTCCGGCGGCGAGGCAAGCATCAAGCGCCGGCAGGACGTCGCGGCGCATGAGTGCGAAGGTCGGTTGTAATCCGTCGAGGGTACGCGGGACAGCGATGCGCGAGTCGGTGCTGGTCAGCGCGGCGCGCAGTTGGGCAACGAGGTCGCTGGGGAGGAGAGGCGAGTCGCAGGCGGCCGTCACGAGCAGCGGGGTCGCGCATGCTATGAGCCCGGCGTGGAGCCCGGCCAACGGACCGATGAACCCCGGAATGCCATCGGCCTGCACCGGATAGCCGAAGCGACGATACTCGACCTCGTTGCGGTTGGCGCTGATGAGGATGGTGTCGACCTGGGGCGTCAGGCGGTCGATGACATGGGCGATGAGCGGTTTTCCGTTCAGTAGCCGCAAGCCCTTGTCGACTCCGCCCATGCGGCGGCCTTGCCCGCCGGCGAGAATGAGTCCGGTAATCCGGGAGGGCGATCGGGCGGTATCCGAATGCATGGGTCGATTGTAAGGTTTTCGCGAGACGGCACGGTTAGAATCGCTCCAACATGAACATGAATGCGCGAGTCCGATTCTTGATCGCCGTGGGCGTGCTGGGTCTGCTGATGACAGGCCCTTTCTGGCTGACGGCGGTCATCCTGGTCGCTGATCTGAGACCCGAGGAACTCGACATCCTGCGTCAGGTACTGATGCCTCGGCTGCCGATCGGCGCCATGATCACGGTCATGGGCTTCATCATCGGCGTTGCCGTCCTGCGTAACTTGTTCAAGCAGTATGTCCAGGGCTTACTCGGCATGGCAGAAAAATTGCGCTTGATGCACGGTGCCAACCGCAGCTTCCGTGTCGTGCCCGAGGGACCGCCCGAGGTGCGGCAACTGGCCGAGGCCGCCAACGAACTGGCGCATCAGCGGGACGAGTTGCTGACCGATATCGAAGCGAAAATCGCCCAGGCGAAGGAATCGGTGGAAGAGGAAAAGAACCGGCTGGCAGCGTTGGTGGCCGATCTGCCGCAACCGGTGATCGTTTGCAATCTCGATGGCCGCATTCTGCTCTACAACAATCGTGCGCGGCTCCAGGCTAGCGCGCTGGTGCCGGACCCCGGTGCCTCGATGTCGTTGATTGGCCTGGGGCGCTCCATTCATGCCGTATTCGATCCGTCCCTGATTGGTCATGCGCTGGAAACCCTTCGGCATCGGCTTGAACGCAAAGGCAGCCAGCCGCTGGCGCATTTTGTCACGGCGACGCGCGTCGGCCAGTTGATTCGCATCCAGATGGCGCCAGTGATGGCGGCAGGCGGCGAGGACGGCAGCCGTGGCATCGGCGGCTACGTGCTGACGCTGGAAAATATCTCCCGCTTCGTCGAGGCTGACGCCGCCTGCGACCATTCCGTGCAGAAGCTGGCGCGCGAAAGTCGCTCAGCTCTCGCCGGTATTCGTGCCGCCTTAGCCGGGATCGGTGGAGATTCGCCAGCGGCGGCCCAGATCGCCCATGAGGTTGCGCAACTCACCACGCGGGTCGACGAGGCAGCCAACGAATATGCCGAGTCGGTGAAGTCGCGTTGGCCGCTGGAGGAAATGCTGGCCGCCGACCTGATGACCGCCATGCAGCGGCGTATTGAGATCAAGACTGGCCTGACGGTCAAGATCGACAACGTCGAACCCGAACTCTGGGTCAAGGTCGACAGCTATTCATTGGTGCAGGCCATGACCTTCCTCGCCGCCAGGCTGGCAGAAGACTATGGCACTCGCATGGTGCGTCTGCGCTTGGCCTCCTCAGGCGCAATGGCGACGATCGAGATGCTTTGGGCTGGCACCGCGATCTCGACCGAACTGCTCATCGGCTGGCAGCTCGAGGCGATGAACGTGGCCGGTGAAACCAGCCCGCTGACGCTGCGCGATGTTACCGACCGTCACGGCGGTCAGCTGTCCTGTGGCCGGGATTCAGCCAGCCAACAATCCCGGTTCCAGCTGTCGATTCCCGTCGCCAATGACGCTGCAACGGCGAACGAGGCGCCGCTAGTGCAGGTGGAAAGCCGGCCCGAGTTCTACGATTTTGACCTGTTCCACCGCCGCGACGAAAACCATGCCCTTGATGACCGGCCGTTGCGTGAGCTCACCTACACATCCTTCGATACGGAAACCACCGGACTGGAACCCTCAAATGGCGACGAGATCATCCAGTTCGGCGCCGTCCGCATTGTCAATGGACGCATGCTGCGCCACGAATGCATCGACCAGCTGGTTGACCCGCAGCGGCCGCTGAAGCCGGAAGGCATCCCGATCCATGGCATCACCGAGGACATGGTCGCCGGCAAGCCGACCATCGCCGCCGTTCTGCCGCAGTTTCACCGCTTCTGCGAGGATACGGTGCTGGTAGCGCACAACGCTGCCTTCGACATGCGTTTCCTGCAGTTGAAGGAGGAAGCAACCGGCATTCGCTTTACCCAGCCACTGCTCGATACGCTGCTACTGTCCGCCGTCATCCATCCGAACCAGGAGTCGCACAAACTCGAAGCCATCGCCGAACGGCTCGGTATTCCCATCATCGGCCGCCACAATGCATTGGGCGACGCCATCGTCACTGGCGAGGTGTTCCTGCGCATGATTCCGCTGCTCGAGTCGATGGGCCTTGTCACTCTTCGCCATGTGCGCGAGGCTGCCGAAAAAACCTATTACGCACGCATCAAGTATTGACAAATCATCATGACCCAAGCCCGTCTCACCCTGCATAGCCAGCTCGCTGCCTTCGTTCGTCGCAAGCCGATCACCGTCACCCCTGACGCCACCTTGCGCGAAGCCGTGCAGACCATGTCGGAAAACCGCATCGGTTCCATCATCGTCGTCGAGCCCGAAAGCGGCCGCCCCATTGGCATCTTCACGCTACGCGACCTGCTGCACAAGGTCGCGGCCAAGAGTTGCGATCTTGACCAGATGGTGATGTCGGTGATGAGCGGCACCGGCCTGCTGATGCTCAACTGGCGGTCGACCATCTATCAGGCGGCGCTGGTGATGGCGCGCAACGGCGTGCATCACGTCATTGTCGTGGACGCCTCGGAGAAGCTGGTCGGCATCGTCTCGCAGGAGGACATCTACGAACTGCAAAGCGGCGGCGGCAAGGCGATCTCGGGCGCCATCCGCACCGCGCGTGACATGGACGGCCTGATCGCGGCGGCCGAAGACGTCCGCCGCCTGGCCGAGCGCATGCTGGCCGAAGGTGGGGCGGCCGAGCCGCTGACGGAACTGATTTCCTCGCTCAACGACCACCTGACGGTGCGCATCATCGAACTGACCCAGCACGATTTCGCCCTGCCGAAAGTGCACTGGTGCTGGCTCTCCTTCGGCTCCGAGGGCCGCTACGAGCAAACGTTATCCACCGACCAGGACAACGGCCTGATGTTCGATGCCGGCGGCGGCGATGCCGAGGCCTTGCGCGCCGTGCTCCTGCCTTTCGCCCGGACGGTGAACGAGCGTCTGGCGGCCTGCGGTTTCCCGCTCTGCAAGGGCAATGTCATGGCCAGCAACCCGGAGCTGTGCCTGTCCAAGGATGAATGGCGGCAGAAGTTCGTGTCGTGGCTCCACTCCAACAATCCCCAGGCCCTGCTCAACGCCACCATCTACTTCGACTTCCGTGCCCTTTATGGCGCCGAGGATCTGGCCGAGGAACTGCGGCAATGGCTGCTGGCCAACATTCCTGCCGCCACCCTGTTCCTGCGCTTCATGGCGGGCAACGCCGTTCAGGTGGAACCGCCCATCGGCATGATTCGTGACTTCGTCTTCGACAAGAACGAGCAGTTTCCCCATACCCTCGACCTCAAGACCTTCGGCGCCCGGCTGTTCGTCGACGCGGCGCGAATTCTTTCGCTGGCCAACGGCGTCGGCGCGACGGGCACGGCCGAGAGGCTGCGCGCGCTGGCCGAGCGCGGCAAGCTCGGCGGGGAAGATGTCGGTGCCATCGTCGACGGCTTCTTCGTCATCCAGCAGATGCGCCTGCGCCAGCAGCAGGCCGGCACGCCGGAGGGCATGGCCAATCGGGTCAATCCCGACAACCTCAACGAATTCGACCGCCTGATCCTCAAGGAGGCCTTCAAGCAGGCCAGGAAGCTGCAAGGGCGTCTGAAGATGGAGTATCGCTTGTAGGAAACAATGGGCAATCCGGGAATGGAGCTTGGCAAACATGCAAACATCAAACGAAACCCTAGTCAGCAACGCAACCCATCATCGGGCGGAACTGGTCAGTTCGCATCGAATCACGCCGGAATCTTCGCGCGAGGAGGTTCGGCAGCTGGTGTTCCGGACCGACGCCCCGGAGTTCGACGGCAAGCCGGGCAGCTGCATTCGCGTCATGGCCCCGGGACAATATGGCAACAAGTATCACACCCGTCTGTACTCGATCGCCGATCAGGAGCGGAGCGGCCCGATAGCAACCCAATTCTCCCTTTGCGTGCGGCGCTGCTTCTATATCGACGACTTCAATGGCGAACAGTACGAGGGCGTGGCTTCAAACTATCTGTGCAATCTCAGGCCCGGTGAAACCATCGAATTCGCCGGTCCGGTCGGCTATCCGTTCGCGGTGCCGGACAACCGGAACGCCAACATCCTCATGATCGGCATGGGCACCGGCATTGCGCCATTCCGTGGGCTGATCCGGCTCATCTACGAGAAGTTCGTCCGCTGGGAAGGCAAGGTCAGACTCTATTACGGCGCCCGTACCGGCCTGGAAATGCTGTACATGAACGACGTCAACAACGACCTGGCGAACTACTACGACCAGCCGACCTTCAAGGCATTCCAGGCGATCAGCCCGCGGCCGGTTTTCGACGTTCCCATCGAACTCGACAAGGCCATCGAGCGGAATGCAGCGGAGGTTTGGGAAATGCTCAACAGTCCGGATTGCCGCGTCTATATCGCCGGGACGAACGCGATGCTCGGTCAGGTGGAGAAGGCGATGGTCGGCATCGCGGGGTCAGCCGAGGCATGGCTGAGGATGCGCAACGAACTTGTCTCCCGCGGGCACTGGGCGGAAGTTCTCTACTGACTGCCGCAGGCCGCCTCGCACTGCCGGTGGCTGTCCAGGCAGCCGGTTTCGCAGGCGGCGCCCCGGCAGCCCTTCTGGCATTTCCATAGGCGGTCGCCGCAGGCACGGGCACAGGCATTCCAGGTGCCTTGCTGCACCGACGGCGTCTCCGGCGAGGGCAGTCTCAGCCCGCCGCTCGGCCGGCACGCGGCCAGGTTGAAACTGCGCGGCGGTCCCGGCAGCAATTCCCACTCGCTTTCCGAAAAGTTCAACTGCCCTTGCAGGCCGTCGAGCTGGTCGCGCGTCACCAGATCGGCCGTCAGCATCGTCGCCAGGCCGACGCAATCCGCCTGCTGCGCGCGGGTGGCGGTGAGCGGCTTGCCGGCAGCGCCGAGCGCGTGCCGGGCGCATTCGTGGGCATAGAAGAACAGGCGGGCGGCAGGAGTCAGTCGTGGCAGCACGCCGGGGTTGTAGCGGATGGTCGGTTGGCCGCCGGCATAAGTCGTCTGCACCAGCGTCCGCTGGCCGTAGTCGGCCTCTGCAGCCACGACACGGCCGCCGGCATCCGTGCAACTGTCGAATGTCGTGGTGTCGGCAGCCATGGCAGGGCGGGCCAGGAAGAGGACCGCCGCCAGAGCCGGCAGCCGAAGCGATGTCGTCGTCGAAGTCATTGCGCAAACATACCCGAAATTCTGCTTGGCGCGGCGGCTGAAAAACAAGCTTGACTTCCGGTAGCCGGGCGCGTTAAATGAACCATACTAAATAAGTCGGGTATTTTCCCGAGCTTGTAGTCAAAGGAGGTCGCCATGTACGACATCAACAAGTTCATTGCCAACGAGCGTATGCAGATCAACGACCCGCAAGGGTATCTTGCCGGCCTCGATCATTGGTCGCCGCTGGTGGCCAATCGCCGCGCGGAAGAGGAGGCAATCTCCCTCAGCGAAGAGCATTGGCAGGTCATCTACTGCCTGCGGGAGTGGTTCCGCCTGCTCGGTCCGGACTGGACGGCGCGCCAGATGACGCACAAGCTGGAACGCGAATACGGCGATGTCGGCGGTCGCCGCTACCTGTACGACCTGTTCCCGCACGGGCCGCTGGCGCAGGGCTGCCGGCTGGCCGGCCTGCCGCTGCCGCAGGGCACGCTCAGTTCCTCGTTCGGCAGCGTGCACTGAGCCATTTTCGGAGAATGCCGCCATGACAACCGATAAGCCTGTCTATTACGTCAGTTCGCGGCCGGAGGCCTATGAGGTTTGGGGCGAAGTCGGTCACGACGAAGCGCGCAAGATTGGCGAGCTGATCGCCGAACGCGCGGCGAAGCGTTTCCCCGGCGTCGAGTTCCGGGTGGACAACACGTGGCACGACCATCTGCCGGGAATGGAACTCGTCGCCGAGTACATCGACGGCAACTGGCAGTCCTGGGTCGCCGAGGTGGGCGAACGGATACGTGCCGCCTGACACGGCGGCATGGGCGCGTCGATGAACGCCAGAGTGCCGGTCAATCCGGGAGGGGTGGCTGGGTCTTTGTCTGTGCCAACCGACACCAAGTGGCGAGCGGAGCAGGTCATCTGGATTCGGCACTGGACCCCAACGCTGATCTCGTTTCGCACCACGCGGGCCGAGGCTTTCCGCTTCGTGCCCGGCCACTATGCGCGGCTGGGCATGGTGGACACCCTAGGCAATGCTATCTGGCGCCCGTTTTCGATGGTATCCGCGGCCGACGACGATTTCCTCGAATTCCTGCTGGTGCTGGTCCCCGGCGGCGACTTCTCCGCCCGCCTGGCGGCGCTGAAGGTCGGCGACGCGATCATGGTCGAGAAGCTGAGCTACGGCTTCCTCACCGTCAACCAACTGGCGCCCGGCAATGACCTCTGGATGCTGTCCAGTGGCACGGGGTTGGGGCCGTTCATGTCCATCCTGCGCGATCCGGATTCATGGCGCTCGTTCGATCACCTGATTCTCGTGCACAGCGTTCGCCGCGCGGAAGAGCTCGCCTACCGGCAGGACATCGAGGCGATGCGGGACAGCGCGGCCGCGACTGGTGCGCGGGCCGACCTGCGCTACATCCCCATCGTCACGCGGGAGCAGGAACCGGGCATGCTGCATGCCCGCATTCCGCAATTGATCATCGACGGCCGACTGGAAGGCGCGGCGGACGTGCCACTTGAAGTGAGGCATTCGCGCGCCATGGTCTGCGGCAATCCGGAACTGGCGCGCGACATGCGCAGCCTGCTCACCGCCCGCGGCTTCGTTACCAGCCGGCGCGGCGCTTTGGGGCAGATGGCATTCGAGAAGTACTGGTAACCTCCCAATCCGCGACACCACCAGGGACGATGTGAAACAGCGGGTGGGCATCGGGGTGCGCGATGGCTTCCATGTCTGCGAGCAATGTCGGTGCGCGCAGGCGCAGCTTGTCTTTCAGGTGGCTCCACTCGTAATCGAGTTGCCTGCGCGTCGCCTCGATAATTTCCACGGGCTCTGCAGGTGCAATCTTTGTCCCATCGAACCGATAACCCCGCTCGACGGACTCGGCATGCACGCCGCGCAGGTAGGCAGCAATGGCGCCGACAGGCGAAGGTGCGTTCCGGAATCGGTTCAGCTGGGGGTGATGAAGGTAGCCGCGCGTCTGCCCCAACAGCACCGCTTGGGCCAGCAGTGCCTCGCGCCAGAGCGCGACCAGTCCCTTGGGGTCGAGGTATTTTGGGTGCAGGGTCCAGATTCGCATGCGCTACTTTCGCCCTCGATGCGATTCATCTTGCGCAAGGACAACCTTCACGGACATGATTCTACTTCAGGTCGATACGGCTGATAGGGGGCAAGTCAGTTAGGGCAATAGTCGATTTGCCCATTTCCCTCCTGACGAGGTTGTCGTCGTCATGAGACAGATGCAATTTCACGATTTGAGGCGTACTTTCCCTTTTCCTCGTCCCATTGCAACAGCGCTGTAACGCTCGGGTGCTACGTTCGCACTTCGGCGTTGAGGCGGAAAAGACAATCCGCAGCACAGGAGGAGAGATCATGAACCGGGAACAATGGCAGCAAAAGCGCAGCCACGCGGACATCACCGACGCACCACCAGCATTCAGCACGGCCAACTTTGCCTGTCTCGCCCACGCGACGGAAATGCCGGTCGGTTCCGACCCGGTTTCCGCCGACATACGCAAGCAGCAGTTCTATGACGCGCTTGGCTGCTGCGAGTGGGCGATAGCCGACCTTAGCCCCGAGGACTCGCCTGCAGGATCGCATTGATGTCTTGATGCGGTTCGGCCACTGACCTGAAAGTCAGCGGTGGCGGCACGCCTCTGTGGCGGTGCAGCGCGTCGATAACATCGGTTTTGAGCCAGCTTGTGCTGTTCCCCGGTGGCTGTAAAGTGTCGCAATACTCACGCACGGCAAAGGGACGGCGACATGAAACAGATATTCATCACCGGTCACGGCGGTCCCGAAAAGCTGGTGCTGCGCGAAGCGCCCGAGCCAACGCCTGCCGCCGGCACGCTGCGGATCCGCGTCAAAGCCAGCGGCGTCAATTTCGCGGACGTGCTGGCACGGCAGGGTTTGTATCCCGATGCCCCGAAGATTCCCTGCGTGGTGGGCTATGAGGTCTCCGGCACCGTGGATGCGGTCGGCGCCGGTGTCAGCGCAGCCTGGCTCGGCACGGATGCCTTTGCGCTGACGCGCTTCGGCGGCTACGCGGATGTCGTGATCGTACCCGAGGCCCAGGTCTTCGCGCGGCCCGCAGTGCTGAGCCACGAGCAGTGCGCGGCGATCCCGGTTAACTACCTCACCGCGTGGCAACTGCTGGTGGTGATGGGCTCGTTGCAGAAGGACGAAACGGTGCTGATTCACAACGCCGGCGGCGGCGTGGGCCTGGCGGCGATCGACATCGCGCGTCACCTCGGCGCGCGCAGCATCGGCACCGCCAGCCCGGGCAAGCATGCCTTCCTCAAGGCGCGCGGCCTCGACGAGGCGATCGACTACCGCGGCAAGGACTGGTCGGTCGAAGTCGCCCGGCTTACCGGCGGCCGCGGCGTGGAGCTGGTCACCGATCCGCTCGGCGGCAGCCATTGGAAGAAAAGCTACCGCGCGCTGCGCAGCACCGGGCGGCTGGGCATGTTCGGCGTCTCCACAGCTACCGAGTCCGGCCTGTTCGGACCGTTGCGCCTCTTGCCGGCAGCGTTGGGCATGCCATTGTTTCACCCGGTTTCGCTGTTCAATTCCAACAAGGCGGTGTTCGGCGTGAACCTCGGCCACATGTGGGACGAAGTCGGCAAGATCCGCAACTGGATGGCAATCCTGCTGCGCGGCGTCGAGGATGGCTGGGTGCGGCCGCATGTCGACCGTACCTTTGCGTTCGAACAGGCCGGCGATGCCCATGCCTACATCGAAGCGCGCAAGAATACCGGCAAGGTGGTTCTCGTACCCTGAGCGAGCCTGGCGGCGTCTCGCCATGGCTGACTTTTTCCGCAGCGATCGCCGGCGGAAGTACACTGCGGTCCATGAACGGAAAAGGATCATGAGCTGCTGGTTGCGATTCGAGGCCGACGGTGCTGAACGCTTCGGAACGCTGACGGGCACCACCATCGCCGAATACGCGGACGACATGTTCGGCGCGCACCGTGAAACGGGACGGCGCTTCGAGCTGGCGGCCGTGCGGCTGCTGACGCCGACGCGAGCCGGCAAGATGATCGGCCTGTGGAACAACTTCCACGAGCGCGCCCGCGCCGAGAACCTGCAGCAGCCGGCGCATCCGCTCTACTTCCTGAAGGCTGCTACCTCGTTCGCCGCCCACGGCGAGCCGATCCGGCGGCCGGCCGGCTACGCGGGGCGCGTCGTTTTCGAGGGCGAACTCGGCATTGTCATTGGCCGGCGCTGCGCCAACGTCAGCGCGATGGAGGCGCCTGACGTGATCTTCGGCTACACCTGCGTGAACGATGTCACCGCGCGCGACATCCTGCGCGCCGATCCATCCTTCCCGCAATGGACGCGGGCCAAGAGCTTCGACACTTTCGGCGTCTTCGGTCCCTGCGTCGTCACCGGCCTCGATCCACTGCAGCTGCGCGTGCGCGCCATCGTCGCCGGCGTCGAGCGGCAGAACTATCCGGTTGCCGACATGTTCTTCCCGCCCGCCGAGATCGTCAGCCGCCTTTCGCAGGACATGACGCTGGAACCGGGCGACGTGATCGCCTGCGGCACCTCGGTCGGCGCCGGCGAAATGCAGGACGGCGACAGCGTCGCCATCGCCATCGAGGGCATCGGGGTTCTGGAAAACCGGTTCAGCTGAACCGCGCGGGGGCGAAACCCGGGCCGGCCGGCGCGATCTAATGGCCACGGATCGACGTCATGTTCAATGGAGGTGCCAGCATGGTCACGCATCAACTGCCGCCTGACGCCGCCCGCGTTCGGGCAATCCTGGACTACTGGTTCGGCGACGGCAGCGACGCCGGCCGCCGGCAGCGCGAGCTCTGGTTCGCCGGCAGCGCCCGCGTCGATGCGGACGTGCGCGCGCGCTTCCTGGCAGAGGTGGAGCGTGCCGAGCGCGGCGAGCTGGACCACTGGCGCGAGACACCCGATGCCTGCCTGGCCTTGATCGTCCTGCTCGACCAGTTTCCGCTGATGATCTTCCGCGGCGAGGCCCGCGGCTACCGGGACGGCGACCTCGCCCTGCCGGTGGCCCACCACCTGGTCGGGCGCGGCTTCGACGCAGGCTACACGCCGAGCCAGCGGCTGTTCGCCTATCTGCCGTTCGAGCACAGCGAGAACCTTGCCGACCAGGAGCTGGCGCTGCAACTGTTCGGCAAGGTCCGCGAGCTGCCGGGCATGGCCGGGGCCTACGACTACGCGGTCAAGCACTGGCAAGTGGTCCGGCGCTTCAGCCGCTTTCCGCATCGCAACGCGGCGCTCGGCCGCCAGTCGACCCCGGAGGAGATCGAGTTTCTGAAGCGACCGGGGTCCGGCTTCGGCGCCTGAGCCGCTGCCCGCGTGGCGGATCGCTTGCCGGCAGGCTCCGCCATGCGCCATTCCAAGTCCGGACCAAGTATCCTTCGTGCTTCGCATGGCAGTCGGAAAGGCAGCAATGGCATCGAAGGTGGTGGCAAGGAAGAGCGGGCTGCACGGCAAGGGATTGTTCGCCGCGCAGGATCTGGCGGCGGGAGAGAAGCTGATCGAATACAGGGGCGTCCGCTACGGCAAGGACGAACACCCGGACCTGGGCGACGACGGCGTGACCAAGTTCCTGCGCTTCTCGGACGGCACGGGCATAGACGGCAAGGGTTGGGCGGCGCTGGCCAACCACGGCTGCGACCCCAACTGCGAACTGGCCGAGGAAGAGGGCCACGACCCACCCCGCGCCTGGCTCTACGCGCTGCGGGACGTCAAGCATGGCGAGGAACTCGTGTGGGACTACCGCCTCGACGTCACCTCGCACAGCGAAGCGTTCTCCGACTGGGCCTGCGCCTGCGGCCATGAACAATGTCGCGGCACCATGGCCGATCCGGAACAGATCGAGGTCGCGTTGGGCGAAGGCGAACGCGAAGAACGGTAAGCTCTCCCGACGCGCGAAGTCAGCCGCGGCGGGCCGCTTCAATTGCGGCGATGTCGATCTTGCCCATCAGCATCATGGCGTCGAAGGCTCGCTTGGCCGCCGCGGGGTCGGGATCGGCAATCGCAGCCATAAGGGCGCGGGGCGTGATCTGCCACGACAG